>JBBRQL010000302.1:0-4468 GCA_038226425.1 Verrucomicrobiota bacterium
CCGAGGTGCGCGACTTCGATCCGCGGCTCGCGCTCGACGGCGGCGCGGACGGCCTGGACTTCTACCGGATGCTCGCCGTCGAGGCCGTGCCGTGGCTCGTGCCGGGCGGCTGGCTGCTCACGGAGTTCGGCGACGGGCAGGCGGAGGCGTTGTCCGGGATCTTCGCCGACGCCGGCTGGTCGAGCGAAGGTGTCGAGAAAGACTTGAGCGGACGCGAGCGCGTTCTCATCGTGCTCTCCCCGAAGGCAGCTGGCGAAGCGAAGGCATGACGGGACGTGGTCCGGCTTCCGGACCGTCCGGTCCGGCCCGCCGCAGGCCTCCGGGCACAGGGACCAGAATGGACAGTTTTCTCATCAAAGGCGGCGTGCCGCTCCACGGCGAAGTCAGGATCAGCGGCTCGAAGAACGCCGTGCTGCCGCTCATGGCCGCCACGCTGCTCACGGGCGACACCTGCGTCATCCGCAACGTGCCCGACCTGAGCGACGTCCGGTTCATGGGCAAGATCCTCGAATCGCTCGGCGCCGAGGTGAAGTTCGAGGACGGCACCCTGACCATCCGCGCGGCCAAGCTGAAGGGCTTCGGCGACTACGACCTGATCCGCAAGATGCGCGGGAGCATCTGCATCCTCGGACCGCTGCTCGGCCGCCTCCGCAAGGCCAGCGTGTCGCTGCCCGGCGGCTGCATCATCGGCACGCGACCCATCGACCTGCACCTCAAGGGCCTGAAGGCGCTCGGCGCGAAGCTCGACATCGAGAACGGCTACATCAACGCCACGGCCAAGCGGCTCGTCGGCACCACGCTCTTCCTCGGCGGCCGGGCCGGGCCGACCGTGCTCGGCACGGCGAACATCATGATGGCCGCGACGCTGGCGGGAGGCGTCACCGTCATCGAGAGCGCCGCCTGCGAGCCCGAGGTCTGCGACGTCGCGAATTTCTTGGTGAGCATGGGCGCGAAGATCACCGGCATCGGCAGCCCGACGCTGACGATCACCGGCGTCGACCGCCTGCACGGCACCGACTACGAGGTCATCCCCGACCGCATCGAGGCCTGCACCTTCCTCTGCGCCGCGGCGGCCACCAAGGGCGAGGTGCTCGTCCACGGCGCCCGGCCGGAACATTTCGCGGCCGTGATGGACAAGCTCCGCGAGGCCGGCGTGAAGATCGAGCGCAAGGCCGGCGGCCTGCTCGTCCGTCCGGCGGCGCGGATCCGCCCGACGGATGTCACCACCCTGCCCTACGCGGGTTTTCCCACGGACGTCCAGGCGCAGTTCATGGCGCTGATGTGCCGCGCGAACGGCATCAGCGTCATCACCGAGCGCATCTTCGAGTCGCGGTTCATGCACGTCGCCGAGCTCGCGCGCCTCGGTGCGGAGATCTCCATCGAAGGACCGAGCGCCATCGTGAAGGGCGGCCGCCCGCTGAGCGGCGCGCCGGTGATGGCCAGCGACCTTCGGGCATCGGCGGCCCTGGTCATCGCGGGCCTCGCGGCCAGCGGCACGACCCAGGTCCACCGCATCTACCATCTGGACCGCGGCTACGAGCGCATGGAGGAGAAACTCCGGAAGCTCGGCGCCCGCATCGAACGCGTGGAGGGCGAATGAGCAAACTGATCGGCGTCTTGATCCTGCTGACGGCCATCTGGGGCTTCAGCAAACTGGTGATCTTCTACGGCAAGACCAAGCTGGAGACCGAGGGACCGCCGCGTTCGCAGCAGATCGCCGCGCCGGTGGATCCTTTGCCAGCGTTGTCCCCGGCCCTCGAGGCCTCGCTGGCACAGGCCAAGAGCGGCGGCGCCTCCGCGATGAAGGACTGGCTCGCCGACAACCAGGCCACGCTCCGCGACCCGAAGAAGGCCGCCATCGAGCTCGACTACGCCCAGATGCTCGTGCGCAGCGACCCCGCCGGCGCGAAGCGCGTCTTCCAGGCCGTCAAGGCGCGCACACCCGCCGGCTCGCCGGTGGCCGAGCGCGTGCAGAAGCTCGGCAAGCTCTTCGAGTGAACGACCGCGGCGGCGTATCGCCGCTTCCGCGCTTCCATTTTTCCGGCGAGAGGGCCACGGTCTCCCCACACTCCCACCAGATCCATGGATATCTCCTTCAAGTGCCCGAGCTGCCGCCAGGACCTCGAGGTCGACGCCAGCGGCGCCGGCCAGCAGCTCACCTGCCCCACCTGTGGCAAGGCGATGTCCGTCCCGCAGCCGGACGCGACCAACATGAAGGTCGGCCTCGCGTCCAACGCCTCCGCCGGCGCGAAGGAGATCAAGCACTTCAGCGTGCCGGTGACGTCCGGCCCGAGCGCGCCGCTCATCAAGAAATCCGCTCCCCCGCTCGAGGTCGCGGCCTCCGGAGGACCGAAGCAGCTCCACATCAAGACGATCCGGCACATCGACTGCAAAGAGGTCGGCCACGACAACTTCGACAAGGTCGTGACCGAGGCGCTGGGCAAGATCGGCGAGGACGCGATCGTCAGCATCAACACGATCAACTACAGCTACATCGAGATGGGCACGCAGAAGCTGCTCAGCGATTTCGGCGTGCTGATCGTGTACAAGGGCTGAACGGCCCTCAGACCGGTAATAGCCGCCCCGGGAATTTCGCTGTCATCGCGGCTTCGAAGAGCTTGGCGAGCTTGGTGAAACCTCCCGTGGTGGGATGCAGCTCATCGCCCCATTCGGTGTCGTCCAAGGTCCTTTGGGTGCGCACGTAGACGATGTCGGCGTGCCGCTTCTCGAGCTTGGACATCAGCTCGCCGAACTGCTCCAGCATGTAGCCGATGATCTGGCGCTGCATCGCCGGATCGTCGATCCCCCGCTGCAAAAGGTACGGCTGCATCCACGGTCCGATCTTCACCCCGGGCAACCGGATCGCTTTGCCGGTCGGGATCGCGAGATCGTAGGCGTGGGTGAAGATCACGCAGCCGGGACGATGGTCGTCGCGCAGGTCGACGAGCTCCTCGTAGGCGGCCTCGATCTGGCCCATGCGGAGCAGGAGCCGCTCTTGGTCGATGCACGAGCGCCAATCCGCTCCGGGCACGAAGTCCTTGAGCAGCGGCAACAGGTCCTCGCCCACGATGTCGTTGCCGCCGCCGCTGAAGAGCAGCGCCTCGAAGCCCAAGGCGTCGTCCGCGAGCAGCCTCCGGAGTCGGTTGCGCTGCTCCCCCTTGAGGATCTCCACCGCTTCGTCGCCGTTCCCTTCCAGCCGCAGCCAAGCGGCCTTCTCAGCAAAAGTCCTGATCAGGTTGTCCGGGATGTTCGGCCTCGACGGCAGCGGGAACGCGAACCACGAGTCGCCCTCGGTCAGGATCCGCAAGGCCTCTGGAAGGCGCTCGATCTTCTTCTTGAAACGGCTGAGCGGCGTACCGCCGGTGAGTTCTCTGGTCATAGTTTTTGGTTCCTTGTTCATTGAGTTAGCTGAGGCTGTCAGCCCTTGGTGGGCAAGCTCGGTCATCACGACTGCCTCCCCGTTCACATCACAGAACGTCCGGCGCGGCGCAGATTTTTCAGAAATCTCCCGCACGATACAAGGTCCGCGCCCCCGGATCCGTCCTTCCCGTCGTCGCGCCATGGCCGTCTAATCGGCACATGCCTGATCCGAACGACCTCGCCGGGAACACGATGGTCCTCCGCAAGACGGCCGGGACCGAAGAAGGCCGCCGGTTGACCGAGGACTCCACCCGGATCGCCAACTGGAAGCGCTGGGGTCCGTACCTCGCCGAGCGCCAGTGGGCCACCGTCCGCGAGGACTACAGCGAATGGGGCACCTGCTGGGATTACTTCCCCCACGACCACGCCCGCAGCCGCGCCTACCGCTGGGGCGAGGACGGCCTGCTCGGCTTCTGCGACCGCGAGGCGCGGCTGTGCTTCGCGCTCGCGCTCTGGAACGGCCGCGACCCGATCCTGAAGGAGCGCCTCTACGGCCTCACCGGCAACGAGGGCAACCACGCCGAGGACGTGAAGGAAGAGTGGTTCTACCTCGATTCGACGCCCACCCATTCCTACGCCAAGGCGCTCTACAAATATCCGCAGGCCGCGTTCCCGTATGCGGATCTCGTCGGGGAGAACCGGCGCCGCGGCCGGGCCGACCGCGAGTACGAGCTCGCCGACACCGGCGTCTTCGCCGACGGCCGCTACTTCGACGTCACCGCCGAGTACGCCAAGCTCGCGCCGGACGACATCCTCATCCGCATCACCGTCGCCAACCGCGGTCCTGAGCCCGCCGAGCTGCATCTGCTGCCGACGCTCTGGTTCCGCAACACCTGGACCTGGGGCTGTCCGCGCGAAGGCACCGCGCAACGTCCCCTGCTCCGCCTCGCTCCCGATGCCCGCGTCCGCGCCATCCACGAGACGCTCGGCGACTTCGTGCTCGAGGCCGGCCCAGCGCCGGACGGCACCGCGCCGCGGATCGTCTTCACCGAGAACGAGACCAACAACGCCAAGCTCTTCGCCTCGCCGAACGCCTCGCCGTTCGTGA
>JBBRQL010000303.1:0-4464 GCA_038226425.1 Verrucomicrobiota bacterium
GGCAAAGCCTCGTTTTTCCTGCTTTCCTGTTTTCCAGATCCTCTCTCCGGCCGGTGTCTTCTCCAGAGCAAGTGCCACTCTCCGCTGACCGCCACTTCGGATCGCACCCCTTCTGGAGCCGGCGCTTGACGCGACGGAGCCCGCCTGCGTCAACTTCCGCCGCGAACCCCTCATGAAACCGTTGCGCGCCATCGTCCTTTCCCTGCTGTCCGCCACCGCCCTCCTTGCCGCCGACGACGCGACAGGATGGGACAAACTTTTCGACGGCACTTCGACCGCGAAGTGGCGCGGCTACAAGCAGACGGGATTCCCGGCCAAGGGCTGGACGGTCGAGGGCGGCGCGCTGAAGGTGCTCGGCGGCGGCGGGGACCTCGTGACCCGCGAGAAGTACGAGAGCTTCGAGCTCGAATGGCAGTGGAAGGTCTCTCCCGGCGCCAACAGCGGCGTGATGTACCACGTCTCCGAGGAGTTCGGTGCTTCTTATGAGACCGGCCCGGAATACCAGGTCCTCGACGACGCCAAGCACGGCGACGGCAAGAACCCCAAGACCAGCGCGGGCGCTTTGTACGCCTTGATCGCCTGCAACGAGAAAAAGGCGCTCCGGCCCGTCGGCGAGTGGAACAAGTCGCGGTTGGTCATCAGCGGGACGCACGGCGAGCACTGGCTCAACGGCCGGCAGGTCGTGCGGTACGATCTCGGCAGCCCGGAGATGCAGGCGCTCATCGCCGGCTCGAAGTTCAAGTCGATGCCGAAGTTCGCGCAGGAGAAGTCAGGCCACATCTGCCTGCAGGACCACGGCGACGCGGTCTGGTTCCGGGACATCCGCGTGAAACGTCTCCAACCGCAATGATCCCCATGCGTTCCCTGATCCTCGCTCTCGTCTGCACCGCGGCCGCTTTGGTGCTGCCGGCTTGCAGCACCTCCCGGTCGATCGGGTCCGGTACGGCGTCTCCCGACCCGCTGCTGGCGCAGGAGCAATCCGCCGGTTGGCGGTTGCTTTTCGACGGGCGGACGACCGCCGGTTGGCGCGCGTTCGGCAAGCCGGCGTTCCCGGCCCAGGGCTGGGTCGTCGAGGACGGCTGGCTCAAGCACGTCGCCAAGGGCGGCGGCGGCGACATCATCACCGAGGAGAAGTTCACCGACTTCGAGCTGACGTGGACCTGGCGCGTCGCGCCCGGAGCGAACAGCGGGCTGAAATATTTCATCGACGAGGTCCGCGGCAGCGCCATCGGGCATGAGTACCAGTTGATCGACGACGCCTTGCATCCCGACGCGCTCGTCGGACCGAAACGCCAGACGGGCTCGCTCTACGACGCGCTCGCGCCGACGAGCCATCCGTTGCGGCCGGCCGGCGAGGTGAACACCTCGCGGGTCACCGTCCGCGGCGGCCATGTCGAGCACTGGCTCAACGGGGTGAAGGTGCTGGCCTACGACCTCGGTTCGGCCGAGATGGCCGACGCGAAGGCGCGGAGCAAGTTCAAGAACGAGGCGAAGTGGGGAACGAAGTTCGCGACGCCGATCCTCTTGCAGGACCATGGCGACGCGGTCTGGTTCCGCGACATCAAGATCCGTCCGCCCCGCTGAGGCACCTGGAGCCCGCGTCGAAGACCAAGCGGACCGACGACGAAACGAGGCGCCCGCCGAATCCTGCGGATGGACGGGCCGTGCGGTGGGTTGGACGTCTGGCCGCTGAGTCCCGGGCTCTTCGACGACGCCCACAACGCAGGCTCGCCTCGCGGGCGTTCGAGCCTTATTGTTCGGGTCGTGCAAAACGTCCCGCTGCCCGCCGTGCGCCCCCGCCGGCTCCGCCGCAACGCCGCGATCCGCGACCTCGTCCAGGAGACGCGCGTCGTCGCCGCGGACCTCATCGCGCCGCTGTTCGTCAAGGAAGGCGACGGCCCGCCGGAACCGGTCGGCTCGATGCCCGGCGTGCAGCGACTCTCCGTCGCGGACCTCGTGTCGGAATGCCGCGCCCTGCACGCGCTCGGCGTCCGCGGCGTGGCATTGTTCCCGGTCACGCCGGCGTCCGCGAAGGACTCCGCCGGCACCGAGGCGTTGTCGCCCGGATGCCTCGTGCTGCGCGCGGTCCGTGCGGTGAAGTCCGCCGTGCCGGGTCTCGTGCTCTTCACCGACATCGCGCTCGATCCTTACACATCGCACGGCCACGATGGCGTCCTCACCGCCGACGGTTCCGACGTGGACAACGACGCCACCGTCGCCCTCCTCGCCAAGATGGCCGTGCTGCACGCGCGGGCCGGCGCCGATTTCGTCGCGCCGAGCGACATGATGGACGGCCGTGTCGCCGCGATCCGCGCCGCGCTGGACGCCGCGGGCCGCACGCAGACCGGGATCCTCGCCTACGCGGCGAAGTTCGCGTCGGCCTACTACGGTCCGTTCCGCGAGGCGGTCGGGAGCGCGCGCGCGGCCGGCACGACCGCGCTCGACAAGCGCACCTACCAGCTCAATCCCGCCAACCGCCGCGAAGCCATCGCCGACGCGATGCTCGATGAGTCCGAGGGGGCTGACATGCTCATGGTGAAGCCCGCCGGTCCTTATCTGGACATCATACGCGACCTGCGCGAGGCCTCGTCGCTCCCGCTCGCCGCCTACCAGGTCAGCGGCGAGTACGCGCAGCTGCACGCGGCGGCTGAGAAGGGCTGGCTCGACCTGGTGAAGACGCGCGACGAATCGTTGCTCGCCATCAAGCGCGCCGGGGCCGACCTCATCCTCACCTACTTCGCGAAGGACGTGGCGACCGCGTTGGCGGAAGGGGCGGCCGCGGGCCGTTGAGGCTCAGTCCGGTTCCCAGCCGTCTCGGCTGTGGTAGGCCCACCAGTCCTCTTCCTTCGGGCTGCCTTTGACCCTTTCGGAATGGCCGTCGGCCAAGACGAGGTTCATGCCCTTCGAGTGGGGCATGGTGGCGGAGTCCCAGTACGGGATCTCCCAGGTCAGCGTGGCCTTCGACGGGTTCGCCATCGCGGCGTCGGACCGTCCGCTCACGGGTTTGCTCTCCTCGTAGCCGCTGCGGTTCTTGGTCAGGTAGATGTGGTTCCAGACGTAGGTGACCCCGTCGTTCCCGAAGAACTTGTCCTCGGTGAAGCCGGCGCCGGCCGCTCCCGCCTTGAGCTTGGTCCGGATGGCGACCGGACAGCTGTAGATCCCTTGCCGCGACTGATAGAGCTTGATGGTCGACTCGTTCGACCTAGGCTTCGAGGTGTTCGTGCCGATGTACGGCGTGAGCAGTTCGGGCATCCAGGACGGATCGCTGCGCAACGCGTGGTCGCCGCCCCATTGCTTGCCCCAGTTCCGGGCCAGCGGGATCTTGTTGCGGTAGTCCTGTCCGTACAGCGAGACGGCGACGCCGATCTGTCGGGTGCTGTTGAGGCAGTAGGTCTGGTTCGCCTTGGACTTCGCCTTGGCCAGCGCCGGCAAGAGCATCCCGGCGAGGATCGCGATGATGGCGATGACCACGAGCAGCTCGATCAGCGTGAAACCGCGGCCCCGGGCAGGAAGGAAGGAAGGTTCGTTCTTCATGGGAGGATCCAATGCGAGGGTGAGGTCAGCATTAGCCACCTGTCCGGCGAGGATGTCAAAGGTCGAGAGATGCTCGATCTCGCGTGCCTTGGCGGATCGCCACCGCCGCCTATCGGGGCAACCGGACATCGTGGCGATCGGTGGCACCCTCTGCTGTCGTGCGTCCCGCCGGCAGAAGGTGCGGACGGAGACGCGCGCGGGGACCTCATCCCGTCCGGAGGAGACGATACGTCCGGTCCGAGGAGGGCGTAGTCGGCAGTTTACATCGCCCCTCCGTTGCGGATGATGCGCGGAGTAATACCCGTGCCTATGGAACGCCTCTCCCGAGCTCTCTACCGACGTCTGCTCACGGTCCTGCTCGCGGTCGGCTGTGGCGTCGTCGGTGCCCGCGCCGCCGACCTCACGGCCGAGCAGCGGTCGCTGTGGTCGCTCCGGCCCGTCCGGACGGTGCCCGTGCCGACATCGATGGCCGGCAAATCGTCCGCGCAACCCGTCGATGCCTTCATCGACGCGACGTTGGCCGCGCGCGGGATCCGGCCGCTTGCCCAAGCCGACCGCGCGACGCTCATCCGGCGCGCGTCGCTGGACCTCGTCGGGTTGCCGCCGACGCCCGAGGAGATCGCGGCGTTCGAGAGCGACGCGGATCCCGGAGCGTTCGGGCGGGTCGTGGACCGTCTTCTGGCGTCCCCGGGCCACGGCGAACGTTGGGCCCGCCACTGGCTCGACCTCGCGCGCTACGCCGAGAGCGAGGGCTTCAAGGCCGACGAGACGCGGCCCGACGCGTGGCGCTACCGCGACTACGTCATCCGCTCCTTCAACGAGGACAAGCCGTACGACCGCTTCGTCCAGGAACAACTCGCCGGCGACGAGCTCTGGCCCGATGAACCCGACGCCCGGATCGCGACCGGCTTCAACCGTCATTATCCTGAC
>JBBRQL010000304.1:0-4457 GCA_038226425.1 Verrucomicrobiota bacterium
CGGCACGGCGTTCGAGCGGTTGGTGCGCGAGCACTCCGAGGACCAGGCCACGCGTTACCAAGGCGGCGACACCGGCTGGTTGAGCGCGGGCGCTGACAAGAACGGCTGGGATCCCGCCATCGCCGAAGCGCTCCGCGCGCTCCAGCGACCGGGCGATCGTGCGCCGGTCGTCGCGACGCCGACGGGATTCTACATCGTCCGTCTCACCGGCACGAAGCCCGCCTCCACCCGCCCGTTGACCGAGGTCGGCCCCGCCATCCGGCACCAGCTCCAACAGGCCAGACGCGAGCAGGCCACCGCCGCCTTCCATGCCCGGATGCGCGCCGGCCTCGACATCCGCACGAACGCCGCCGCGCTGGCGCTGATCGTCGTCCCGGACTCTTCGACCCCGCGTCCGCCCGCCCTTCCCTGATCTTTTCCGCCCCTTTCCTCGAGCCATGAAGACCTCATCCTCCTCCGCTTCGCTGCTGCGCCTCGTCGTCTGCCTGCTGTCGCTGCCGCTTGCCGCGCTGCTGGCCCGTGCCACGCCGACGACCACGCAGTCCGTCACGCTCAACCCGGGCTGGAACGCCATCCATCTCGAGGTGGTGCCGGAGAACCCCGACCTGAGCGCGGTCTTCGACGGCGTGCCGGTGGACAGCGTGTGGGCCTACGGGAACAACCTGGGCCAGCCGGATTTCGTGGCCGAGGTCACCGAGACGGCGCTGGCCAAGGCCGGCTGGTTCTCCTGGGTGCCCACGAACCGGGTCGATGCCTTCCAGAACAACCTCTTCCAGGTCCAGGTCAACCGGTCGTACCTCGTGAAGCTCGCCGGCACGGCCGCCGCCACGCTCACGCTGTCCGGCCGGCCGACCACCCGGACGCGGGCTTGGTTGCCGGACTCGTACAACTTCCGCGGCTTGCCGGTGGACCCGGCGGTGCCGCCGACCTTCCTCAGCTTCTTCCGGCCGTCCGCCGCCCACTATGCGACGACGACCGGGCTCGGGGCGATGTACCGGCTCGATGCGGCCGGTGTCTGGCAGCGGATCGTTGGAACCGATCTGGTGCGCCGCGGCGAAGCCTACTGGATCTGGTGCCGGGGCGGGTCGGACTATGTCGCGCCCTTCGTGGCGGTGCCGGTGTTCGGAGACGGGCTCGAGTTCACCCTCGCGGCCGATGAGGTGGAGCTGGAACTGAAGAACCTCGGGCCCGCGGCCCTCAACGCCACGGTCCGGGACCTCGGCGCACCCACGACCAACCCGTTGTCGTACGCGCAACGTTTGTCCGACCAGACCCTGACCTGGCCCGGCTTGCCGACACCGTGGGTGCGAGCGGTGCCGGTGGGCGCGGCCCAGCGCGAGCGGATCGCGGTCCGCCGCGCCGACATGGCGGCGGACCTGTTCGAGACGGTGCTCGAGATCACCGACGGCCTGGGCAGCCGCCATCTGTTGCCGGTGTCGGTCACCCGCTCGGCGGCACCGGTCGGCACGGCGGCCGGAGCCGGTTCGCACGTCGGCCTGTGGGTCGGCACGGCGAGCTTGAACGCCGTCAGCGAGGCCCATTCCGGAGCGCTCACGACCAATGTCTCCAGCGGTTTCACCGTCGTGCTGGAGACCAATGCGGTCTCCAAGATCGTCACGACCAACCGGGTGCCCAACTCCGTCACCCGCGCCAACGTATCGATGGCGACCACCCCGACCTCCAGCGAGCTCAACCTGCGGCTGCTCCTGCACGTGGATGCCGCCGGCCAGACCCGGCTGCTGAAGGAGGTCATCGAGATGTGGCAGGACGGCACGACCACCAACGATGCGTCCGGCACGGCGATCATCGACCGACCTGGCCGCTACGTGTTGCTGACGGATGATTCCCTGGTCGGCAAGTACACCGGCATCTCCGCCCGCGACGGCGTGCCGGTCGGCCGCCGGTTGAGCACCGCCGGCTTCGATTTCGCGGACAACGAGCTGCCGATGGCCGGCGTGTTCGACATCGGCTCGTCGGTGGTCGCCACGAACACCATGTCCGACACCTTCGCCCGGAACCCCTTCAAGCACCGCTACCATCCCGACCACCAGAAGGGTTTCTCCATCCGCCGCGTCATCGGGCTGGAGTTCGGCGCCGCACCGCCCAACGCGCCGCCCGGCTACGGCGAGCGCGTGCTCGACGGCATCTACCGCGAGACCGTCTCCGGCCTCCACCGCACCAACATCGTCGTCACCGGCACCTTCCGCCTGAACCGGGTCGCCAACACCCCCGTGCTCAACCAGTAAGCCTTTCCAGAGCTCCAGCCATGATCTCCTCATCTTCCTTCTCCTCCCGGCGCTCCGCTCCGCGCTGGTCCCTCCTGTCGCTTTCACGCCGATTCGCTTGGGTATTATTGGTCGCCGCCGCGTTCCTGCCCGGTGCGTCGGCTGGAACGATCACCGGCACCGTGAGCGCGACCCAGGGCAATGTGCCGGGCGCGACGGTCTCATTGACCCGTGCCTCGATCGGTGCGGTCAGCGAGCTCCCGAGCGACAACAGCGCCGACTACTCCGGCTACTATACCTACCTGGACATCCCCAGCACTTCGGGAAACATGTTCAGCGCGATCAACGCTGGCGTCCCCGTCGACAACATCGGTGGAGTCTTTTACAGCAGTTTCCAGAACTACTGGGCCGGTCGGTTCCGCTTCTACCTCAGCTCGGACGACGGCTCGAAACTCTACGTCAACGATATCCTGGTCGTGAACAACGACGGATTGCATGGCAGCCTCGAGGCGTACGGCGATATCGACCTCAACGGTGTCGAGAACGGCGGGGGCTCCCACAATATCAGGGTGGAGTTCTTCGAGTCGGGCGGAGCCGGTGCCCTGTCGATCGCCTTCGAGAAATACACCGGCTCCCGGCCGTTTTCACGACGGCTTTTCGGCGGTGACGTCTATTTCAGCGGCGCGGGTTCCACGGCCAACAACTACTATGCCTCGGGATGGTCATCGTATCTTTATAATATCCCTACCTCCTCTCTTTCGGCCGGCACCGGCTCGGGCGGCGCTTATTCGTTCTCGAGCATCTCGCTGAAACAGCCGGTCACCCTGACCCCGAGCTACCCGGGGGGCACCTTTTCGCCGGCGTCACGATCCGTTTCCGGCTCAGGTCCACACAATTTCACCCTGACCTCCTCTCCGCCGACCATCAGCGACATCGCCGATCGGGCGATGTCCGAGGACGGTTCTGCGAGCGTGACGTTCACGGTGGCAGATTTCCAGACATCCGCCGGCAGTCTCGCGGTGGGTGTCACTTCCTCCAATCCGGCACTGATACCAGCGGGCAACGTCACCTTGTCCGGAACGACGGGATCCAGGTCCGCCCAGATCGTGCCGCTGCCGAACCAGAGCGGAACGGCCACCCTGACGTTCACCGTGACGGACGCGGAGAACAAGACAGCTTCCGACAGCTTTGTCGTGACGGTCAACGCGGTCAACGACGCCCCCGTGGCCGGACTCCTCACCTCGCTGCAACTGGACGGCACGAGCCAGTATGTCCAGGCGCCCGCCGGTGTTTGGTTCGGGGCGACCTTCTCCGTCGAGGGCTGGGTCTACCCGCGGTCCCACAAGAATTATGCGCGGATGTTCGATTTCGGCAACGGCACCGCGAACAACAACGTCCTCGGCGCGTTGTCCGAAGGCACGACGGGCAAGCCGTTCTTCGCCATCTACCAGAACGGAGCCGCGCAGCAGTTCACGTCCAGCCAGGCGTTGCCGCTGAACACGTGGACCCATCTTGCCTTCACCCGTGACGCGGCCGGCGTCGGCCACATCTATATGAACGGGGTCGAGACCGGGTCCGCGACGTTCTGGGCACCGCTCAATGTGAGCCGCTCGCAGAACTATATCGGCCGGAGCAACTGGTCGGCGGACGGCTATGCCGACGCCAGCTTCGCGGATCTCCGGATCTGGTCCTCCGCGCGCACATCGCAGGAGATCGCCGCCAACCGGTCCGTGAGCGTCTCGCCCAAGACGCTGGACCTGATGCTGAACTACCGCTTCAACGAGGGTTCGGGCAATCTGGTGACTGATCTGGCAGCTTCCAGCGCGAACCCCGACCAAGGCGGCGCCCAGAACGGCGCCCTCCCCAATGGCGGCACCTTTTTTAGCGCGGGCGTAGTGCCAGCGAACTCGATCCAGTTCTCTTTGGCATCCAACCAGAAGGTCGTGGTCCCGAATTTCGGAGCCCAGTTGAGCGATTACCCCATCACCGTCGAGTTCTGGCAGAAAATCGACGCTCAGGTTTCCCAGGCCACGTTCTTTCTACAGAACAGCAGCGGGAGCATCATCAACGCGCATGTGCCGTGGTCGGACGGGAAGGTGTACTGGGATTTCGGCAACCAGGATCCGAACGGCGGTCGGTTGTCCTACACGCCGCCTGTTTCTCCGGTCGGGCAATGGACCCACTGGGCCTTGGTGTCGGATTTTGGATCCTTCCATATGAAGATCTACAGTA
>JBBRQL010000305.1:0-4449 GCA_038226425.1 Verrucomicrobiota bacterium
CTCCCGGTCTTGGTCCTCGTCTCGGTCTCGAGCACGCACGAACGTCGCGAACGTCCCGTCTCCACTTCGGCTCTGGCCTGCCGGAGCCGGACGCGTTAATCACTGGCCCATGTTCCTCCGCGTCTTGCTCCGCGTCGGCGCCCTGATCGGGCTCGTCCTTTCGGCCGAGGCCGCGGCCAAGCGACCGAACATCCTGTTCATCATGACGGACGACCACGCGGCCCACGCCATCAGCGCGTACGGCAGCACGGTCAACACCACGCCGAACATGGACCGCCTCGCCGCCCAGGGCCTGCGTCTCGGCCGCTGTTACGCGGTGAACTCCATCTGCACGCCCAGCCGCGCCACCATCCTCACCGGCCAGTACAGCCACAAGAACGGCGTCCCCGTCTTCAACCACCTCGATCCCGCGTCCGTCACCGTCGCCCACCGGCTCCAACAGGCCGGCTATCACACGGCGATGCTCGGCAAATGGCACCTCGGCTCCGAGCCCCAAGGCTTCGACCACTGGAACATCCTGCCCGGCCAAGGCCGCTACATCGATCCCGTCCTCTACGACCGGGATGGCCACCGCATCTACAAGGGCTACGCCACCGAAGTCATCACCGACCTCGCGATCGATCTGCTGAAGAACCGGCCGAAGGACAAGCCGTTCTTCCTGATGTGCCACCACAAGGCCCCGCACCGGGAGTGGACGCCGAACGACCGTTATCGTCGCGAGTTCGCCGGCCGCACGATCCCCGAGCCGGCGACCTTGCGCGACGACTACGCCGGCCGCGCCGATGCCTTGCGCGAGCAGCACCAATCGGTCTTCCGCGACCTCACGCGGCACGACCTGAAGCTCGTCCCTCCCGCCGGGCTCTCCGACGCGGAGCGCCAGCGATGGGTGGGCGAGAAGCCCGTCGAGGTCGAGATCGTCGTCGATGGTCTCAAGAAGGTCCTCCGGGGCGACGAGCTCGACCGATGGAAGTACCAGCGCTACATGCAGGACTATCTCGCCTGCGTGCAGAGCGTGGACGACAGCGTCGGCCGGTTGATGGATTGGCTCGACGCCAACGGCCTGCGCGAGGACACGCTCGTCATCTACACCAGCGACCAAGGATTCTTCCTCGGCGACCATGGCCTCTACGACAAGCGCTTCATGTACGAGCCCTCGTCGCGCATGCCGTTCCTTGCCCGCTGGCCCGGGCACATCAAGCCCGGCTCGGTCAGCGACGCGCTCGCGATCAACTGCGATTTCGCTCCGACGTTCCTGGATCTCGCCGGTGTCCCGGTGCCCGCCGGGATGCAAGGCCGGAGCTTGGCGCCGCTTTTCTCGGGCGGCGTTCCCGAAGGTTGGCGGAAGGAGATCTACTACCGCTATTACCACGACCCGGGACACCACGACACCGCGGCGCACTACGGGATCCGGACCGGCACGCACAAGCTCATCCACTATTGGAAGCAGGACCAATGGGAGCTCTACGACCTCGTCGCCGACCCGGACGAGATGCGGAACATCTACACCTCGCCAGCGGCGCAGCCGCTCGTCGCCGAGCTCAAGGCGAGGATGAAGCTGCTCCAGCGCGACCTGGGAGACACCGGACAGTTCACCGTCGGGCCGCTCCCGAAGGACGACGTGGACATCCGCGTGAAGCAGATGGACCGGAAGCATCCGGATTCGCAGCTCTGAGCCCCGACGGACGAACGCGGTGAGCGGTCCGTCGACATGGGCAAGTGGCGACCCGCGGATTTTTGTTTTGGCGAAGCCGCCGCCCTGGGCACCAATCTTCCCGCCATGTCCGCTGTGCCGCCCGCCGACGCTGATCTGCTCACGCCGCTGAAAGATGTCTTCGGCTACGGGAGCTTCCGGCCGTTGCAGGAAGGCATCATCCGCGCGTCGCTCGCGGGCCAGGACGTCTTCGCGCTCCTGCCGACGGGCGGCGGGAAGTCGCTGTGCTTCCAGCTCCCCGCGCTCGTGCGGCCCGGCCTCACGGTCGTGATCTCGCCGCTGATCGCGCTGATGAAGGACCAGGTCGACGCGCTCACGGCGAACGGCGTCGCAGCCACCTTCCTCAACTCGTCTCTCACCGACGCCGAGCGCAGCACCCGCTGGCGCGGGCTCAACAACGGCAGCTATCGCCTGCTGTACCTCGCGCCGGAACGCCTGATGGTCGGCACGCTGGTGGACGATCTGCGCCGCTGGGGCGTCGCCTGCGTCGCGGTCGATGAAGCCCACTGCATCAGCGAATGGGGCCACGACTTCCGTCCCGAATATCGCCAGCTCCGGGAGCTGCGCGGCCGATTGCCCGCGGGCGTGCCGTTCATGGCGCTCACCGCTACCGCAACCGGCCGCGTGCGCGAGGACATCGTCGCCCAGCTCCAGCTGCAGGACCCGGCGGTCTTCGTTGCCAGCTTCAACCGGCCCAACCTCCCCTACCGCGTCCTCCCCAAGGCCTCCGGCTACCGCCAGGTGCTCGATTTTCTCCGGGCGCGCCCGAAGGACGGCGGGATCATCTACTGCTCCAGCCGCGCGGGGACCGAGTCGCTCGCCTCGAAGCTGGTCGAGGACGGCGTGAAAGCCGCGCCGTACCATGCCGGTCTCGATCCGGCAGCGCGGTCGCGGAACCAGGAGGCCTTCCTCCGCGACGAGGTCCGCGTCGTCTGCGCGACCATCGCGTTCGGAATGGGCATCAACAAACCCAACGTGCGGTTCGTGATCCACCACGACCTGCCGAAGAACCTGGAGGGCTATTACCAGGAGACCGGCCGAGCGGGCCGCGACGGGTTGCCGGGCGAGTGCCTGCTGCTCTTCAGCCCCGGCGACGTGACGAAGCAGAACGTCTTCATCGACGAGAAGCCCGACGAGCAGGAGCGCGCCCGCGCCCGCGAGCAGCTCCAGCAGATGGTCCACTACGCCGAGATCTCGGAATGCCGGCGCGCGGCGCTGCTCGATTACTTCGGCGAGGAGTTCCCGGACCCGACCTGCGGCGCGTGCGACAACTGCCTGAGCCCGCGCGCCACCTGGGACGGCACCCAGGCCGCCCAGAAGCTGCTGAGCTGCGTCTACCGGATCAAGCAGAAGAGCGGGTTCGGCGTCGGCCTCAACCACGTCGTCGCCGTGGTCCTCGGCGGCGACACCGAGAAGATCCGCCAGTGGGGCCACGACCAGCTGACGACCTACGGCATCGGCCACGAGCACTCGCGCAACGAATGGGGCGCGATCGCGCGCGAGCTGATGCGTCTGGGTTTCCTGCGCCAGAGCACCGGGCAGTTCCCGACCATCGAGGTGACCGCGGAGGGTTTCGCCGCGCTGAAGGACCGCCGGCAGATCACGCTCACGAGACCGATGGAGGCGCCGAGGACGCGGACCGACCGCGTCGGCGAGATCGCCTGCGACGAGCTGCTCTTCGAGAAGCTGCGCCAGCTCCGCAAACGGATCGCCGACGAGCAAGGCGTGCCGTCGTACATCATCTTCGGCGACACCTCGCTCCGCTACATGGCGCGGCAATATCCGGTGCGGGCCGAGGAGTTCCGCCGTGTGTCCGGCGTGGGCGAGACGAAGCTGCGGTCCTACGGCGACGCGTTCCTCGAGGAGATCGTCGCGCATCTGCGCACGAACCCGAGGCAGATCTTCGCCGACGATTCCTTCACCGCGCCGATGCCCACCGCTGCCAAGAAGACGCGCGGCGAGCTGATGAACGACACGGTGCGCGAGACGCTGCGGCGGTTCCGCGAGGGCGCCACCGCGGAGGAGATCGCCAGCGCGCGCGACCTGACGCCGGGGACGATCTACGGCCACCTCGGCAGCGCGCTGGAGGCCGGTGAAGCGCTGGACGTCGCCCGGTTGTTCACCGATGCCGAGCGGCGGGAGATCGAGGCCGCGTTCGAGCAGGCCGGTTGGGGGACGCTCTCCGGCGCGCACACGTTGCTCGGCGGAAGGGTCGACTATGGACGGCTCCGGTTGTTCCGGGCCGCGCGGGGGAGAGAGGGACAGTGAGCGAGTAAGCGAGTGAGCCAGTAGGTGAGCAGTTGAGACCCGAGAGGTGAGCGGTCATCCAGTCACTGGCTCACTCGCTTACTGGCTCACTGGCTCACTCGCCCTCCCTCCACTTCCGGTCTACAATCCGCCTGTGACCATCGAGCTCATCAACACCGGCTCAGAGCTGCTGCTCGGACGCGTGCTGAACACCCATCAGCAATGGATCTGCCGGCAGCTCGCCGACAGCGGCCGTTCCGTGGCCCGCCAGGTCGCCGTGCCGGACGGCGGACACGACATCCAGCAGGCCGTCCGCGAAGCCTTGGGACGGGCCGATTTGGTCATCACCACCGGCGGGCTCGGACCGACCTGCGACGATATCACCCGAGAGCTCATCGCCGAGCTGCTTGGACGAAAACTCCTGCGGGACGAAGCGGTCCGCGGACATATCGGACGCTTCTTCGCGAGCCGCGGCCGGCCGGTCCCGGTGC
>JBBRQL010000306.1:0-4443 GCA_038226425.1 Verrucomicrobiota bacterium
CCGACACGCCCGCGGCTCCTTCCGAGAACGCCGCCGCGTTGGCGCAGGAAGCCGCGGTCCACAACCCCGAGCTCCGCTTCTATGAGGCCGAGCTCGATGCCGCCCGGGCGTCGCGCCGGACCTCCGGCCGGCAACCGCTCCCGGAGGTCTCCGGAAGCGTCGGACAAAAGCGCTCGACCGATGCCGGCGGCGGCTTCGTCGGCGACGGCGTCGCATGGAGCGTCGGCGTCACGCAGTCGTTCGAGTGGCCCGGACGGCTC
Source organism: Verrucomicrobiota bacterium (assembly GCA_038226425.1). GTDB lineage: Bacteria > Verrucomicrobiota > Verrucomicrobiia > Limisphaerales > UBA9464 > CAIVQB01. The sequence goes on from JBBRQL010000306.1 coordinate 261, forward strand.
GGCCTGCGCAAGGCCATCGCGGACCAGGACGTCGCGTTGGCCGGCCTCGGGCTGGCCCGTTTCCGCACCGCGTTGTCCGCGCGCGTCCGCGGCCAGGCCCATGCGCTGACCGCTGCGGACGAGAAGGCCCGCATCGCCCGGCAGGTCGCCGACCGTTATCGGGCGCTCCGCGAAGTGCTCGTGCAGCGCGACCCTTCGGGCATCACGCCGCAGCTGGAGATCCGCATCCTCGAGGCCACGGAGATCGGCCTGCGCCGGCGCGCCACCGAGGCGGGCCTCGCCGCGGACGACGCCCGGCTCTCGTTGAACCATCTGCTCGGACGTCCGGTGGACGCTCCGTTGGCCGTCGCCGCGACCGTCGCCGAGCTGCCGTCCGCGCCGCGCCTCGACGCGTTGCTCGCCGCGGCCGCCACGAACAACTTCGAGCTGCGGCTGCGGGAGACCGAACTGCGGCGACAAGGCTTCCGCGTGTCGCTCGCCGGCAACGAGCGGTGGCCCGCCATCAAGGTCGGCCCGCAGGTCACCGAGGAGAACGCAGGGGGCCGGGACCGCATCATCGGCGTCGGCGTGTCGTTCCCGCTGCCGCTCTGGCGCGACAACACCTCGGACGTCGCCGCCGCCAAGGCCCGGCAGATCCAGGCGGAGACCGTGCTCGGGACCGCGCGGCGTGAAGTCGAGCGGCGCATCGTCTCGGCTGCGAAAGCCTACGAGGCCAAGGCGGGCGAGATGGCGCGGTGGAGCCCGGATTCGCTGGCCCGGTTCGCCGAGGCCGCTGAGTTGGCGGATCGTCATTACCGGCTCGCCGCCGTGCCGGTCACCACCTACGTCGAGCTGCAGAAGCAGTACCTCGAAGCGATGGAGACATTGCTCGACACCCGACGCGAAGCCATCGGTGCCGCTGCGGAGCTCGAAGAACTCACCGGCCTCGACCTCCTCGCCACGCCATGATCGACCGCATCCTGGAATTCTCCCTGCGCCAGCGCGCCGTGGTCCTGCTCGGCGTCTTCGGACTGCTGGGCATCGGCCTCTGGTCGGCGCTGCACCTGCCGATCGACGCCGTGCCCGACATCACCGGCGTGCAGGTGCAGATCAACACCGAAGTGCCTGCGCTCGCCGCGGAGGAATCGGAGAAGCTCGTCACGCAGCCCATCGAGCTGGAACTCGCCGGCCTGCCGGGCGTGGAGGAGATGCGCTCGTTGACGAAGTTCGGCCTGTCGCAGGTGACGCTCCAGTTCAAGGACGGCACCGACATCTACCGCGCGCGCCAGCTCGTGGCCGAACGGCTGCAAGGCGTGGCCGAACAGCTGCCCGTCGGAGCTTCGTCCAAGCTCGCGCCCATCAGCACGGGCCTCGGCGAGATATTCTACTACAGCGTCAGCTACCGGGCGGACACGACGAACAAGCCGGCGACCGAGCTGGAGCAGCTCATCGAGCTGAGCGAGATCCAAGAACACACCATCAAGCCGCTGCTCCGCACCGTGCCGGGCATCGCGGAGATCAACGGCACCGGCGGCTACGAGAAGCAGTTCGTCATCCAGCCCAGGCCGGACGCGCTGACGGAGGCCGACCTGACGTTCAGCGAGCTCGCCGCGCTCGTCGCGCAGAACGTCGAGAACACCGGCGGCGGCATCATCAGCCGCGGCGGTGAACAGCTCACCATCCGGGTGGTCAGCCGCGTGACGACCCTCGGAGACATCGCCGATCTGCCGCTGAAGTTCGGCGCGGGCGTGAAGCCGCTGCTCGTGAAGGACGTGGCCGACGTGCGGATCGGGACGAGGTTCCGCACCGGCGCGGCCACGTTGAACGGCAAGGAGACCGTCATCGGCACGACGATGATGCTGGCGGGCGAGAACAGCCGCGAAGTCGCCGGACGCGTGAAGGCGAGGCTGGTGGAGATCCAGACCAAGCTGCCGGCCGGCGTGGAGATCCAGACGCAATACGACCGCTCGCAGCTGATCGGACGCACCATCGGCACGGTGGAGAAGAACCTGTTCGAGGGCGCGGTGCTGGTCGTCGTGGTGTTGCTGTTGCTGCTCGGCAACTGGCGCGCGGCGCTCATCGTCGGCTGCGCCATCCCGCTGGCCTTCCTCTTCGCCCTCACCGGCATGAGGCAGTTCGGCATCTCCGGGAACCTGATGAGCCTCGGCGCGGTGGACTTCGGACTCATCATCGACGGCGCCGTGGTCATCGTGGAGAACATCGTGCGCCAACTCGGGCAGAAGCAGCATCAGCTTGGCCGGTCGCTCACCGAGGAGGAGCGGGTGAAGACGGTGCTGGCCGCCAGCAAGCAGGTCGGCTCGCCGATGTTCTTCGGCGTGGTCATCATCACGGTGGTCTACATCCCGATCCTCGCGCTGACCGGCATCGAGGGGAAGATGTTCCATCCGATGGCGCTCACCGTGAGGCTCGCGCTCGGCGGCGCGCTGGTGCTTTCGCTGACGCTCATGCCCGCGCTGTGCTCGTTGTTCCTACGCGGGAACATCAGCGAGGAGGACAACGCCGTCATCCGCTTCGCCAAGCGGCTTTACGGACCGACGCTCACGGCCGCCCTCCGGCTCCGTTGGTTCGTCGTGGCCGGTGCCGTGCTGCTGTTCGCCGGTTCGCTCTGGCTCTTCACCCGGCTGGGCGCGGAGTTCGTGCCCAAGCTCGACGAAGGCTCCATCACTTCGATGCTCTACAAGCCGGTCGGCATGAGCTTGGAGGAATCGCTCCGCACGGACATCGAGGTCGAGAACGTCCTGGCCAGGGAGTTCCCCGAACTCACGCGCATCTTCACGCGCATCGGCACCAGCGAGATCGCCACCGACCCGATGCCGCCGAACGAGAGCGACGTCTACATCTTCTACACACCCGTCAACGAATGGCCGAGGTCGCCCGGTCGCCCGAAGAACAAGGCGGAGTTGCGCGAGCAGATCGAGGCCGCGTTGAAGAAGATCAACCCCGACTACAACATGCTCTTCGCGCAGCCCATCGAGATGCGGTTCAACGAGATGCTGGAGGGCACCAAGGCGGAGCTGGCCGTGAAGATCTTCGGCCAGGACTACGACGTGCTCGAAAAGCTGGCGGAACAGGTGAAGGAGATCCTCGAGAAGACGCCCGGCGTGGCGCAGGTGGAATACGAGACCGAGGGCCGCACGCCGCAGTTGCAGATCAACACCCGGCGCGACGTGCTCCAACGCCATGGCCTCCAGGCCGGCGAAGTGAACCGCGCCGTCAACGCGGCGCTGGCGGGCGTGGTGGTGGGCAGCATGGTCGAGGGCAACCACCGTCATGACCTCGTGGTGCGGATGCCGGAGGAGATCCGCGCCAGCGACGAGCAGATCAAAAAGCTTCCGCTCCGCGTCGGCGAACATGGTCTGCTTCCGCTCGGCAAGGTGGTGGAGTTCACCACGCTGAAAACCGTGGAGCCGATCCAGCGGGACAACGGCCAGCGGCGCGCGGCCCTCATGGTGAACCTCAAGACGCGCGACATCGAAGGCTACGTCCGCGCGGCGGAGCAGCGGATCCAGGAACAGGTGAAACTACCGGAAGGCTACCTCGTGGAGTTCGGCGGGCAGTTCCAGAACCTCGTCGAGGCCCGTCAACGGCTCATGGTGGTCGTGCCCGCCGCGCTCGCGCTCATCTTCGTGCTCATCTTCCTCGCGTTCGGTTCGTTGCGACAGGCAGCGGTCGTCTATTCCGGCATCCCCCTCGCCGTGACCGGCGGCGTCTTGGCGCTGTGGGCGCGCGGGATGCCCTTCAGCATCACCGCGGCGGTCGGTTTCATCGCGCTCGCGGGCGTGGCCGTGCTCAACGGCGTCGTGCTCGTCAGCTATTTCAACCAACTGCGCGAGGAGGGCAAGGCGCTGCTCGACGCCGTGCGGGAGGGCTCGCTCACCCGGCTGCGTCCGGTGTTGATGACGGCCGCTGTCGCGTCGCTCGGTTTCGTGCCGATGGCCATCGCCACCGGTGCGGGCGCCGAGGTCCAGCGTCCGTTGGCCACCGTCGTCATCGGCGGGATCCTGAGTTCGACGCTGCTGACGCTCGTGCTGCTGCCCGTGCTCTACGCGTGGGCCGAGGAGAAGAAGCCGGTCGCCGGAGCGTGAGGAAGCATTTGTCGCGACGGGGTGCGATCAGAAGAGGCGGTCAGCAGCATCCGGGGAGGGAACGAAACGCCCTGGTCACCCGGCTGTCGGTCCCTGTC
>JBBRQL010000307.1:0-4442 GCA_038226425.1 Verrucomicrobiota bacterium
AGATCCGGCGGCAGCAGCAGCGGGGTGTCGCGGTCGATCGTGATGAAGCGGGCGGACATGCAGGTCAGACGCACGCCCCGCGGGCGGGTTCAATCACTTCACCAAAAATAGCAGGCTTCTAAGTCCGACAGGCTGCTAGGCAAAACGCCTTTTTGCCCGTCTGAAAAACAGTGGCCCTGAAGAAGGAGATTGTTTTGGAGGTTCTGGAAAGGAGGAGTTGCAACCGGTGCGGATCCAGAAGGTTGCCAGCCACCAGATGATGGTGAACGCAGCGCCCTCCCGGAAACGGGGCACGGGTGCCGGCAGCTCGCCCGCAACTTGGGGATGTTGCCGGCATTCCTTCGGGATGCTCGAGGTCGGGGCCGTTGGCCGGGATCGTCGTCGCGCTCCGCGATCCTTGCCTTCGCCTCCCCGGCCAACCGCTGGCACTCCTCCGGGTTGCTCGGGCATCTTGCATTTTCAGGCAAGCTCCGGACCGGAAAGATGGAGTCAAAGGATGGCTGGAACGGGCAACCGGGGACGGACCGTCCGGTAGGTGCGTGCTTGTGCCGAGCACGGCCAAGATGGCTTTTCCACCCGGGACCTCGGCATCGTTCCGGCTGAGCGTCGCCTCCGCGCCGCCGGTCCGACAAGACCGGGCGGGTTGCTTGGCTCCGGGTCGCTGGCGGCCGGCCTCCCGTCAACCGGCACCAACCGGGGCTTGACCACGCGTCCCGCTGTGATTGCATCGGCGCGCCATGAAACAGCTTCTCTCCGCGATCTCCCTCGGTGTCGTCGTGCTCGCCGCATCCGGCTGCTATTCCACCCAGGAGGGCCGGAAGAAGATCGGCGCGCCGTGGGCCAAGGACACCATCGAGAGCCGCTACGAGCGGTCGGTCGACCAGGTGTTCGCGGCGGCCAAGGAGACGCTCGCGTTCAACGGCACGCTCACCGGCGAGAACACCATCGCCAAGACTCTGGTCGCCAGCATCGACAATCGCACGGTGTGGATCAAGGTCGATGAGATCGAGCCGCGCGTGAGCCGCATCAACGTCCAAGCCCGGAAGAGCGGCGGCGCGCCGGACATCTACCTCGCCAGCGAGATCGACAAGCAGATCGTCCTCCGTCTCAAGTGAGGTGACGGCGGTCGGAGGTCATGACACCTCCGGAGACGCAACGGGCCGGATCGCGAGATCAGGCCCGTCGCTTTTTTAAGGCTCCATCCGCGCAGTTCCGCGCGGCTCAATCGAACATCTTCCCCGGGTTGAGGATCGCGTGCGGATCGAGCGCGCGGCGCAGTTCGCGCATCACGCGCATCTGGGCGTCGCCCATGAAACGGGGCAGGAAGTTCTTCTTCGCCACTCCCACGCCGTGTTCGCCGGTGATGGTGCCGCCGAGCCGGATCGCCTCCTCGAAGATCTCGTGGAACGCCAGCTCCACGCGGTGCATCTCTTCCTTGTCGCGCTCGTCGGTGAGGAAGGTCGGGTGCAGGTTGCCGTCGCCCATGTGGCCGAAGGTGCCGATGCGCAACCGGTGCTTCACGGCGATGCCGGCGATGAAGCGGACCATGGTGGCGAGCTCGCTCCGCGGCACCGTGGCGTCCTCGAGGATGGTCGTGGGCGCGACGCGGGCGAGGGCGCTGAAGGCGCTGCGACGGGCGCTCGCGAGCTTGTCGGCCTCGGCGTCGTCCTTGGCGATGCGGACCTCCAGACAACCGTTCCGGCGGGCGATGGCCTCCATCTGCGCCGCTTCCTCGGCGACCTGCGCCGGATGGCCGTCGGTCTCCATCAGCAGCAGCGCCTCGCAATCGGGCAGACCGATCTTGGCGTAGTCCTCCACGCAGCGGATCGTCGTGCGGTCGAGGAACTCCAGCGTGCAGGGGATGATCCGCGCGGCGATGATGTCGCTGACTGTCTGCGCCGCGGCGTCCATCTCCGGAAAGGTCGCGACCATCGTGCGCTTCGCCGCGGGCTTCGGGATGAGCCGAAGCAGGACCTGGGTGACCACCCCGAGCGTGCCTTCGCTGCCGATGAAGAGGTCCTTGAGCGAATAGCCGGCGACGTCCTTCACGCACTTGTTGCCGGTGGACATCACCTGGCCGTCGGGCAGCACGACCTGCAGGCCCATCACGTAGTTGCGGGTGATGCCGTACTTCAATCCGCACAGCCCGCCGGAGTTCTCCGCGACGTTGCCGCCGATGGTGGAGATCTTCATCGAGCCCGGATCCGGCGGATAGAAGAGCCCGACGGCCGCGGCGGCCTCGGCGATGCGCAAGGTTGTCACGCCCGGTTCGGCGAGCAGGGTGAGGTTCGCGGTGTCGACCTCGAGGATGCGGTCCATGCGCACCGTGCAGAGCACGATGCAATCCGGTGACGGCAGGCAGCCGCCGCTCAGGCCGGTGCCGGAACCGCGGGTGACCACGGCCGTGCGGGTGCGGGTGGCGATCTCCAGCACGGCCACGACATCCGCCGCGGACCGGGCGAACACCACGCAACCGGGCATCTGGTGGAGCGCGGCGGTGCCGTCGAAGGAATAGGTGATCAGGTCCTCCGGCGCGGTCAGGACCTGTGGCTCGCCCAAGCGGGCGCGGAGTTCGGCGATGGTGGCATCGGACAACGGCATGGGACAGCGTGGTGGACGCGAGGCGTGAGGGTCAAGGCAGCCGGGGTGGGCGGGGGCGATCAGAAGTGGCGGTCAGTCTTGGCGAGAAAGTGCGTGGGGGAACCGGGGGATGCAGCGCTGAAGCCAGTCGCGGACCTTCTTTGTATCGCGTGGTAGGGCAAAGCTCCTGCTGAGCCCCTGCGAGTTGACGGGCCGCCCTTCGCTCAGCGGCTCGGCAGGAGCCTCGCCCTACCGGCGGTTTCGTTCTTCCTCGGTTCCTGGCACCACAGCCATGCCTCTCCTTCGCTCCTTCCTGACCGCCACTTCGGATCGTACACGGGGCGGGCGGGGGGACGTGGGAGAGGAGGGTTGCCACCGTTGATCCGACGCCAGGGCAGGGCGACGTGGCCCGGAAGAGCGCTTGCGAATCGCGCTTTTCTCCCCGGCCGGCTTTCCCGCATCTTCGGCGGACGCATGGGCAACTCCTTCGGGCAACTCTTCCGCATCACCACTTGGGGCGAATCCCACGGGGGCGGAGTCGGCGTGGTGGTGGACGGATGCCCGTCGCGGCTCGCGTTGAGCGAGGCCGATATCCAGCCGGACCTCGACCGGCGGCGGCCGGGCCAATCGAGCATCGTCACGCCGCGCAAGGAGACGGACACGGTGAAGATCCTCTCCGGCACGTTCGAGGGGCGCACGCTCGGCACGCCCATCTCGATGATGGTCCGCAACGAGGACCAGCGCAGCGAGGCCTACAGCGAGATGGCGACGAAGTTCCGCCCGTCGCACGCGGACTACACCTACCAGGCGAAGTACGGCATCCGGGCCTGGCCGGGCGGCGGTCGCACCAGCGCCCGCGAGACCATCGGCCGGGTGGCGGCCGGCGCCATCGCCAAGAAGCTTCTCCGCGAACGCTGGGGCGTGGAGGTCCTCGCTTGTGTCACCCAGGTGAAGGACATCGCGGTGACCGTCGATCCGGACGCGTTCACCGTCGGGCAGACGGAGGCGAACATCGTCCGTTGTCCGGACGCCGCCACCGCGGAGCGCATGGTGGCGCTCATCGAAGCGACGCGTTCGGCGGGGGACAGCGTGGGCGGGATCGTCCTCGGGGTCGCCCGCGGCGTGCCGGTCGGCTGGGGCGAGCCGGTCTTCGACCGGTTGGAGGCGGATCTTGCCAAGGCGATGCTGTCGTTGCCGGCGAGCAAGGGCTTCGACATCGGGAGCGGGTTCGCCGGTATCGGCATGACCGGCCGCGAGCACAACGACGCGTTCCGCAACGTGGACGGACGTGTCCGCACCGTCACCAACCGCAGCGGCGGGATCCAGGGCGGCATCAGCAACGGCGAGACCGTCTATTTCCGGGTGGCTTTCAAACCGGTCGCCACGGTCATGCACGAGCAGGACACCGTGGACGTCACCGGTGCCGAGACGACGCTCAAGGGCCGTGGCCGCCACGATCCGTGCGTCTTGCCCCGTGCGGTGCCGATGGTCGAAGCGATGACCGCGCTCGTCCTGGTCGACCACGCGATGTGCCATGAAGCGCGGTATCGCGAGTGACGGGCCGGCGGAAGCGGCCTCCGTGTGCCGCATCGGCACGCCGACAGGGCCGGAACTGCTGCACGTCCGGGTTTAGAAGTGGCGGTCAGAAGAAGAGGGTGGAGCGGGACCGGAACGCCCCGTTCTCCCACATGTCTGGCCTTGGCTGTGGGCACACAGCGGGCCTGTACCATCCGTCGGTCCGGCCACGGATGCTCCAGGGCGGTCCTTCGATCCTCCCTCTCCCAGCGGGAGAGGGCAGGGGTGAGGGAGAACGGATCAGGCAAACCCTTGGCGCCGAGATGGATGGGAAGCCTTCCCCCTCA
>JBBRQL010000308.1:0-4425 GCA_038226425.1 Verrucomicrobiota bacterium
AAGACCTGGAACGGACACCCACCGACCGCCGACCAGAAACCGCCCCCAGTTGTCCGCCGCACTTCTCCCCAGCCGCCAGAGCCGCTACCCTCACCACTAATCCCAGCAAACTTGAGCTAAGTCCGACAGGCTGCTAGGCGACCCGGCGATGGTCGGACCTTGCTACCGGCGCGGGAGAACGCGGAGAGTCCGCACGTCGCATGGATGACCTTCAGAACATGTTCTTCCCGGGGGGCCGGTTGTTCGGCATCGAGTGGAACACCTGGAAGATCGTCGGCTGGATGGCGAACGCGGCGTTCGCGACGCGCTTCATCATCCAGTGGAGGGCGACCGAGCTCCGCAAGCAGGTGGTGGTCCCGGTCATCTTCTGGTGGCTCAGCATCGTGGGCTCGTTGTTCCTGCTGAGCTACGCCATCTTCTACCGGCGCGATTCGGTCTTCATCTTCGCGAACGCGTTCAACTGGATCCCGTACATCCGCAACCTGGTCATCCACCAGCGGCATGTGAAGGCGCACGTGGAGTGCCGGATCTGCCAGAAGGTGAATCCTCCCGGAGCGCGCTTCTGCATGGAATGCGGAAATGGTCTCCCGCTCGTGGTGAGGGATTGACCGTCAGCGCTTCGGGTCCGACGCGGGGGCGTTGGTCTGGGCGAGCGGGACCAGGTTGAAGCGGGCCAACACGTTGGTCGCGTAATCCGGATGCGCCCAGCCGAAGCGCTGGAGTTCGTTCACGATGGCGATCACCCCGCGGTTCTTCTGGTCCGCGTCCACCAGGACCGGTGCCTGCGCGGCGACCTGCCGGGCGAGCAAGGTGTCCTGGCGGAAAAGATAAAGGCCCAAGCTCCCGGTGACGACGAACAGGCCGGCCAACCCGAGCCGGAGCACGGCCGTCAGGTCGACGACTTCCGAACGCAGGGACTCGAACTCCTCGGCCGACGGAGAAGGGGGAACGGTGAAGGGAGCGTCGTCCATGGTCTCAGCGGGCAGGTTTGTTGATCGGGACGGTCGTCTTCTTGACGCCGATCTTGGCGAGGACCGTGTCGATCGCCGGGTTCTTCTGCGCGTACTCCATGCTCGTCCCCACGAGCAGGTCCAAGGCGGCGCGGTTGCTCTGGAACGTGTTGAAGGCACCGGCTTGGCGGCCGAGGTCGCGCGTCAGCTTGACGTTCCAGGCGCACAGGCCGGCCAACGCCACGGCCGCCATGATCTGGCAGCCGGCGAGCAGGGCAAGGGACGAGGATTTCTTCATGTCGCTACGTTGAAGACCTTAGGGCCGGAGGCCCGGTTTCCAAGGCTTTTCCGGGTCACCATCCAGACGACGCAGCCCCGGATCCAGGGGAAGTCCGGCCAGCAGGACCGCTACCGGCGCGGTCTGTCCGGGCAGCACCCAACCGGGTGCCAGCTCGGCCAGCGGCTCCAAGACGAAGCGCCTCAGATGTGCGCGCGGATGCGGCAGCACGAGCCCGGGGGTGTCGCGGCGCTCGTCGCCCCAAGCGATGAGGTCGAGATCGAGCGGACGCGCCTCGTTGACGACGCGTTTGGTCACGCGGCCGGCCACTTTCTCGATCGCCTGCGTGGCGGTGAGGAGCCCTTCCGGCGTGATGCCGGGAGCCGGGACGAAGGCGACGACCGCGTTGATGAGCGGTGGCGATCCCGGCGGGCAATCCACCGGCGTGCTCCGCCACAGCGACGAGCGCCGGACCGGGCCGTCGGCGAATTCCGCCAACCGGTCCATCGCGGCGCGGATCTTCGCGGCGGGATCACCGAGGTTGGACCCGAGAGCGATGAAGACCTCGGGTCGCGTGCTGGCCGTGGCGTCGGTCACTTGATGCCGAGGACGTCCTGCATGTCGTAGATCCCCGGCTCCTTGCCGACGAGCCAGCCGGCCGCGCGGATCGCGCCGTTGGCGAAGGTGTCGCGGCTGCTCGCCTTGTGGGTGAGCTCCACGCGTTCGCCGTTCGCCGCGAAGATCACCGTGTGGTCGCCCACGACGTCGCCGCCGCGGATGGCGTGGATGCCGATCTCGGAGGCGGTGCGCTCGCCGACGATGCCCTCGCGTCCGTGCCGCAACGCCTCGGAGAGCTGCACCTTCCGCACATCGCCGAGGATCTCCAGCAAGGTGGTCGCCGTGCCGCTCGGAGCATCTTTCTTCAGCCGGTGGTGCATCTCCACGACTTCCAGGTCGAACGACGGTCCGAGGATCTCCGCGGCTTTGCGGGTCAGCCAGAAGAGCGTGTTCACGCCGGTCGAATAGTTGGAGGCCCAGACGATGGGCACCTTGGTCGCCAGGGCGCGGATGGCGGCCTTCTCGGACTCGGAATGGCCGGTGGTGCCGATCACGAGAGCCTTGCCCGCCTCGGCGCAGGCCGCGGCCACATCGGCGGTGACCTCGTGGAAGCTGAACTCGATGACCGCGTCGCAGGCGGCGATGATCGTCCGGATGTCGTCGCCCTGGTCGACCGCGCCGACGACCTCGTATCCCGGCAACCGGGACGCGCCGGCGATCAGGGCCTGTCCCATGCGGCCTTTCGAGCCGTTGATGATGAGCTTTGTCATGTGCCCGGAACCGATACCAGCCGGTCGGCGGACAGGCGAACGGGAAAACCTTCGGCCGCGGGCGGACACCGCCTGCGTCGATGTCGGCGTCGCCGGCAGGGATCAGGTCGAATATCCCGCGGCGCGACTCCGTTTTGACTTACGGCCCGCCGCAGGCAGCATCGTGTCCATCAAAAGCCTCATGTCCTCCGTCTCTGCTCATCGCCGTCGTGCCGTCGAGTTCCTGTCCGTCGTGGTCGCGGTCCTCCGCGCCATGGCGGCGGATCCGGCCGCGGTGGAGTTCTTCGAGAGCAAGGTCCGGCCGGTGCTGGTCGACCGCTGCTACTCGTGCCACAGCGCGAAGGCCGAGAAGGTCAAGGGCGGCCTGTTGCTCGACACGAAGGCCGGCGTGCTCAAGGGCGGCGCGAACGGCCCGCTCTTCGTCGCCGGCAAGCCCGCCGAGAGCCTGCTCATCCACGCGGTCAAGGGCATCGCGAAGGACCTCGACCAGATGCCGCCCAAAGGCGGGCCGCTCAAGGCCGAGGAGATCGCCGCGCTCGAGGAATGGGTCCGCGCCGGGGCACCGGACCCGCGCGAAGACGTCGTGGTTGCGGCCAACGCTGCGGACCGCCACTGGGCGTTCCAGCGGCCGGTCGCGCCGGCGATCCCACCGGCCCTGATCCAAGGCGCGCCGATCGACAACCCCATCGATTCCTTCGTCCAGGCCAAGCTCCGCGCCCAAGGGCTGGTGCCGACGCCGCGGGCCGATCCGCGCACCTTGCTCCGCCGCGCCACCTTTGATCTCACCGGGCTTCCGCCCACGCCGGAGGAGATGCAGGGATTCTTGGCCGACCGTTCGCCCGAGGCCTTCGCCAAGGTGGTCGATCGCCTTCTCGCGTCGCCGCGCCATGGCGAGCGCTGGGGGCGCCATTGGCTCGATGTGGCGCGCTACGCGGATTCAAAGGGCTACGTCTTCGAGGAAGAACGCCGGTACGCCTACGCCTACACCTACCGCGACTGGGTGGTGCGCGCGATCAACGAGGACCTTCCGTACGACCAGTTCCTCGTCCAACAGATCGCCGGCGACCAGATCGCGACGAAGGACGACCCGTGGCCGCAGGCCGCGCAGGGCTTCCTGACGCTCGGCCGGCGGTTCCTGAACAACACGCCGGATATCATCGACGACCGGATCGACTTGGTCTTCCGCGGGACGATGGGACTGACCGTCGCCTGTGCGCGTTGCCACGACCACAAATACGACCCGATACCGACCGCGGATTATTACTCGCTCTACGGCGTCTTCGACAGCAGCCACGAACCCGGCGAGAAGCCGCTGCTCGGCGCCAACCCGGATCCGGTCCGTGCCGCCCAGTTCGCCGAGGAGCGCGCGAAGCGCGAGAAGGAGCTCGCCGAGTTCCGCACCGAGCGGACCGCGGACGTCCTGAAGAAGCTCCGCGAGCGCGTCGGCGATTACTTGCTCGCGGCCCAGGATTCCCTCGGCCTCGACTGGACCAACCTCGAAGGCCTTGCCCGCGTGCGCAGCCTCGATCCCGGCCTCGTCGCCGCTTGGAAGACGCGACTGGAACAATGGCGCGGCATCCATCATCCGGTCTTCGCCCCGTGGTTCGCCTTTTCCGGCATCGCCACGAACGACTTCACCGCGCAGGCGGCCGGGGTCGTCGAGAGATTGAAGGCCGCGGATCCGGCGAAGCCCGTCAACGCGGCGGTCACGGGGTCGTTCATCGAGCGGCCTCCCACGAACTTCGCCGATATCGCCGCGCGCTACGGCGCTTTGCTCACCGCCGCGGACGCCGCTTGGACCGCCTCGCTCGGGATGGCCACGGCATCCGGAGGCCCGGTGCCGACCGCTCTCGCCGACGCCTCGCAGGAG
>JBBRQL010000309.1:0-4410 GCA_038226425.1 Verrucomicrobiota bacterium
GATCCGGCGGCAGCAGCAGCGGGGGTGTCGCGGTCGATCGTGATGAAGCGGGCGGACATGCAGGTCAGACGCACGCCCCGCGGGCGGGTTCAATCACTTCACCAAAAATAGCAGGCTTCTAAGTCCGACAGGCTGCTAGGGATTCAGCGCGGATCACCTGTTTCAGACCGCGGAGAAACTCGCGACGACCTCGATCTCCAAAGCGGAGGCCCGGGGCAAGGCCGACACCTGCACCGTCGAGCGGGCCGGGTACGGCGGAGCGAAGAACTCGGAGTAGACCTCGTTCATCCCTTGGAACTGCGCGAGGTCCGTCATGAAGACGGTGCTCTTCACCACGTGCCGGAAGTCCAGGCTTTGGCTGGCGAGGACCAGCTTCACGTTCTCGAGCACGCGCCGCGTCTGCGCGCGGATGTCGCCGACGACCGGGCCGACCGGGTGCGCCGGGTCGATCGGCACCTGGCCGGAGCAGAACAGCAGGTCGCCGATGCGGACCGCGTGGCTGTAGGGACCGAGCGCCGGAGGTGCGCCTTCCGGGGAGATGGCTTGCTTGGGCATGGCGGGTTCGGACGAGGTCAGAGAAGAGATCGGCGCAGTTCGGCGGACGAGGGCGGGTTCACTGCTTCTCCTCGTACCAGGCCATCTGGATGTTCTCGAGCACCTTCTCGTTCGACGCCTCGGGAGGTGCGCCGAAGTCGGCGAGCTCGGTCACCATCTTGTGGAGTTTCGGGAACGACAGCTTGAGGGGATCCTGGTCGGGGACCTTGTCCATCAGCGCCCAGGCGATCTCCTCATGCTCTTTCCAGGTCAGTTTCATCCGCGCAAGTCCTCGCGCACCGACGCCGGGTCGTCAAGGCCGCCGGATCCGTCGGGTACGAACAGACGAGGGGACACCTTTAGCCGGAACCATGCAGCTGGATCAGGGTGGAACGGCCAACTTGGCCGTTCTCGGCGGCAACTTGCCGCCGAGCTTCGACACGAGGACTTACCCACCGGAAGCTGCGTTCCCGGCGCACCTGACACCCCGGGCCGGTGGCCCGTTCCATCCCGGCTTTTGACTGCATCGTTCCGGTTTAGATCTCCGATCGGTTGTGCCGCCGATTTGGACTCCGGGCGCGAAGAAGATCGGACGACCAGCAAGGAGCGGCGATAGCAAATCGCAGGTCCGCGATGCAGCGGAGAGCGGCTTGCTCTGTAAAAAAAGTGAATCTGGAAAGCAGGAAAACAGGAATGGAGCCGGCTCAGCTTCAGCATTCCTGTTTTCCAGATTCAATTTCCGGCCGGTGTTTTCTACAGACGAAGTCCAACGCTGCGCCGGCTGCGGTGTCCGTCACCTCTGATCGCACCCTGATCCGCCGCCCCTGCGATCAACGGTCAACCCGGAAACGTTCGTGCTGGTACAAGTCGTCGGCGACCTGGAACAGCGCTATGGCGTCGTCGTAGAGACTCTTGGCCTCCGCGGGGACCTCGGGCAGCAACTGGAACTCGCCTGTCCGTCCGTCGCCGCGGTAGCACGACACGCCGTGCCGGATGCCCATCACGATCAGGTGGCGTCCGTCGAAGATGCCGATGTCGCGGTTGTGGTTCATCAGCACGCGGCCTTCGCCCGGCAGGATCTTCATCAGGTCGCGGCCGAAGAAGGTCGTGCGGTAGGGACGTCCCAGCCGGCCGAGGATGGTCGGCGCCACGTCCAGCGAGCTGCCGAGCGCGCCGACGCGGTCGGGAGCTTTCACGAAGGCCGGGCCGACCATGACCATCGGGATCTCGTAGGACTTGATGGGGATCTCCTCGCTGCCGTAGACGCGCGCGCCGTGGTCGGCCACGACCACGAAGAGCGTGTTGGTCCAGAACGGCTCCTGCCGCGCCTGCCGGAAGAACCGGCCCAGCGCGTAGTCCGTGTACTTCACCACATGCTCGCGTTTCCGCGCCGCGGGATCCTCGGCGATCCGGCCGGTCGGATAGGTGTAGGGCTTGTGGTTCGAGACCGTGAGCACCGTGCTGAAGAACGGCTGCCCGGCCGCGTGCCACTTGCGGAACTCCACCAGCGCGCGGTCGTACAGGTCCTCGTCGCACGCGCCCCAAGCGGTGGTGAACACCGGGGCCGGGATGTCCTTGAGCTCGAAGAACTGGTCGTAGCCGTTGCGCGTCGCGAAGAACCTCGTGCCGTCGAACAGCCCGCGTCCGCCGTAGAAAAACGACGTCCGGTAGCCGTCCCGTTGGAGCGTGCGCGCGACGGTCTCCACGTGGTCCGACAGGTCGCGCACGACGATCGAATCGCCCGGGAGCGGCGGGAACGAGGACAACACGCCCTCCATGCCGCGCACGGTCCGGTTGCCGCTCGCGTACAGATTGGTGAAGAGCAGGCCTTCGGCCGCCGCGAGCTTGTCCATCTCCGGCGTCAAGGTCTCGCCCGGCCGGCCGAGCGATCCCCAGAACTCCGAGCCGAGGCTCTCTTCGAGCAGCACCACGACGTTGTGGCGGGGGCGGTTGGTGTCGCCGGCCATCTCCCGGACCATCGACCGCCCGGCGCCGACGAAGGCCGCGTTCGTCTCGCCGACCAAGCGGCGCGCGCGGGTATAGGCCTCATCCAGCGGCATCGTGGGATAGAACGCCGCGTAGTCGAGATGCCGCGTGACCGCCGCCGAGAGGAAGGCGAGCGGACCGTTGTTGGCGAACTCGTTGAGCAAGCGTTCCTCGCCCGAGCTCTTCAGCCGCAGCGGCACCGTCGGGATCAGCACCGCGGCGAGCAGCGCGACCACCGCGACCGGACGCCATCCGGCCCTCGGCGGGAACGCCCCGCCGCGCGGACCCCACCAACGTCGGGCGATCCACACCCATGCCACGCCCGCGAGCAGGCACGCACCGATGATCCGCACGATGGGATACGACTCCCAGATGTTGACGAAGACCTCGTGCGGATAGAGCAGGTAGTCCACCGACACGGTGTTGAAGCGCGAGCGGAACTCCTCGAAGAAATAGAACTCCAGCGCGTGCTGGAACACCTGCCACGCCCAGAACAACGCAAGCGCGGCGTGGAAGACCACGCGATGCCACGCGCGCAGGCGCCACCGCTCGGGCACCCACTTGAGCCAGAGCATCCAAGGCAAGGTGAAGACCAGCGCCACCAGGAGATCCCGGTGGATGCCCATCGCCATCGCTTTCAACACACCGGTGAAAGGCCCGTGCGTCTCGCCCGCGAACCGTGCGCATAGCACGAGACGCAGCGCGATGGACAGCGCCATCAGCCAGCCGAAGAGGTACAGGGCGAAGGCGCCGGCGGACCGTTCCCGCGCTCCCGGCGGACGCGTCAGTGTGGTTTGTTCCATGGGGATCTCGGTCGACGAGCGGCACCGCGCGGACCGCGGGCCTGTCGACGGCCGGCAACGCTAGCCCAGTGTCGCCGGGGCTCAAACCTGTTTCGCGGAGCCCGCCGTCATGCGAGCAGCGCGTCCAGGCGCCGCTTCAAGCCCGCCGACATCCGGTCCTCCACGGTCGCGGCCAGCTCGTCCGGCCTCAACCTCGGCAGCATGTGGACGCGGTCCGCGCCGAGCAGTTCGGCGAGCACGGCGCGGTTCGTCTGGCACGAACCGTCGGGTTCGGCCGTAGCGGAAAGGACGAGTTTGGCCTGCGCCGCTGTCGCGTTCGGCAACGCCGCGAACACGAGCAGCGATTGGTTGATCGCGCCGAGCCGGTCCGGACAGACGACCAGCACACGCGCCCGGGTCGCGCGGATCAGTTCGCGGGCCGAGAAACCTTCACCTAGCGGGCTCAGCAATCCACCCGCGCCTTCCACGAGCAACACGTCTTGGCCGACCGCGGAGCGATGAAGGAATGCCGTCGCTTCCTCCAGCGTCACGCGGACGCCTTGGCGGCGGGCGGCGACCAGCGGCGCGAGCGGCGCGCGGAAATGCCACGGGTTGATCTCGTCCATCGGGACCGTCCCGGCCTGCGCTGCATGGAGCACCTCGGCATCCTCTCGTCCTCCGGAACAGAACGGCTTGACGGCACGCATCCGCGCGCCGATCGCGCGCAGACGGCGCGCGAGCAGCCCGGTGAGGACCGTCTTGCCCACGCCCGTGTCGGTGCCGGTGATGAACCACGTCGCGTCCATGGGCCGAGGAGACACGACATCGGGCCCGGGCGCGAGCCGCGGGATCGCCAGCGCCTCGGCGGACCGTTTTCGCCCGAGGAAAAAACTTCTCCGAACAGCCGCGCGCATGGTTTCGTCTGCGGACACCATGAGACGCCCCGCGAAGATCACCGCGCCGTTGTTGGCCGCGTTGGGCGCGGCATTCTCCGCCGTTGCGGCCGAGAAGCCCGTGTCGTGGTTCCACGACGTCACGCCGGTCTTCCGCCGCTCCTGCAACGGCTGCCACAACCCGAACAAGCTCAAGGGCGAGGTCGACACCTCGA
>JBBRQL010000310.1:0-4367 GCA_038226425.1 Verrucomicrobiota bacterium
CCCTGACATGCCTCGGAAATTGTTTCAAACAGTCGTTTGACTTATCAAACATCTGTTTGAAACTCCTGGCCGGACATCGTGCGAACCGCCGCTTCTAAGAACGCAAACCACGCCGCCACCCGCGGGGCGCTCCTCCATGCGGCGGCGGACGTCTTCGCGGAGGTCGGCTTCCGTAGCGCGACCGTGAGGGACATCTGCCGGCGCGCCGGGGCGAACGTCGCCGCGGTGAGCTACCATTTCGGCGACAAGGCCGGCCTCTACTCCGAGGTGCTCGCAGAGCAGAGCCGCCTCGCGCAGTCGCGTTATCCCGTCCCGACCGGCGACGACGAACCCGCGGCGCAGCTGGGAGGCTTCATCCGGTCGTTCCTCCAGCGCGTGCTCTCGCCCGAGCTCCACGCGAGGCACGGACGCATCATGGCCCGCGAGATGGTCGAACCGACCGCGGCACTGGACCGCCTCGTCGCCGAGGCCATCCGTCCGCAGTCCGAGATGCTGCGCGCGATCGTGTCCGAGCTGCTGGGGAGCGCTGCGGACCCGGCGGCGGTCCGGCTCTGCGGCATGAGCGTCGTCGGGCAGATCCTCTTCTACTGCCATTGCCGGCCGGTGATCGACCGGCTGTTCCCCGGCGCGGAGCTGGATGCCACCGGGCTCGACCGCCTGACCACGCACATCACCGCCTTCAGTCTCGCCGGCATCCGCGGCCTCGCCGCCACGGGCACGCCGTCGCGGTCGGGGCAACCGCCGCGCACCACGCGCGGCGCGCCGCGGCCCGCCGTCTCCGGCACCGTCCGGAAACCGAAACGCAGCTGACCCGACCATGTTCCACCTCGCGCTCAAGATGCTGATGGGCGACCGCGCCAAGTACATCATGCTGGTCGGCGGCCTGACCTTCGCCACGCTGCTGATGACGCAGCAGAACGCCGTCTTCCAGGGCCTGCTCGCTTGGACCACCAGCCATCTGCGCAACATGCGCGCTGCGATCTGGGTGGTGGAGGCGCACGTGGAATCGGCGAACGAGACCAAGCCGTTGCGCGACACCGACGTGAACCGCGTCCGCAGCGTGACCGGCGTGGATTTCGCGGTGCCGCTCTTCCAGGGCATCCTCCGCGCGAAGACGGCGAGCGGCGCCGACAAGCAGGTCATGCTCATCGGCCTGCACGGCGCGACGCTCTTCGGTCGCCCGCCGCAGATGCTGGCCGGCGACCTCGCGTTGCTGCGTCTGCCCAACACCGTGGTCATCGACGAGTTCGGCGTGACGCGCCTGAGCCAGGGCCGGTCGCGGCCGATCGCGATCGGCGACACCTTCGAGATCAACGACCGCGAGGCGCGCATCGTCGGCATCTGCCGGACGGAGCGGCATTTCTTCGGATATCCGTACGTCTTCAGCAGTTACGACCAAGCGCTCCAGTTCGCGCCGCGCCAGCGCAAGATGCTCTCGGCGATCCTGGTCCAACCGAAGCCGGGCCTGGACGCCGCGGAGGTCGCCCGGCGCATCGGCGCCGAGACCGGGATGCGCGCGTTCACCAGGGACGAGTTCGCCAAGGTGACGGTGGATTACATCTGGAAGAGCACCGGCATCCCCATCTCGTTCCTCACCACCATCATCCTCGGGTTCATCGTCGGCATCGCCGTCTCGGGGCAGACCTTCTACTCCTTCGTGCTCGAGAACCTCCGCCATCTCGGCGCGCTCAAGGCGATGGGCGCCAGCACCTGGCTGCTCGCGCGGATGCTCCTGCTCCAGGCCTTCACCGTCGGGCTCATCGGGTACGGCATGGGCCTGGGCCTCACCGCGCTGTTCGGCTTCATCGTGTTGCCGATCGGCCAGCCGCCGTTCCTTCTCCAGCCTAGCGCGCTGCTGCTGACCGGGGGCGCTCTCGTCGTCATCTGCTCCTTCGCTGCCCTGCTCGGCATCATCAAGGTCGCGCGCCTGGAGGCGGCGATCGTGTTCCGCGGCTGAACCCGTCCTCGCGCGCTCCCATCCCTTGAGCTCATCGAACTCCATCGCCGTCCAGGTCCGCGGCGTCACCAAGTCCTTCGGCATCGGCGATAGCCGGACCGTCGCGCTGAAGGGCGTGGATTTCTCGACGCGCGAAGGCGAGCTGCACCTGGTCGTCGGCCCGAGCGGCTGCGGCAAGACGACGCTGCTCAGCGTGGTCGCCGGCACGCTCGATTGGGATGCCGGCGAGATCGAGGTCTTCGGCACGCGGCTCAACGGCATGAGCAAGGGCGCCGTCACCGCCTTCCGAGGGAAGCACGTGGGCTTCATCTTCCAGCAGTTCAACCTCATCCCGACGCTGACCTGTGTGGAGAACGTGAGCGTGCCGCTGTTGCTGAACGGGCGTCACCGCGGGGAGGCCGAGCGCCGTGCGGCGGAGCTTCTCACGACCGTCGGCCTCGCGGACAAGGAGCGGAAGCGTCCCACCGAGCTCTCCGGCGGACAACAGCAGCGCGTGGCCATCGCGCGCGCGCTGAGCCACGAGCCCCGTTTGCTCATCTGCGACGAGCCGACCAGCGCGCTCGATTCCGCCACCGGCCACCAGATCATGGAGCTGCTCGCCACCGCGGCCCGCAAGCCTGGCCGTTGTGTCATCATCGTCACCCACGACCCCCGCATCTACGGCTACGCCGACCGCATCACCGTGATGGAGGACGGCCGCGTGACGCAGGTGCTCGAGGGCGAAGAACTCCGCCGCTACGTCGAAGCCCACCACTGAGAAGATGAACGGCCATGGACCACGCGAACGGACACGGACAAACCGGAGCTTTTTCCGGCCACTCTCCTGTGCGCAGCCCCTGGACTTCCTCCGGACAGGCGGGTGCGATAAGAAGTGGCGGACAGCGAAGGCGAAGCAGGGTTGGACTTCGTCTGCAGAAAACACCGGCAGGAGATACAATCTGGAAAACAGGAAAGCAGGAATGCTGAGGCGTTGCCGGCTCCGTTCCTGTTTTCCTGCTTTCCAGATTTATCTCTTTTTACTGAGCAAGCCGTACTTCGCTGCATCGCGGACCTGCGGTTTGCTGACGCCGCTTCTTGCTGGTCATCCGAGCTTTTTCGCACGCCCTGCCGAGTCCCGATCGGCAGCACAACCGATCGGAAATCTACAGGGGTCCGCCTTTTCTGATCGCACCCCGGACAAGCGAGACACTTGCTCTGCTTTGTTCAGCGTCCACCGGCGCTGCTTCTTCCCACCCGTGTCTTTTCGCGTGATCCGCGGACCCAAAACCTGACCTGCCATGCTCTTCCGGAAGATTTCGTTCTATCTCGCCATCGCCGGCGTCGTCGCCGCCCTCCTGCTCGTCCGCAAGATGCAGCAGAAGCCCAAGGATCCGGGCCCCGTCTCGCAGCCGGCGCGCTCGATGTACGAGGACAAGGTCGCCGCCACCGGCCTCGTCGAGTCCTCGCGCGAGAACGTGAAGATCGCGTCGCCCAAAGCCGCGCTCGTGACCAAGGTCTTCGTCAAGGTCGGCGACCGCGTGAAGAGGGGCGATCCTCTCTTCCAGCTCGACGACCGCGAGGCCCGCGCCCGCTTCGCCACTTCCAAGGCGCAGCTCGCGTCCGCCCAGGCCGCGCTCGCCTCCGAGGAGGTCGCGCTCGCGGACTGGTCCGACCAGCTGGAGCGCTACACCAAGCTCGCCGGCGAGAAGGTCGCCACCGACGACGAGCTGAAGCGCCGCCAGTTCGGCCGGCAAGCCGCTCAGGCCCGCGTCGCCTCGGCGCAAGCGCAGGTCGGGACCGTGCGCCAGCAGTCGGCCCAGGCCCAGGTCGATATCGACGTCCTGACCGTCGCCGCGCCCCGCGACGGCCAGATCCTCCAGATGAACGTCCGCGAAGGCGAGTTCGCGCCCGCCGCCGCGATGACCGGGGACCCGCTGATGCTGCTCGGCGACGTCGACACCCTCCAGGTCCGCGCCGAGGTCGACGAGCAGAACGCCTTGCTCGTGGATTCCAAGCAGCCCGCCCATGCCTCGCTCAAGGGCCATCCCGAGTTGCAGATGCCGCTGCGGTTCGTCCGGGTCGAGCCGTACGTCGTGCCCAAGCGCAGCCTCACCGGAGACAGTCTCGAGCGCGTCGACACCCGCGTGCTGCAGATCATCTTCGAGCTCGACCGGCCGAAATTCCCGGTCTTCGTCGGCCAGCAGGTCGACGTGTTCATCCAGCGTCCGCCCACGCCTGCCGGCTGAGCGGAGACCGTTCTCGGGTGCGATCCGAAGTGGCGGACACCCGTGGAGCGATGCCGCGGGAGTGGTCCCCGGATCGGAACTGGCCGGACCGGCGACCGATGCACCGACGACATCCGGCGGCTTTCCCCTCTCCCGGAGGGAGAGGGTCAGGGTGAGGGGGAAGGCTTCCCATCCATCGCGGCGCC
>JBBRQL010000311.1:0-4328 GCA_038226425.1 Verrucomicrobiota bacterium
CGTGACCTCAGCGACGGATAGCGGCGAATCGTGCCGCGTGCTCTCGCTGGACCGGAAGTCGGGGAAGATCCTCTGGGACAAAGAAGTCTTCAAGCAGGTGCCGCGCCGCAAAGAAGGCCGCAACACCTACGCGACGCCGACACCAGCGACCGACGGTGAACGCGTCTATGCCTGTTTCGGCGACGGTAGCTTTGCCGCGCTGGACTTCGCCGGCGAGATCGTGTGGACCAACCGCGACTTCAAGTTCTACGGCCAGCACGGGCTGGGTTCCTCGCCGATCCTGTATCACGGCCTGCTGATCATGGCGCGCGACGGCAGCGGCGAGGGCGAGGACAAGAAGCTCGGCTGGCAGACGCCGTGGGACCAGTCACGCATCGTCGCGCTTGACGCCAAGACCGGCAAGGATCGCTGGCAGGGCAAGCGGGGTCTCTCCCGCATCTCGCACGGCGTGCCGGTGATCTGGGAACACGACGGCAAGGCCGAGGTCGTCAGTGAGACCGGCGACGTGGTGCAAGGTTTCGACGTGCAGACCGGGGAGCGGCTCTGGTCGCATGAAGTCATCGGCGAGGGCAAGGTGCCGTCCACGGTGATCGGCGACGGACTGGTCTTCACCGCCGGCGGTTGGGGCGGCAAGGAGACCATCAAGGCCTTCAGATTGGGCGGTCATGGCGACCAGAAGGAAGCGAACCTTGTCTGGCAGCAGAAGAAGGGCATGCCGAAGGTGCCCTCGATGCTCTACGTGAAGCCGCATCTCTTCGCCATCACCGACGGCGGTGTGGCGACCTGCATGAAGGCCGACACGGGCGAACTGGTGTGGCAAGAGCGAGTGGGCGGCAACTTCTCGGCGACGCCCGTGGCCGCGGACGGGCGGATCTATCTCCTCGGCGACAACGGCGAGACGACGGTCATAGAGGCGGGCCCCGAGTTCAAAGTGCTGGCGAAGAACCCGCTGGGCGAAAAGGTGCAGGCGTCGATGGCGGTTTCTCAGGGACGATTGTTCATCCGCACGGAGAAGAACTTGTTCTGCATCGCCGACGCATCGTCCGCGGAGGCGGTGGTCGCCGCGTCGCCCGGGCTCGTCGCCCGTTGGAAGTTCGACGAGGCCTCCGGCACGCAGGCCACCGACAGCTCCGCCGGCAAGCATGACGGGAAGTTGCTCGGGGCAGTCCGCGTGATGCACAATTCTGGTGGCGCCGTCCTGTGCGGACAGGACGCGCTCGTCGAGGTGCCGCACGCCCCATCGCTGGACGGGTTCAAGAACGGTCTCACCGTTTCCGCCTGGGTGAAGCGTGATGCCGACGCGACGTGGAACATGATCATCTCCCGCGAGATCAAGGACGGGCCGTCGGAATACTTCGGCCTCGCCGTCGTTAAGAACAAGGCGTTGTTCTCGGTGGACGGCGACGGCACGCGCTACAAGAACATCAAGAGCGACGAGGACATGCCGGTCGGCGAATGGATCCATCTGGCCGGCACCTTTGACAACCATGAGATCCGACTCTACATCGACGGGCGGCTCGTGAAATCCGCGCCCTACACGGCTCCGTTCCAGTTCGCTGACACCAACCCGATCATCATCGGCGGCAACACGAACACCCGGGGGAAGACGTGGGTGGATTGCTTCCACGGGGCGATCGATGACGTGCGCCTCTCGGACCGGCCTCTTTCGGAGAGGGAGATCCTCGGACTCTACTCTTCATCGGCGGACCGATAGTCTGCTAAGCCCCGCATGACTTCGCGACCTTCATCGTTCTCAACATCGGGTGCTGTGGCCGACGGGTTCGGCGACATGCTGCAGGAGTGCGATTTGATCATGGCTGTCCAGCCTCGCCGTGCTCTCGAACGACAGATCGTCGCGGCCGCTTTTCTCATCTGGGCCTTTTTGTCGCCCCTGGGGGCGGCGGCTAACCCGCTTGTGCTCACTCGCGCCGATTACGTGGATCGCGTCCACGCTGTGTGGGCCGGGCAGATCTGCGGTGTCCTGCTTGTCTGGCCGCACGAGCACCAGGTCTCCTCCGCGATCGGGCTGACCGATTATCCGAAGCGTTACACAGTCACGCCGGTGGACGACGACTGGTATTATGAGATGTGCGCCATCCGCGCTTTTGAAAGACACGGCATCGGGTTGACCGCGGCGCAGCTCGGCCGGCAATGGTTGGAGAACGGGTGCGGTTCGTGGGGTTCGAGCGAACAGGCGCGGCTGAATTTGCAGAAAGGGATCCAGGCTCCCGATTCCGGCCATCCTCGCCACAACAAGCTTTGGTTCACTATCGGCCCCCAGTTCAGCGCGGACGTCTATGGCGCGCTGGCGCCGGGATTGCCCAACGTCGCGGGCCGTTTGGCGCGAAAGTTCGGCCACATCAACGGCTACGCGGAGGGCGTGGATGGCGCCGTCTTCATGGCAGGAATGGTCTCGCTGGGTTTCAGCCAGGGCGACACGAAGACCATCGTGAGGGATGCGGCGCGATTGATCCATCCTGATTCACCCTACCGGCAGTGTCTCGACCTCGTCATCCGGCTCGCGGAACAGGGCAGGACCTTCGAGGAGATCTGCGACGCCGTCGAAGACCGCTGGCATAGCGAGTATCCCGCCTCGAACAACGCCGTCCCCAACGGCGGCATCGTGGCGGCCAGCGTGTGGTTCGGCGGTGGCGACTTTTTGAGGACGGTCAATCTTGCCGCCCAGGCCGCCGATTTCACGGACGCGGATTGCAACGCGGCCAACGCCGCGGCTGTCGTCGGCGCGATGCACGGGATGAAGGCGATCCCGCGGCATCTGGTGGCACAGCTCGGCGATCGCATCGTCGGTCCGGGGATGGGGGGCGTGAAGTTGACGCCGCCGGTCGACGAGAAGATCTCCGACCTTGCCGCTCGCACCGCCGCGGTGGGCGAGAAGATCCTAACGGCCAACGGCGCGACCATCTCCGGTGATTGGATCTCCATACCCGCCCAGTCCTCCGAGACGCAGCCCGCCGAGACGTTCAAGCTCTCGGACCTGATGCAGTATTGGAACGCCGACTGGAAGCTGGAACGCGCCGGCTTCGGCGGCGCGGGCGGTGGCATGGGCGGCATCCGTGGCATCACTCATCTTGCCGGAGACGTGCTCGCCACCTATCCCCGCGACGAGGTGCGGGGCTGTCTGCTCAAGCGGAAGACGAGACTCAGCGTGCAGCCGAAGTTGAGCTTCGAAGCGGGAAGCGACGCCGGACGGGCCTGGGAATTGGACGTCTATGCCGACAACACACTTTTGGAGAAGCGCATCGTCGAGGGCGGCTCGGGCGAACGGAAGTGGGTGGCCGTTTCCGTCGACCTTTCGAGATTCGCCTCCCGTGAAGTGACGCTGCGCCTCTACCAGCGCGTGCTCGTCGCCAACCGCACCGCCGGCAACGCTCTCTGGCGCAACCTGAAACTGGAGCGGACCCGGACCCTTGTCCGGCTTGAAGTCTCGGGACGCGCGAGCATCCTGTCGTCCGTGCGACGACCGATTGCCTGATATGAAAATCTTCTGCGGGGCGCTTGCCCTCTTCGTTCTCACCGTGCCGGCGGCCGGGTCGGCAACTCTCACGCCTTTCAACACCGAACTCGCCACCAATGGTCCGATGCCCGTGGCCGAGGTGGTCGCGCAAACGAAGCTCCCGCCCGGTTTCAAGCTCTCCGTCTTCGCCGCCGAGCCGGACGTCCAGCAACCCATCGGCATGGCCACCGATGCGCGAGGGCGCCTCTGGGTCGCGGAGAACTACACCTACTCGGAGCAGAAGGTGGGTTTCCACAAGGAACTCCGTGACCGCATCGTCGTGTTCGAGGACACCGACAACGACGGGCGCTTCGACAAGCGCACGGTGTTCTGGGACGGCGCGGAGCGGTTGACGAGCGTCGAGGTCGGCCTCGGCGGCGTGTGGGCCCTGGCGTTGCCGAACCTGTATTTCATCCCGGACGAGAACGGTGACGGGATCGCCGACGGCCCGCCGCGGATCGTCCTCGACGGCTTCGAGCATGTCGCGGGGCGTCACACAGTGGCGAACGGGTTGCGCTGGGGACCGGACGGATGGCTCTACGGTCGGCATGGCATCCAGAGCACGTCGCGCATCGGGCCGCCCGGCACGCCCGCCGAGAAACGCACCGCGATGAACGTCGGCATCTGGCGCTATCACCCCGCGCGGCACGTCACCGAGGTCGTCGCCCAAGGAACGACGAATCCGTGGGGCATGGATTGGGATGCGCGCGGCGAGCTGTTCTTCATCAACACCGTCATCGGCCACCTTTGGCACGTCATCCCCGGAGCGCATTACCGGCGCATGTACGGCGACGATCCCACCGCGCACATCTAC
>JBBRQL010000312.1:0-4316 GCA_038226425.1 Verrucomicrobiota bacterium
CCAACGCCATCGACGTGCTGGACGCGGAGCGGGAGAGGCCGGAATCGGTCTTCTCGGTCCAATGCCCATGGCCATCGTTGAGGAAGAGCCTCGTGCCGGCGGCGATGCCGTTGACGAGCAGGTCGAGGTCGCCGTCGCCGTCGACATCGGCGAACACCGCGCCGGTGGACATCTGGCCGGCGCACGCGGCGGCGCCGATCTCCATCGGCGCGAACTTCCATCCGCCGAGGTTCCGGAAAAGCTGGTTCGTGCCTTGCAAGCTGCACAGGTAGATGTCGGGCCGTCCGTCGCCGTCCACATCGCCGATGGCGACGCCCGAGCCGTTGTGCGCGACGGCGTTGGTGAGATACGCGTCGCCCGCGAGAAGGTTGGTGAAGACGAGACCGGTGGCCGCGGGATCAAGCCGGGTGAAACCGGCCCGGCCACCTGCGGGCGGCTTGACCGAGGTCGACCGCAACTCCAGCGGAGCGGCCACCGCTACCGGGATCCAGCTCACGGCCATGATGCCGAGCAGGAATAGGAGCATCCAAGTCCACCACGGCCGACAGCGCCGCAGGCCACCACGGGAAGGATCCTCGTCGCGGAAGCGGTCGGGATCGCGGAGGCGCTGGGACACGATGGATGGGGGCTCCGCCGTTGGCATGAGGATGTTGAAAAGAATCGTAATTGCCGTCTAGGTGCCCGGCAAGCGGTGTCTCCTGATGAGGGCGGGCGATTGGAAGCGGTGGCCGGTTTATCGCGCAGAGTTGTGCGCTGCTGTGTCGCCAAGTCGGCCTCGGCGGGGCGTGCGACGAAGCTTGAACGAGCGGTAAGAGACGGCGTCTGCCGATCGCAGATCCGCGATACAAGAGTGCGATTTGCGTCGTGGAATAGATCAATCTTGAAATCAGAAAAACAGGAACGGGGCCGGCAAAGCTCCGGGACTCCTGCTTTCCTGTTCTCCAGATTCTCTCTCCGGCCGGTGTTTTCTACAGAACACGTGCAGCGCCCGATCCAATGAACGCCGCGTCGGATGGAACCGGCAGCCGCCGTGTCGCAAAACAGAACGGCCGGCGGCCTTGAAGAGACCGCCGGCCTTTCATCCGGGCGACGTGGATCAGACCGGGACGACCACCTTCTTGCCCCAGATGGCCACGAACATCCCGTTGCCGTGGGTCTGCTGCGGCCAGAACGTGGTCTGCGCCGCCGGGGCCGCGTTGGCATCGAACGGATTGGCGAACGGCAGGGGGTCGAAGTCCGGATGCGCCGCGCTGAACGCGTCGGCCACCTCGGTCGTCTCGGCACGGGTGAGCGTGCACACGGCGTACACCAGCTTGCCGCCGGGTTTCACCGAGGGTGCGACGTTCGCGAGCAGGCTCTTTTGCACGGCGGCCAGCTCGGAAACGTCGTCGGTGGTCGCGGTCCAGCGGGAGTGCGGGTTGCGGCCCCAGGTCCCGAGGCCGGAGCAAGGGGCATCGACGAGGACGCCGTCGAACAAGGTCTTCGTGGGCGGCTTCGCTCCGCCGTCCCAAGGAACGGCGCGATAGTTGAAGCACTTCGCCCGGCTCGCGCGGAGCTGGAGGCGTTCGAGACGCCACTCGGCGCGGTCGCTCGCGTAGATCAAGCCTTTGCCCTGCATCAGGTCGGCGAGGTGGAGCGTCTTGCCGCCTTCGCCGGCACAAGCATCCCACCAGAACTGGCCGGGCTGCGGCGCGCAGAGATGACCGACCACCTGGGACGCGATGTCCTGGATCTCGAACTCGCCGGCCTGGAAGGCCTCGTTGTGGAAGAGGTCCTCCGTGCCGTCGTACGCCAAGCTCTCGGGCAACGGTCCCGGGCGGGACGAGCCGAGCAAGGCGGTGATGCCGGCGCGCCGACCGGTACGGGCGCGCAGCCAGAGCTGGGGCTCCCGCTGCAAGGCGCGGAGCCAAGCGACATCGGCGGACAGCGCGTCCCAGGTCCACGCCGGGACGGTCTTCGCGCGGAGCTCCTCTTCGGTGAGGTCGGTCGGACGGGAGCGGAAGCGTTCCGCGAGGCCGTTCGCTTGCACGACCTGCAACCCGACGGGGACCTGCTTGTCCAGCCAGCCCGACCAGCGGAAGTAGCGGAACACCGCGCGGGCGATCTGCGCGGCGGTCTCCGGAGGGAGGCTGCGACGGCGCTTGAGCTGTTGGCGCAGCGCGAGGTCGGCAGCCACTTCGCGGCTCGATTTCTCGATGATCCGCTCGATCAGCTCCGTGGTGCTGACCTGCGTCTCGGTCGGTGCGGTCGCCTGACGGTTCTCCTTGGCCGGATGCCGCGGAGCGTTCGAACGGCCGGTAGCGGTGCGCGGGCGCGGAGCCGCTTGGGCTGGCCGGGGCGCGGCGGGCGCGGGCTCTGCCGGCAAGTTGTCGTCGTCATCGTCGTCGAAGGCCGCATCGGGGCGCGGAGCGGGTGCCGGGCGGGGCGACGGGTTGCGGGCGAAACGGTTGTAGAACGCCCGCGGAGCGGCGGGCTGTGCCGGGGCGCGGTGCTCCCGGTCGTCGCGGTCCCCGCGATCCTCGCGGGGCTGCGGCGGTCCGGCCGGCGGACGCGGGCGGAACGGCGGACGCGTGGGTGCCGTGCCGTAGTTGGGCTTGCCGCCTTCGTAATCGCTCGGACCCGCGCCGGCACCGGGGACGGGTGCCGGGCCTGCACCGGCCTCGGGCGAAGACCGACCAAGCCAGAACGGGCGTTCGCCGCGCTTGATCGCCTCGCGCTCCAACCGGCCGGGCCGTGGGCCGCGCGGCTCGCGCATCGGCGGGACTGAGTTGCCATCGGGGCGCGCGCCGCCCGGGCCGTCCATCGGACGTTCCCGGGGGCCGCCTTCTCGGAACGGGCGAGGACCACCGGTCTGCGGCCGTTCGTCCGGGCGATACGCCGGCGGACCGCTGCGGAACGGCCGCGGTCCGGCACCGCCTTCGGAACGGAACGGGCGCGCATCATCGCGGCCGCCCGGGGCGTCGGCGCCGTACGGACGCGGGGCTCCATAGGGGCGAGGGGCTCCGTAGGGAGGACGCGGCGCGCCATACTGCGGGCGAGGCGGACCCTGCTGCGGCCGCTGCTCGTCGCGGAACGGCCGGGGACCGGTTGCGGCGGGACGCGGACGCGCGTCGTCGCGGAAGGGGCGGGCGGGAGGACGGGAGCCATCGCGCGCCGAAGGAGGGCCGCTACGGGACGAGGGACGACGGTCAGGGCCGCCGGGACGGGGATTCATTTGGATTTCGGAGAAGGTTCGGCCGTGAGGCGTCGCGCGTGGACGCGGGCGACATCGCCCATGTAGTCATCGGGCGCCGCGAGCGGCAGGGAGGCGAAGATATGTTCGCGCATCCGCGCGACATCGCCGAGCGCCTCGAAATAGAGGCCTAGATAGAGATGGGCGTAGAAGGTCCGGTTGCGACGGTCCGCGGGCGCCGCCTCGCCGGCTGTCGCGGCGGCAAGGACGTCCTCCGGCGTCGCCTTCGCGGCGAAGAGGTCGTGGATCTCCTTCATCGGGATGCGCGTGTCGCCCCGGATGGGGATGAGCTGCTTGCGGGCGGCCTCGACGCCTTGTTCGCGCGCGGTGCAGAGGAAGTGCCAGACGGCGTTCTCCACGTCGGCAGGGTTCACAGTCTGGTGCAGCTCGAACTGCTTCCGCCCTTCCGCGAACTTCCCGGCGTAATAGAGCGCGATGCCCCGCTGCCAGTTGTGCGGCGCGGACTGCGGCACGAGCTCGTTCACCCGGTCGAAATCGGCGACGGAAGCGGCGAAACGGCCCAGCTTGAACAAGGCGTTCGCGCGTTCGCGGACAAGGAAGCCGGAATCGGGCTCCAGCTTGATCGCCGCGGTGAGGTCGGCGACGGCGGCCTCGTGGTCGCGCATCATCGTCCGCATCTGGGCCCGGAGGTTCAGGAACCGGGATTCCTTGGGCGACGTCTTGATGGCCTCGGTCAGGATCGCGATGGCGTTGGTGTGCTTGCCGTCGCGCCATGCCGCCATCGCGCGGCCGAAGTCGTCCTTCGCTTCGGACTCGGCAGCCGGGAGCGCGCCGGCGGACCACACGCAGGCGAGCAACGTCACACAGACCCATCGGAGATGTGCTCTCATGGATTGGCCATCCAACCGGAATGCGTCCATGTCCGCGAGCCAAATCTGGGCCGTCCACGCACCGCGCACCGCCGGGAGGGCGGACTTTCCAGTCCGCCCGCGCCACCCTTGTCGAAGCGCGTGGGCCTCACCTCGTGCCCTGCCAAGCACGACTCGGCGTACCGCCGGGCGGGACCTTTGCCAAGTGTCCGCCACTTACCATCGAACCTGGATCCACCGGGGGCGTTCAGGAG
>JBBRQL010000313.1:0-4302 GCA_038226425.1 Verrucomicrobiota bacterium
AACCAGTTCAAGGCCAGGTCGCTGCGCCGGAGATGCGCCAGCTCGTGCAGGAAGACCAGGCGGAGCTCGTCCCGCGAGAGCTCGCTCGTCAGCCCTCGCGGGAGGAGGAGGCACGGCCGGAAGAAACCCACCAAGCAGGGGCTGTGCACATGGGCTGATTCGTAGACGGCGAACGGGGCGTCCTGTCCGGTCGCGTCCTCGCACTCTTTGGCGAGCCACCAGACTTCCCACGAATCCATCCGCCGCGCGGCCTTCCGGATCCAGAAGGATCGGAGCCAGCCGACGGCCACCCGGAGTGAAAGCGCGGCGGCTACACCGGCCCAGGTCCAAGCGACCCACGGCTGTTCCAGCCACCGGCCCGCTTGCGCGGCGACCTCGCCGGGCAGCCAGAACGGCACCGCATCCGGGCTCGCCAGACGGGTCGGCGCGGAGAGGAGATTGAAAAGGCTGACCGGGCTGGGCAGGGAGAACGGCCAAGCTAACCGGACGATCACGAGCAACCAAAGCCGGCATCGCCAACGCGGATCCAGATGTCGGCCCAAGGCTCGGCATGTCGCCCAGACCGCCACCGCCAGCAATGAAGCTTGGGCAGAGGCGTTGCCCAGTTGGGCAAAAAACTCGGTCAATGGGGCTGCGTCCATGGCGGCGAAGGGATGGCCGCACTAAGCAAACGCCGGGCCGGATCAGCGCTCCTCCAGCGCTTTCCGCAGTTCTTTCACCTGCTTCGGCGATAATTTCCGGTGCTCCACGAAGTGGGCGACCATGGTCGAGAGCGATCCGTCGAATACCCGTTCCAAGAACGACGAACTCACGGCGTTGACGCAGTCGCGCTCCTTGACCAGCGCCTTGTAGACATATGCGCGGCCATCGAGGTCGTAGCCCAAAGCCCCTTTCTTCACCAAACGGTTGAGGAGCGTCTTGGCGGTGACCGGGTGCCAAGTGGGATCATCCTTCGAGAGCTGGTCGATGATGTCGGCGGCCGTGACCGGGCTCTGTGCCCACACGACGCGCATGATCTCCCATTCGGTCTCGGAGATGCGGGGAAGGTTCGCCATAGTGAAATCAGGAGAGGTGGCCTAAGGAGTGGTGCAAGAACGTTTATGCGCGTGAACGGTCGTTGTCAACGGGCAAGCGGACCGCGGAACACCGACGAGGCTACGGACCCGATCCGACGGGTCTTCGGCGGACCCGGACGCCCACGGCAACGGATTGCCACGTGGAACCGTTCCCGGAGCGCGGTCCGGCAGGGTGGGTTGACGCCGCTTTTCACCCATCCTCCCGAAGATGGACCGTTGTCGGCCGACATCGTTTGGGACAGACTTCCTGAAGACGCCTCCAGAAGACCGGGACCTCACCGTCCCACCACCGACGCACGCCTATGCTCGCCCACCACTTTTCCCGCCGCACGTTCCTCCGCGGTGTCGGCGTCTCCATGGCGCTGCCGTGGATGGAATCCTTGACCGTCTGGGGTGACACGCCGCCGTCGGGGGTCCGGCCCGCCAGCGAGGCGCCGGTCCGGCTCGCGGTGCTCTTCTCCGGGAACGGATTCCATTCCAAGGAATGGTGGGCCAAGGGCGAGGGCAAACAGATGGAGCTCGGCAAGGTGCTCGAGCCGTTGTCGGACTTCCGCGAGAAGATGCTCTTCGTCCGCGGCCTCCACAACGAGGAGGCCCTCAAGGGCAACATCCACAGCTCGCAGACGGGCAACCTCCTTTCCGGCGCGCCGCTCGCCTCCGGCGGCGAGATCCGCTCCGGCACCAGCATCGACCAGCTCCTGGCCCAGCGCTACGGCCGCTCGACCAAGGTCCCCAGCCTCGTGCTCGGCTGCGAGAAATCGAACCCCTCGGTCCACAAGAACTACTCGATGCTCTACAGCTCCCACATCTCGTGGAGCTCGCCGACCACACCGACGCCGCTGGAGATCTACCCGGCGCTGGCGTTCGACCGGTTGTTCAAGGACGGCGCGGAAAAGGGCGACAAGAGCGTGCTCGATGCCGTGCTCGCCGATGCCGCGGATCTCCGCCGCGCAATCAGCCGCGGCGACCAGCACAAGCTCGACGAATATCTCGATTCCGTCCGCGACGTGGAGCAGCGCATCGAGAACGCCGGCAAGAAGGGCGAGCTCCAAGGCTGGCGGCCCGCTTCGACCGCGCCCGACATGCCTCGCCCGGCCGACGGCATCCCGCAGGACATCGCCGAGCACATGCGCCTGATGTGCGACATCCTCGTGCTCGGCTTCCGCACCGACACCACCCGCATCACCACCCTCAAGCTGAACAACGACCACAGCTCGCTCCGGTTCCCCCACCTCGGCGTGGACTACATGATCCACCATCTGCTCTCGCACAGCGACACGGCGGATTGGCTGAAGGTGAACCAGTTCTTCCTCGAGCAGGTCGCCTACATCGCGCGCAAGCTCGACGCCATCCAGGAAGGCCCGCGCACGCTGCTCGACAACACGATGCTCATGTATTGCTCGTCCATGCTGAACGGGAACCACGACGCCACCAACCTCCCGGTCGTCCTGCTCGGCGGCGGCGGCGGACGCATCCGCGGTGGACGCGTGCTCGACAACACGGGCAAGCCGGACCGCCAGATGTGCCGGCTGTACCTGTCGATGATGGACAAGATGGACGTGCGCCTGCCGAAGTTCGGCGACGCCACGATGCCCCTCGAAGAGATCTGAGCGATGCGCCGTGATCTGACAGGTCCGCGGCACCAACTTCCTGCTGGCGGACGCATCGTCGAGCGCGAGACTGCGGGGCGATGAGCGACACCCCGGAACAAACCCTCTGGAAAGGCAGCCCGTCAGCCGCCCAAGACTTCTGGCTGAACCTCAGCTGCCTGCTGGTGCTCCCGATCCCGTGGGCCCTTTGGCGATGGTGGCATCGCAGCAGCCACCGCATCGAGATCACCACCGAGCGGGTCCGCGTCACCCAAGGGATCTTCACCAAGCGCACCGACGAGCTGGAGCTCTACCGCGTCCGCGACATGACGTTCCTCCAGCCGTTCATCCTCGGCTTGTGCGGCCGGGGGGATCTTCAGTTGAACACCGACGACGTCACCACCCCGGTCGTGGTGTTGCCGTGCATCCCGGCCGAACAATCGTTGCGCGACCAGTTGCGCAAGGCGGTGGAATCCTGCCGCGACCGCAAGCGTACCCGCGTCTCCGAACTCGGCGGCACCGTGGACCACGACGACGCGCATCCGGGATCCTGAGCCTCGCCAGGGCCGCCGCCCGGATCGGTCAGGTCAGGGGACCACGGGGCGCGGCGGGCCGTCGTAGGGGCGGGCGCCGCCCTTCGGCACTTCATCGGACCGCACGGTGAGCAGCGCAGGATTGCTCGTGGCCGGCGCGGAGATGAAGCCTTCGTGGCGGCCCAGCCAATAGGCGAGCAGCCAGCTCGCCGGCTCCACCACGTCGTTCCCGTCCGAACCACCGTCGGCCTGCATCGTCCAGTGGTCCCAGCGCAACGGCTCGGTCTCGCTCGGCGAGAAGGCCTTGGCGCCGCCCTTGGGCGCGACATATCCGGACGGCGTGCGGAGATCGGATCGGTGCGAGTTCTGGTAGGACCAGATCCGCAGGTCGAGCGGCCATCCGCGGAGGTGGGCCACCGCGGGTCCGGTCTCGCACCCGTCGCCGGTCAGCGCGCCGTGGAGGAACTCGAACCACGGGTTGTGCTCGACGCGCACGACCTCCCGGCTGCGTTCGTAGCCGCGGCGGTAGAACGCGCGCAGCTCCGGGTCCTGCTCGTGACGGATGAGATTCCACCAACCCCAGAGGCCGAGCTCGTCCAAGAAATGCAGGATGCTGTCCGGCGGGAAGGTCGTCCGGGCGCGCAACGTGTAGGCAGGATACCCGAGCTTCACGAGCTGCTGGTAGGCGTCGCTGAACTTCGCTTCGCCGGTCAGCGCCTCGGCGGTCTTGATGAACGACAGCAGCTCGACAGCTTGTAGCCCGCGGTCGTAACGGCCTTCGTCGGTGAGGAAGTAATCCGGGTCCCAACGGCCCCAGCGCGTCGGCTTTCCGTCGATGTCCACGAGCTGCCATCGGTGGTCGATCAGGTGCGTCGCGATCCGGGCGAGATGCGCCTTCGCCTGCCCGATCTCCTCGCCTTGGGCGGCCAGTCGGAGGAACACGTCGAACGCATAGAAGTGCGAGCACAGCTCGTCGCTGGAGGTGTCGCCCTTCCACTCGAACTTGCCATCGGAAGTGTCGTGCCATTCGGCCGGATAGCCGCCCGATCCGCCGCTGGATTTGTGGCCGCGCTCTCCCTTGGCCCACACCGACCGCGCCGGGAA
>JBBRQL010000314.1:0-4234 GCA_038226425.1 Verrucomicrobiota bacterium
AATCCGCCCGGGAAGCGCCTATGCAGAGCCGGTAGCGACTCAAGCCGCACGACATCCTGATGGGATTCAATGGCCAGATGATTGTCGCTGTTCTCTGCGGCAAAAGTCGAAATACCGCCTGCGCGACGAAGCGGGAGAGCCACCCGGTCGCTGTAGTGGTTGCCGTAGGTTTGCCGCCACGCGTCGGTGTCCCAACCCGAAGGAGCAGGACCAGGCTTCTCACCGAGGAAAGTTTGCTCGCGTGGGGCGGGGAGCCTTTCTTCGAGCAGGAAGTTCACAGCAGGGGCTGATTCCGAAACGGCCGCTAAATGTGCGGTGCTGCGGAGGAACCTGGCGAATGGCTCATCACTCTGAAATGCCATGAAGTTTCGTTGGTCTATGCGAACCGGGATAGCACGGGCAAGACTGATTATTCCGATAAACGGTAGCGGGTGAAGCGGGTTCGTTTTCCCCCAATGAGAATCTGGCGGCGCCGAGCCGCAGGGGAAGGACGCCCCGCTTTTGGTTCAACAAATCGCAAGCAGAAAGTCCAAGTTTCGAGGTGCGAAGCGCGAATGAATTGCCGAGGTCGTTTTGGCATCCATCGAACCGCATCTTCACCTCGTCCGCCCGCAGCCGGTCCGCAAAACGAAGCCTTCGGCACCTCTCCCCAGTCGAGGCGGAGAGGGATGAGGCGCGCAGCACCGCCTTGTCCTCCGGACTGCGGCTGAGAGACACGTCTCGGTTGAAGGTCGGTTCGTTCATTGTTCACGGACTGGTGCGGAGGTTCTGCCTCAACGGGTACCGGGTTCAAAGCCAAAGTTGGCGGGACTTGGTCCAGTTTGCTGCCTCGTACGGGATGGCCACCGCGGCGCGGCGGTTCAGGCCAGGATCGGTTTCACCACCTCGCCGTGGACGTCGGTGAGGCGGAAGTCGCGACCCTGGAAGCGGTAGGTGAGCTTCAGGTGGTCGAGACCGAAGAGGTGCAGGATCGTGGCGTGCAGGTCGTGGACGTGGACCTTCTTGTCCACCGCGTAGAACCCGAAGTCGTCGGTGCCGCCGTACACGGTGCCCGGCTTGATGCCGCCGCCCGCCATCCAGATGGTGTAGCCGTGCGGATGGTGGTCGCGCCCGATCTGGTCGGGCTTGAGCGCGCCTTGCATCATGGGCGTCCGGCCGAACTCGCCGCCCCAGAGCACGAGCGTCTCGTCGAGCAAGCCGCGCTCCTTGAGGTCCTTGATGAGCGCGACGGCCGGCTGGTCGGTCTCGGCGCAGCGTTTCTTGAGGTCGAACACCAAGTTGCCGTCCGGGCCGCCGTGGTGGTCCCAGCCGCGATGGTAGAGCTGCACGAAGCGGACGCCGCGCTCGACCAACCGGCGGGCGAGCAGGCAGTTGTTGGCGAAGGAGGCGCGGCCCGGGGTCGTGCCGTAGGATTCCTGCGTCTTGGGCGATTCCTTCGAGATGTCCATCACCTCGGGCACGCTGGTCTGCATGCGGTAGGCCATCTCGTAGGAGGCGATGCGCGTCTGGATCTCGGGGTCCTGGAGGATGTCGAAGCGGGCCTGGTTCAGGTCCTTGAGCGCGTCGAGCGATTGGCGGCGGCGTTGCGCGCCCATGCCGGGCGGATTGCTGACGAAGAGCACCGGGTCGCCCTGCGAGCGCAGCGTGACGCCCTGGTGGACGGTCGGGAGGAATCCGCTGCCCCACGAGGCGTTGGTGAGCGGTTGGCCGACGCCGGTCATGAGCACGACGAAGGCCGGGAGGTCCTTGTTGGCGCTGCCGAGGCCGTAGCTGAACCACGAGCCCATCGCCGGGCGGCCGGCGAGCTGAGCGCCGGTGTTCATGAAGATGGTCGCAGGGTCGTGGTTGAACGCCTCGGAATGGAAGCCCTGCACGAAGCAGACGTCGTCCACGATGGTCGAGAGGTGCGGCAGCAGCTCGCTGAGCCACATGCCGGATTTACCGTGGCGCGCGAACTTGTAGGGCGAGGCGAGCAGTTTGGCCTGCTTGCCGATCTGCGCGAGGCGGATGTTCTTCACCAGTTCCTCGGGCACCTGCTGGCCGTCGCGCTTGGCGAGCTCCGGTTTCGGGTCGAAGAGGTCGAGATGCGACGGTCCGCCGGACTGGAAGAGGTAGATGATGTTCTTGGCCTTGGGCGCGAAGTGCGGCTGGCCGAGCATCGGCAGGCTGCTGTCGGCGGCGAAGAGCTTGTCGTCGAGCAACGAGCCGAGCGCTAGCGCGCCCATGCCGGTGCCGCACTGGCGGAGGAAGCGGCGGCGGGTGGTGTCGCGGAGGGCATCGAGGACGGGCGGCGGGAGGGAGTTCATGTTCGGAGCGGGGAAAGCAGGCAGTGATCAGTGATCGGTGGTCAGTGACCGGTGATGGCGGGCGAGGCGGCGGCGGTGAAGGCGGTGATGAAATTTCTCTCGTGGCGCCGTTTGGTCCACGACGCGATTATTTGTGCGACGATGGAACGTGCGGCTCGTCGAAGGGGGTGGGGCAGTGTAAATCCCTCTGCTGCCGGGAATATTTTTGGCACGTGGAACGCGTCCCGCGCGAACTGGCGTTGTCTTTGACAGACAACCCGCTCGCGAAAGCTTCCGGCGTAAGGCAAGCCCGTTGGATTCATAATGCGCTGCATCGCCTGCGGATTCCTGATCACTGATCACTGGTCACTCCCCGTTCACCCTTTCGTCAACGTCTCGTCCAAGTTGAACAACACGTTTGCCAGGACCATCCAGGCGGCCAGCTT
The DNA here is from genome assembly GCA_038226425.1 of Verrucomicrobiota bacterium. Classification (GTDB taxonomy): domain Bacteria; phylum Verrucomicrobiota; class Verrucomicrobiia; order Limisphaerales; family UBA9464; genus CAIVQB01. The sequence goes on from JBBRQL010000314.1 coordinate 2,732, forward strand.
GCGGGCTTCGATGGTGGCGGGACGTTCCGCAGAGCCGACGTCCACGAAGGTCGCGGCACTCTGCTCATCGCGACGGAAGCCTTTCATCTGCTGGTCGAGCAGCGCGGCGAGCCGGTCCTTCTCCATCCGGGTCGGCAGGCGTCCGACGCAACTGCGGAAGGCGAACTCGATGCGGGCCGCGTCGTCCTTGCCGCCCTCGATGAGCACGTGCTGGGCGAAGACGCGGGCCGCTTCGAGCAGGGTCGGCTCGTTGAGCGCGGCGAGGGCCTGGAGGGGCGTGTTGGTGCGCGTCCGGCGGGCCACGCAGACCTCGCGGCTCGGAGCGTCGAAGGTCGCGAGCGTCGGGTAGGTGCAGACGCGCCGCCAAAAGGTGTAGATCGCGCGGCGGTACAGGTCGGGGCCTTCGCTGACGGGCCATTCATCCATGCCGATCTCGGGACGGAGGAAGCCGATCTCTTTCCAGAGCGTGGGCACCTGGACGGGATAGACGCTCGGACCGCCGAGCTTGGGGTTGAGCAGGCCGCTGACGGCGAGCGCGTGGTCGCGGATCATCTCGGCATCCATGCGGAACCGAGGCCCGCGCGAGATGAGGCGGTTGTAGAAATCCTTCTCCAGCCGGCCGGCGTCGGTCGCGGCGTCCTGCCGGTAGGTGGCCGACATCAGGATGAGCTTCTGCATCGCCTTGATGTCCCATCCGGTGCGGACGAACTCGGTGGCGAGCCAATCCAGCAGGTCCTGGTGCGACGGAGCCTCGCCTTGGCGGCCGAAATCCTCGGAGGTCTTCACGATCCCCGTGCCGAAGCTCTGCTCCCAGAGCCGGTTCATCGTCACGCGAGCGGTGAGCGGGTTCGCGGGATCGACCAGCCACTTCGCGAGCGCGAGGCGGTCAGGCTTGGCTCCGGCGGGAAGCTGCGAGAACACGGCCGGTACGCCGGCGGAGACACCGTTGCCCTTGGTGAGGAAGTCGCCGCGCAGATGCACATAGGTCTGCCGAGGCTGGGGCTCGGACCGTTCGGCGACGATGAGGCTCGTGAACTTCTGTCCGGCCAGCGCCTTCTCGCGCTGTTCAAGACGGAACCGTTCGCGCTCGAGGTCGCGGATCCGCGCATCGGCGGTCCGCTGATGCGCGGCGAGCTTCGCGGCCTGGTCCGGGGAACGCTTTGCGACCGGAGCCGCCGCGATCTGACGGATCTCGTCGGGCACCGGCCAACGTGCGGCGGGATCCTTCTCGGTCGTGACCGAGATGCGGAAGCGTCCGATGCAGTGGCTGTTGCCGTGGTAGTGGTCGAACCGGAACGTGAGCTTGCTGCCGCCCTTGTAACCGGCGGGATCCTTGAGGTCGGCGATAAGGAAATGGCGCTGTCCGAACTGCGGTCCGATCGCCCATCCGGTCTTCGGGTTGCGGTCGATGGCGTGCTCCGCCTTGTAGTACAACTGCTCCCAATCGGCCGTGGCCTTCACGAAGAACAGGTTGGTGTCCGCCGGCATCGGGCCGGTCCTGGG
>JBBRQL010000315.1:0-4228 GCA_038226425.1 Verrucomicrobiota bacterium
ATTGCATTCTGCTGTTTCGCCGAGTTGGACTCGGCAATGCGTGAGGAGAGACCCGTACGCCTGGTCACAGGTCGCGTCAGCGGATTTCAAATCCGCGGAACAGCAGCGTACAACTCTGCGCTACCCGCGGTCCCGTGCCCGCTTGCCCTGTGTAAGACACCCGACGGGGAGAGGATCTGGAAAACAGGAAAGCAGGAAACCCGAGCTTTGCCCGCTCTGTTCCTGTTTTCCTGCTTTCCAGATTCATTTTTCCCACAGGCAGACGTCGCAACTTCCGATCGCATCCCCTCCATCCGTGAAGGCTTGCATGGGTACCCGCGATCCCGACACTGGTCGCCAGTTCTTCCAACCCACCGACCCGATCGCCCGATGAATCCCCGCCCGGTCCCGAACAACTCTCCCGGCCATCCCCCGGACTTCGACATGGACGACCCGCCGTCCGACCCCGCGGTGGACCCGCGCTTGGGGCCCGCGCTCCGGCATCTCGCGGAGGAGATCGGGCCGCGGTTCCACCAGGCCGACCGCCGGGCCATCGCCAGCCAGGAGCTCCACCGGCGCCTCGCCAACGGCTGCATCGGCGCGGGCGCGCTCGCCATCATCCTCGCCATCGCCCAGCTCGCGCTCCAACCGTTCGGCGACCATATGCCCGTGGTCCGCGACCTCGCGAAGACGAGCGAGATCATCGTGGTGGCCGCCGCCGCGATCGCCGTCTCCGTCGGCCTCTATGCGAAGCGCCACCACGAGTGGATCATCCAGCGGCATCTCGCCGAACGCTTCCGCAGCCTCAAGTTCCAGGCCCTCGGTCAGCCTTCGCTCGTGGCGGGTGAGACCGACCCGTGGAAAAGCTGGTTGAAGGCCGAGATCGCGGCGATCGAGGCCACCCGCACGCTGGACGCCGTCGAGACGTGGGCCGCCAGCCGCGGTGTCGAGCCCGCCGTGCCCCGCCCGTCGTCCGGGGCCGCGCCGGTCATCCCTCCCGCGGTGTTGGCAGATTATTTCCGGTCACGACGTGTCGAGTATCAATCCGCGTATTTCGCGGGCAGCAGCGACCGGCTGCGCGGCCAAGCCGGGCACTGGCCTCATCGCGCGGCATTGTTCTTCTTCGGCAGCGTCGGTTGCGTGTTCCTCCACATCCTGCTCCACCGCTTTTTCGGCGATGGCCCGGAGCCCGTTCCGGGCGGCCGCCTCGATTGGCATCAAGTCGTCGGCGTGGCGTTGGTCTTCTTCTCGGCGGTGCTGCCGGTGGTCGGGTTCGGGGTGCGGGCCTGGTTCACGGCGTTCGAGCTGCCGCGGAGCGCCACCCTGTTCCACGCCAAGCACCGCGCCCTCGCCGACCTGTCGGAGCGCTTGCAGGCCGATTCCGGCGACCTCGACGCCACCTTGCGCCACGTCGCCTACACCGAGCACTTCTTGCAGAGCGAGCACGCCGAATGGATCCGTCTCATCCGCGACACGGAATGGTTCCTTTGATGCGCGACGATGCGGCCCTACGGAGCGCGGACGGCCACGTCCGCGCGGAAACGTGACGGTCCCGTCCATATCATCGGCGACAGTTCCGCTTTCCAGCGCGGCGATCCCACAGGCACGCTCCACCGCGATGACCGCCGGTCCCTGCAGCCCAACCTTCCTATGAAACCGTTGCGCATCTTCATCTCGAGCCCGGGCGACGTGACCGAGGAGCGGGACAAAGCCCGCCAAGTCGTGGAAGAGCTGGCCCGGCGCTACGCTGAGCACGCCCGGTTGGAAACGCTGTTCTGGGAAGACCTCCCGCTCGGGGCCGATGCATCGTTCCAGGACGGCATCGACCTCGTCCTCAACGACGAGCAGGGCGTGGACATCGCCGTCTTCATCATCTGGTCCCGGTTGGGCACGCCGCTCGGCTCCAAGCTCCTCCGGCCCGACGGCACGTCGTACCGCTCCGGCACCGAGCGCGAGTTCGAACTGATGCTCGAGGCCCGGAAACAATCGGGCGGAAGCCGTCCGCATATCTTGGCCTACGTCCGGGAGGACGAAGGCGGCTTCAAGCAACGCCTCAACAGCGCTCCGGCCGACGAGATGGAGGCCCTGCTCCAGCAACGCCGGCTGGCCGAGTCCTTCGTCACGGAACGCTTCCGCGACAGCCAGGGACGGAACATCGCCGCCTACCACACCTTCCCGCGGCCGGCCACCTTCGCCGACCGCTTGGAGACCCATCTCACCAGCTACCTCGACGACCTGTTCCGGGCCGAGGCCATCGTCTGGAACGGTGCGCCCTATCGCGGCTTGGAGGTGTTCGAGGCCGCCGACGCCCCGATCTTCCACGGACGCGACACCGAGGCCGCCGAGATCGTCGAGCGGCTGCAGAAACGCATCGCCGATGACGGCGTCGCGGCCGTCGTCGTGGTGGGGGCGTCGGGATCCGGCAAGAGCTCGCTCGTCCGCGCCGGCGTGAGCGCCCGGATCGGCGTCCTGGCCAAGAACGAACCTGTCGCCGCCTGGCGCACCGCGGTGCTCTTCCCCGGCGCGTGCAAGGGACAACCCGTCCGCGGCCTGGTCGAGACGCTGCTGCGTCCCGAGGTGTTGCCGGGGCTGTGCCCGGAGGGCGGCTCGGCGGAGATGCTGCTCCCGGCGTTCCGAGGATCCCTTGGCGCCACGCTTCCGCTCATCCTTCCCGCCGCCGTGCGGCTTCCCGGGGGCCAGGCCCGGGTGCTGTTGCTGGTGGACCAGTTCGAGGAGCTCTTCACCGACCGCTCCATCACCGAGGCGGAACGTCGTCAGTTCCTCTCCGCCCTGGGGGCCTTGGCGGCCAGCGGGCACGTCTGGGTCCTGGCGACGCTGCGGAACGACTTCTACGCCGTGGCCCAGCAGGAGCCGGGCTTCGTGCAGCTCAAGGGCGCCCTGGGCCAGTACGACCTGCTCGCGCCCGATCCCGCCGCCATCGCCCAGATCATCCAGCAGCCGGCCCGCCTCGCCGGCCTCCGCTTCGAATACTCGGCCGGCCGCCACGAGAACCTCTAAGAGCGGCTGCTCGCGGACGCCCTCGAACAGCCCGACGCCTTGCCGCTGCTCGAAGACGCCCTGCGCGAGCTCTACGAGCGCCGCGGCCCGGACGGCCTGCTCACCTTCGCGGCCTACGAAGAACTCGGCGGCGTGGTCGGCGCGCTGGGGAAACGCGCCGAGCAGGTCTTCCAGAGCCTCCCTCCCGAGGCGCAGGCGGCCTTCCCCGCGCTGCTCGCCCGGCTGGTCACGGTCGATCCGGGAGAACACGACACCGCCGTCCGCCAGCGCGCGGTCCTGCCGCCCGCCGGCACCGGTGCCGCACCGGACCCCGCCGCCGGGCTCGTCGCCGCCTTGGTCGGGCAGCGCCTGCTCACAGCGGACCGCGTGGGCGACGACGCCACCATCACGCTCGCCCACGAGGCCATGTTGCGCTGCTGGCCGCGGCTGCGCGAATGGTTCGCCGGCGAACGCGAGTTCCTGCGCGTCCGCGCCCGCGTCGGCGAGGCCGCGGCCGCCTGGACCGAGCATCAACGCCACGACGACTACCTGCTCGCCGAGGGACGTCCTCTGGCCGAAGCCCGCGACCGCCTCGAGCACCGGCTCGGAGAACTGGAGCCGGCGGACGCAGAGTTCCTTCGCCGATCGGTCGAGAACGACCGACGGAAACGGGCGGCGCTCCAGAAACGGCGGCGCTTCGTGTTGATCGGCACGACCAGTCTCGCCGGCGTCGCTTTGTTCGCGGCGTTGATGGCCATCGCCGCTCGGGACCGGGCGATTGCGGCACGCAATGCGTCGGAAAGCTTGGCCAACTACATCCTGTTCGACCTCCGGGACCGGTTGACCCAGTTGGGCCAACAGCGCCTGCTCGACGAGGCCAACCGGCGCTACCAAGCCTACCAAAAGGCGTTCGGCACTGAGGGAGGAGCTGGAGCAGAGCGCAACCGGATGGTTTCGCTGACCACGGAGGGCGATATTCTCTTAGCACGAGGGGCCAAGGCTAACATGGGGGCGGCCCGCTTTCGCTATGAAGAAGCGATGAGCCTCGCTCGCAAGCTCGCGGCGTCCGATCCGGCAAACCTCCACGCGCAGCGCGACGTCAGTTTCATGTCACTGGCATCCCACAGAATTTGACGAAAACGGTTGAGCTGACGCCTCGGCTCCTGTCACACGACAGGTGAAATGACGAAGAACATCAACTCAACCGCGTCGAAGTCTTCAGTGCTCAAGCAGGTGTGCAATCTAATTCCTG
>JBBRQL010000316.1:0-4208 GCA_038226425.1 Verrucomicrobiota bacterium
ACAGCTTCACCTCCGAATATTCGGGATGGATCTTGCCGTCCCGTGCCCGGATGACGAGGTCCGGCTCCACCCAGGTCTGGCCTCGGAACCACCCAGGCAAGTCCACGGCCCGCATCATGCCGAAGAGCCCTACCAAGGGCGGATCGCCCTCGCGGAAGACCACCGGCCGACGGCGCACCACGACCAATCCCGCCTCGCGCGCGCCGGACTCGACGCGCGCCGATTGCGCCGGATCGTTCGGGAACACGCAGGCGAAGAACCCTCCCGGGGCCAGATGCCTCGCGGCGGTCGCGCAGTAATCCGCGACGGTCCCGCGCAGCTCGAAGCGGCACGCGAGCTTCTGCGGATGCAGGCTCTCCACGCCGGTGCCCGTCGGGAAATACGGAGGGCTGCCCGTGATGAGGTCGAACGTCTCGCCGACGCGGAGGACGGCCGGATCACGGAGATCACCTTGGCGGATCTCGTAGCGGTCCTCCAACCCGTTGAACCGCGCCGACCGACGGGCCAGCGCCACGCTGTCCGCCTGAGCCTCGACCGTGACCAGCCGAGCCCCGGCCAACCTCCACGCCACGATCATCCCGACCGTCCCGATGCCGCTGCCCAGGTCCAACGCCGTCCGTGCCGACGGGCACCAGGTCGTGCCGTACCACGCCGTCAGGATGTCGTCGGTCGAGAAGCGATGGCCGTCGCTCAGCTGGAACAACCGGAAATGCCCGCTGATCGCGTCGAGCGTCTCTCCCTGAGCCGGAGCCCCGGACGCGACGGTCCCTGCCGGCAACGGACCCGGTTTGGACCAGCCTTTGAATTGAGGTTCGTGATCGGTCAAAGCGGAGCCTCCTCTCCGGATCATCGACCGCGCGTCATGGCGCCGACCGGCCGAAGAAGAAGGGCAAGACCATCAGACCCTCCACCGTCTTGTCGATCCCGGAGCAGACGCGAGAGGAGACCGGACACATCTGGACACAGAGGCGAGCGGTGCCGCCAAGGTGCTGCCGTGCGTCTCGCCGGCAGACCGTGCGGATCGAGACGCGCGGGGGGATTTCCTCGGCGCCGGGTTCGGCGAGCCCCCGCCAGCAAGATGCTGGCAGCACGCTGGCCCAAGCTTCAGCGCCCGTGCGACGGCCGGGACCGGGCCGTGTGTTCCGCGATCTCAGCTGCCGGATGCGGGCGGACAGCGCAGCCTGCATTCCTTGATCCGTTTCGCGATGAACTCCTTCTCGGCGGGCAGCGAGGCCAGCGCATCCGCTTCCAGTAGGCAGGCGAGCGCTTCCTCGGACCGGCCGAGTTCTCCGAGAAAGGAGGCGCGGACCGCATGGACGAGATGGTAGGAGCGCAACGGACCGCGCACGGCGAGCGGTTCCAGAGCATCCAGCCCGGCCTGCGGTCCGTGGACGTGCGCGACCGCGACCGCACGGTTGAGCGCGACGACCGGTGAGCGCGTCATCTCGGCCAACCGGTCGTAGAGCCCCAAGATCCGCCGCCAATCGGTGGACGCCCAATCGCTCGCCGTGCTGTGGCAGACGGCGATGCCGGCTTCGAGATGATACCCGCTCAGCTCGTCGCCGGTCGCCGCGAGTCCGAGGTGGACGACGCCGCGCCGGATCATCGAGCCGTCCCACAAGCTCCGGTCTTGTTCCTCCAGACGCAGCAACGCCCCAGCCTCGCTCGTGCGGGCAGGCAAACGTGCGGCGTTCATCAGCATCAGCGCGAGCAACGCGTGGGTACGGGGACGGCCCGTGACCGGATGGGCGGCGAGCAGTCCCGCGAGCCGGATGGCCTCGTGGCACAGCCCGGCCCGGACGAGGTGTTCCCCGGAGGACGCTTTGTGGCCCTCGTTGAACAGCAGGTAGAGCGTCGCGAGCACGCCGTCGAGGCGCACGGGAAGCTCGTCAGGTCCGGGGACCACGAACGGCACCGCGAGCTCGCGGATGCGTTGGCGGGCGCGCACGAGACGTTTCGCGACCGCGGCCTCGCGGGTGAGGAATGCTGAGGCGATCTCAGCGGCGCTGAACCCGCACAGCGTCCGCAGCGCGAGCGCGGTCTGCGCCTCCGCGGAGAGCTGCGGATGGAAGCAGACGAACATCATCCTCAGCGTGTCGTCGGCGAAGGTGTCGGAGCTTTCCTCGCGCGTGCCGGACGCGCCGGTCCAGCGGTCGTGCTCCTGGACGATGCCTTCCTCCTTCTCGCGCCAGTTCTGCTCACGGCGCAGATGGTCGAGGGCGAGGTTCCGCGCGGTCTGGGTCAACCACGCGGCGGGATTGTCGGGCACGCCCCGGTACGGCCACGTCTGCAACGCGCGAACGAGCGCCTCCTGCACCACGTCCTCGGCGAGCTGCAGCCGATGGGTGCCGAACTGTCCGGCGAGCATCGCCACGAGCCGGGCGCTCTCGCGCCGGAAAAGATCGGCGGCGACCTCCCCGGCGCGGGTATCTGACTCGGGTGCGGAGGCGGGCATCTCCGTTTTCTATAGGCCGTATGATGACAACCAGACTCCCAGCACACCTCGAAAGACCCGGATCAGGCTTCGACGATGGTCTTGAACCCGCCGTAGGCCATGCGTTTGAAGTCGAAGGCCATGGTGCCGGAGCCGCAGATCTCCTTCATCCGCGGGTCGGCATGGATATTGGCGTTGGCGGCGTCGCGGGCTTCGCGGGAAGCGAAGACGACCCAAGAAAAGACCACCGTCTCGTCCTCGGCGCAATTGGCGAGCTGCGGAAAGGAAGTCATGCCTTTGGCCTCCATGTCGTCGCCGACGGCCTCGATGTATCCGAGGGCGCCGTGCTCTCTCCAGATGGCCGCGCACTGTTCTGCCACGATGCGGTAGGCTTCGAGGTTGGCTTTCTTGATGGGGATGACGAATCCGTCGATGTATCTGCTCATGATGTCGGTCTCGTTTTCGTCGGTGTCGGGGTCTTGGACAGACACTTATATGACTTGCGCCTTCACCTCGGCCATCGGTCGGCACAGATCGGCGACCGGACGGACCTCGATCTGCGCGCCGTACGCGAGGATCGGACAGGCCTGCGCCAGCGCGACCGCTTCGTCGATCGTCGCGACGGCGAGACGGAAATAGCCGGCGATGGCCTCCTTCGATTCGGCGAAGGCGCCGTCCGTGACGCTCGTGCCTTTCACGCCGGCGACGAGCTTGCCTTCTTCGACGAGCGGCTGCGCGCCGAGATGCACGCCGCGTTGCGCGAGGCCGTCGACCCACGCGTAGAACTCGGTCATCACGCGCTGCAACTCAGCGGGGGACATGCCGTGGTTCCAATGCGTGCCGCGGATGAGGAGCAGGTGCTCGCCGACAGGATTCTGGGGGTTCATGGGGACGGGGTCTCGTTGGTGATGTCGAAGGCGGAAGCGCGCTCGGATGCGAGCGGACGGATCTCGAAACGCAGACCGAGCTGGATGCAGGGATTCTCGGCGGCGATGGCAGCGGCCTCGCCGAGGCTGCCGGCCATGATGGACCAGTAGCCGCCGATGACTTCCCTGGCCTCGCCGAACGGACCGTCGACGACGATGCCGTCCTTCGAGACGACCGCGATCGCGGTGGTCAGCCGCGAGCCGGGCTTGAAGCGGCCGGATCCGACGTTCCGCTCGTACCACTCGTAGAACTTCGCGATGGCGGCCTCGATGTCCTCCGGGGACGCCGTCGCATCCCATTTGCCGCGGGAGACGACGAGGTGCTCGTGCATCTTGGCTGGGGCGTCCATCGTGTCTGGAAAGGTCGGGGCGCGGCTTCTTTCCCGTCACTTGGCCGGAGCGGCGCCGACCACCTTGGCGAGGTCGGCGAGGCCCTGCTCGAACTGCGTGCCGCACATCTTGTCCATGTCGATGAACATGCTGCAGGCCTTGCCCATGAAACCGTTCTCCCCGTACATCGCCCAGGTCACGACCGTCTTGCCGCCCTCGGGCTTGAAAGTGAAATCCACCGTGCTCGTGCCGGCCATGGGACGGAGCCAATCCATCCGCTGGCGCACGAGCTCGCCGGGCCGGCTCTCGATGATGGTCGACGAGCCCGCACCGATGTCGCGGTTCCCGTCCCAGCTGCACTTCGAGCCGACACCCGCGGGCGGACCGCTGAAGGTGTTCTTCACCGCCGGGTCCAGTTTCATGAACGGGTTCCAGACGACGAACTTCCGGTGGTCGTCCACCTGCGCGTGCAGCACGGCCGCCGGAGCGGCGATGGTGGCGCTCCGCTCGACGCGGAA
>JBBRQL010000317.1:0-4164 GCA_038226425.1 Verrucomicrobiota bacterium
CGTGCGAAAACTGGGCAAGGCGGCGATGGCGGTGGCGGCTCCGATTTTTCCGGCGATCATGGCGCGCGCAACGTACGGGCCGTCCGCGGGAGCGTCAACGTATGCAGGCGGGCCGGGATCGCCGCGTCATAGGATGCCGCCGTCGATCTTCAGCACGGCGCCGGTGATGTAGCTGGCCTCGGCGCTTGCCAAGAAGCGCACCGCGGCCGCCACTTCTTCCGGACGGCCGAAGCGCCGCATCGGCACCTGCGCCAGCGCGCCTTGGCGACGTTCGGGCGGCAGGGAAGCGAGCGCCTCGGTGTCCACGTATCCGGGGCACACGGCGTTCACGGTGATGCCGATGCGGGCGACCTCCTTCGCGAGGGATTGCGTGAGCGCGACCACGCCGGCCTTGGCGGCGGCATAGTTGGCCTGTCCGGCGGGAGCGAGCAGCGCGCTGAGCGAGGCGATGTTCACGATGCGGCCGGAACGTTGTCCGATCATCCGCCGCAACACCGCCTGGCAGCCGTGGAAGGTGGCATCGAGGTTCGCCGCGATGACGCGCGACCACGCGTCGGGCGGCAACGTGGCCAACAACCCGTCCTCGTGGGTGCCGGCGTTGTTCACGAGCACGTCGAGCCTTCCGTCGGCCGAGGTGACCGCGGCGACCGCGGCCGCCCAAGCCGCGCGATCCGTGACATCGAGCGTGACGGTCCGGACGCGTCCGGCAGCCTCGACGGCCAACGCGTCGGCCGCGTCGCGACGCCCGCGCACGCCGAGCCAGACGCGGTCCGTCGCGGAAGCCGACAAGAAGGACCGCGCGATGGCCACGCCGAGACCGCCGTTGCCGCCGGTGATGAGGATGACACGCATCGCGGTGAGCAGAGACGGGCGGGCAACGCGAAGGAAGGCGGAAATCCGTCGAAGGGTCGCATCCGGACACCAAGGTCGCCGGAGGTGCCAGTGTGCTGCCGTGCGTCTCGCCGGCAGAAGGCGCGGCTGCACGGACATGCGGGAAGTCCTCCCGCCCTCGGCTTCGGCGAGCCCCTTCCAGCAAGATGCTGGCAGCACGCTGGCCCGAGCCTCACCCCACCACGTTGAAAAGTTGCGCCGTCCTTCAACCGGCCCGCAACTCCGCGCCGATCGCCTGCTCGTTGCTGCCGACCACGCTGACGACCGCCCTGCGCGCCGCGCCGCGCCGGATGGCATCCGCAGCGGCCACGACCTGCCATGCGCTGCTCGCGGCGAGGCCTTCGCCGAGGATCCGTCGGGGCGAGACACGCTGGCCGTTCCAGCCTTCCCAAGCCGCGGCTTCCGCCGTGTCGGCCTTCCCGCCGGCAAGGCCATCCACCAACAGGTCACCGGGATCCCCGACCCCGCCCAAGGCCTCGCCCATCCGGCGCGCGGCCGGACCGCGGCCACGTCCGGCGAGGAACAATTCCGGCTCCGTCACCGCAGCCAGTTCGACCGCCGACGGTTCGCGCCGCAGGCAGACCGCGCCCGCTCCTTCCGCGAGCAGGGCTCCGCCGCCGAAGAGGCGCAGCGCGTCGCCGGTCAGCCAATCGGCCTCTTCCGACCCGACGACGAGACAACAATCGACGCGGTCGGCGAGCAGCCAATCCGCGGCGAGCGCGAGCGCCTTGACCATCTCGCCCTGGTCGCCGATGACGGTGTAGTTGACCGCCGTGGTCCCGAAATAGGCGGCCAGATGCGACGCCGGCGCGTTGAAGACGGTCTCCGGGAACACGAGGGGGCTCGCCGTCGCCGGCTCGTGCAACACCTCGGAATAGAAGCGCCGCGAATAGCCCACGCATCCGCCGAACGCGCAGAAGACGATGCCCAATCGCATCGCGCGGGCCGCGACCCGCGCGGCGTCCTCCCCGAGCGCCTCGATCGCGGCGGCGACGGCGAAGTGCGTGATCGGGCTCGTCCGCCGCAACCGTGGATGCGCCATGAACGCCGGACGCGCCTCCGGGGCCGGTACGCGGCGGACCGACAACGGCACCGCGCGGCACGGGCGTTCCAACGCGACCGTCGGCACCGGCACGCCCGCGGCCAACGCGTCGCGCATCGCGGCGACGCCCCAGCCCGCCGGCGACACCGCCCCGGTCCCGTGGATGAAGATGCGGCTCACGTCCCCCTCCTCAGCACGAGGCTCGCGTTCGCGCCGCCGAAGCCGAACGAGTTGGTCAACGCGTGGCTGAACCGGGCTTCCCTCGCCTCGCGCACGAGCGGGAAACCGCACGCCGGATCGGGAGCGCCTCCGCCGGTCTGCGGCGGCAGCCATTGTCCGCGCAGCGCCATCAGGCACACGGCCACTTCGACCGCGCCCGCCGCGCCGAGCAGGTGGCCGATGCCGGCCTTGGTCGAGCTCACCGGCAACGTGCAGGCGCGCGCGCCGGCCCAACGGGTGATCGCGTGCGCTTCGGCGACGTCGTTGGCGGGCGTGCCGGTCCCGTGGGCGTTGACGTAGCCGATGTCCTCCGGCTCCACCCGGGCTTCGACACAAGCCGCCCGCATCGCGGTCAGCGCGGCGTCGCCCTGCGGCTGCGGTTGCGTGAGATGATGGACGTCGGTCGCGGTCCCGTAGCCGAGGATCTCGCCGAGGATCTCCGCGCCGCGGTCCCGTGCGGAACCGAGCGTCTCCAGGCACAGCATCGCCGCGCCTTCGCCGAGGGCTAGACCATCGCGGTCCGCGGCGAACGGACGGCAGGAGGTCGGTGACAGCGCCTGCAACGAATCGAACCCGGCGAACACGAGCTGGCTCAAGGCGTCGTAGCCGCCCGCGAACACGCGCCGCGCGCGTCCGGACCGCACCAACCCGGCCGCGTGGCCGATGGCGTTGGCGCCCGAGGCGCACGCGTTCGCGATGATCGTGACCGGTCCGTGGACCCCGAACGCGTCGGCGAGGTCCAGCGCCTGGCGTTGCGCCTGGTAATGGACCACCCGGCGCCCTTGCCCGCGGTCGCTCGCCGGTGGCGCGACGGCCTGGCGATAGAAATCTTGCCCGAGCTTCATGCCTCCGCTGGTGGTCCCGAGAACCTGCGCGACCGGTCCGTCGGCAGCGGTCCAGCCGGCCTGGGTCCACGCCTCGTGCGCCGCGACGAGGAGCATCCGCGCGCCGCGTTCGAGACGGCCTGTCCGGCGGTCGGTGAGCAAGGTCGGCGGCAACGTGGACGACAGGTCCACCTCGGCCGCGATCCGTGTCCGCTGGCGCGACACGTCGAAGAGCGTGACCGGGCGGAACGCGCGCCGGCCGGCGCGGAAGCCTTCGGCATTGACCGCGCCGCCGATCCCCAACGGCGTCACGATGCCGATGCCGGTGACGACCACGCGGTGCGGCACGGAAGGGAGGGATGGCAGCGGGAAAAGCATCGGCGGCGGACGCACGCTAAGGAGTGCCGACGGAAGGTCAACGCGGGCCGGAAGATCGGACGGGAAAGAAAAGGCTGCCGAAGGATTTGTGGCCGTGTTGGGAATCCACAGTCACGTCACTTGAAACCGTCGCCAGATCAAGCGTCGTGACTGACTCAGCACACCGATAGGGCCGGACGGGGATCACTGGAAGGCAAACGCTTACGGTAATCGTCCACCAGCCGGTTGGAATTGATCGGCGGAATCATCAGAGCTGTCAGCGGCATTCGCATCGTAACGTTGCAGATGAATTCCCTCAGAAATGGCAAGATGTGGGCGACAGCCAAATGGTCTTTGAACTCATCCCAAGTCATGTTCGCTTCGGGCGGCCTCGTGTAGGTCGCCGAGTAGGTGCAGGTGAACTTGCATGGAGGAGTCTCGACTCCTTGCATCAGGTCGAAACCGACCTCCACCTGCAAGGAGCCTCCGTCAGCGCTGATTGTTCGTGTCAGGGTTGTGATACCCACACCGAACTTCAGTTCTGCCGCGCGGTCGACACCGCCGACCGCACATTCCAAGAGCTGAAGCTTTTGGAATGAAATCCCGGGGCTGCTTTTCTCGTCCATGGAAATCGTTATGCGGCCAGCGCCAACTCTTCATTAGCGGCAAATTGGCTTCCATCTTGGATTTCCCAAGCAGCTCCACCTTGGGATGCACTCATTTCGCAGACCAACGGGTAATCGTCCCCGACCAGGGACGGGCAGGTCTTTGGCACGAGATGCGAGTAGAAAATCTTGGTTGTCTCAACGTCCCTGACGAGCGGTGTCAACG
>JBBRQL010000318.1:0-4158 GCA_038226425.1 Verrucomicrobiota bacterium
AGGAAGGTTCCCGGCCCGAGCCCGGCCAGCCCCGCTACGACCTCATCTACTGCGCCGGCCTGTTCGACTACCTCTCCGACCGCATCTGCCAGCGGTTGATGACCATCTTCTACGAGATGCTCGCCCCCGGAGGCCTGCTGGTCGCCACCAACGTCGACCCGAGCAACCCCTCGCGGAACGGCATGGAGTTCATCCTCGACTGGCATCTCGTCTACCGTGACCGCGAGCAGCTGAAGCTGCTCCACCCGTCGGGCGTGCCCGAAGAGAACATCGTCACCCGCGCGGACGAGACGGGCGTCAACATCTACCTTGAAGTCCGCCGTCCCATCGACCGTTGACGGCGGACCGGAGGCCGATTCGGCGTTCCAGGAGGCCTTCCACGCGGAGGACCTCCGGGAACGCCTCCGGATCGGCAAGCTCGGCTGCGCGTTGGTCATCGTCCTGATGCCCCTCGGGGCCTCGCTGGACTACGTCGTCTACAAGGACGCCGCCGACGTCTTCCAGGTCTTCCTCGGTCTCCGCCTCCTGTGCTCGCTGATGACGGGCGCGTTGCTGGCCGTCCACTACACCCGGTGGGGCGAGCGGAACGTGCGGATGCTCGGGCCGCTCATCGCGCTCCTGCCCGCCGTGTGCATCGCCGGCATGATCGGCCACAAGGAGCAGTGGGGGTCCCACTACTACGCCGGCCTGAACCTCGTCCTCATCGCCGTCAACGTCGTCGCCCGCTGGACGGTCCGCGAGTCGCTCGCGATCGTCGGCAGCGTCGTCGCGGTCTACGTCTCGGCGTGCTTCATCGGGGCCGGGTGGCCGACGAACCACGGCCAACTGGTGGACCTCTTCAACAACCTGTACTTCCTCACGTTGACGGGTGTGATCGTTGTCGCCGGCAACTGGCTCTACAACCAGCTCCGGATGCGGGAGTTCACGCTCCGGTTCGAGCTCGGCAAGAACCAGCGCCAGCTGCAGGAGGCCAACCAGAAGCTCCGCGACCTCGACGAGGTGAAGAGCCGGTTCTTCGCGAACATCAGCCACGAGCTCCGCACCCCGCTCACGCTGCTGCTCGGCCCGCTCGACGCGCTCGTCCGGCAGCGGGGCCGCCTCGGCGAGCCGGAGGTCGACGAGCACCTGGAGACGATGCACGGGAACGGCCTCCGCCTGCTCAAGCTCATCAACGACCTGCTCGACCTCGTCCGCCTCGACTCCGGGCACATCGCCGTACGGCGCGAGTCCGTGCCGCTCTCCCAGTTCTTCGGCGGCGTGGTCAACTCCACCCGCAAGCTCGCCGAGGACCGCCGGATCCAGCTCCGCCTCGTCCTCGACGACCAGATGGGCCGCGCGATGCTCGACCCGGACAAGCTGGAGAAGGTCCTGTTCAACCTCATCATCAACGCGATCAAGTTCACCGCGAGCGGCGGCGTGATCACCTGCCGCGCCGAGCACCGCGACGACGAGATGGTGATCGAGGTGGGCGACAGCGGCGTCGGCATCCAGTCGGACCACCTGCCGCACATCTTCGACCGGTTCTGGCAGGCCGACACCAGCTCCCAACGCAAACACCAGGGCACCGGCATCGGCCTCGCGCTCGTGAAGGAGCTGGTCGAGGCGCAGGGCGGCCATGTGACGGTCACCAGCGAGGTCGACAAGGGCACGACCTTCACCATCGCCCTGCCATGGGTCGATCCGCCCCGGGCCGATCCGCAGGCACAGCCGGTCACCGTCACGGTGCTCCCGCCGGCCGGGCCGGCCGAGCCGCAGGACGCTTGGCTGGTCAGCCTCTACCGAAGGGCGGAGCTCTTCCCCGGCATCGCGCCGCTCAAGGAGAGCCTGCGGCCCGACACGATGTCGTCCACCGACCAACGGCCACGGGTGCTCATCGCGGACGACGAGCCGGACATGTTGCGGTTCCTGCGGTCCCAGCTTTCCGGACAGTTCCAGGTGTTCGAGGCGGTGGACGGACAGCAGGCGATCGAGAAGGCCGCCCAGTTCCTGCCGGACATCATCCTTTCCGACATGATGATGCCGGAGAAAGACGGCCTGGACGTCTGCCGCGAGGTCCGTGCGCGGTTCCCGACCCGCAACATCCCCATCGTGCTGCTCACGGCGCGGGCCGACGACGAGACCAAACTCGCGGCGTTGGCGGCCGGTGCGAGCGACTTCCTGACCAAGCCGTTCTCGACGACCGAGCTCCGGGTCCGGCTCAAGAACCTGGTCGATTCCCAGAAGCTCCAGAAGGAGCTGACTTGGCAGAACCAGAAGCTCCAGGCGACGCTGGAGCAGTTGAAGGAGACCGAATCGCAGCTCGTGCAATCCGAGAAGATGGCCTCGCTCGGACGCATGAGCGCGGGGATCATCCACGAGATCAACAACCCGCTGAACTACGCCAAGACGGGGATCTTCACCCTCCAGAAGATGGGCCGTTCGATGCCGGCCGAGGCAAAGGCCGACTTCGAGGACATCCTGCACGACATCGGCGACGGGCTCAGCCGGGTGGCCGGGATCGTCACCGACATGAGGGCCTTCACCCATCCTCACGGCGGGGCGATGGAGGACGTGGATGTCCGCGCCGTCGCCGACGGGGCGCTGCGGTTCCTCGCCGCCGAGACCAAGGATATCGCGATCGACAACGCGATCCCTCCTGGATTCCGGGTGAGGGCGAACCGCAACAAGCTCATCCAGGTGTTCGTCAACCTGCTCCAGAACGCCGTCGACGCGCTCGGCGAGAAGAAGTTCATCGACGGCGAGACCGCCCGGATCGTGCTCGGAGCCGAAGCGTCGGATACCGCCCGCGTCATCACCTTCCACGACAACGGTCCCGGGATGGATACCGATATTTTGGGGAAGATTTTCGACCCGTTCTTCACTACCAAGGACGTGGGCAAGGGCACCGGGCTCGGCCTGAGCATCTGCTACCGCATCGTCAACGAGGCCGGCGGACGCATCGAAGCCCGGAGTGACCCAGGAAAGTGGACCGAATTTGCATTGGAGTTCCCGACGACTGTGTGACAGAAAAACGCCCCGCCTAAACGCTCTGCCCGCCATGGATTCCCACTACGATTACAAGCGATACGCCATCCTCTACGTGGATGACGAAGAGAAGTCCCTGAAGGGCTTCGATCGCGGCTTCAAGGACACCTTCCGCATCCTCACCGCGTCCAACGCCGAGGACGCGCTCCACCTCTTGGAGACCCGCGGCGACGAGATCGGCGTCATCATGTCCGACCAGCGGATGCCCGGCATGAAAGGCGTCCAGTTCCTGGAGCGCTCGCGCCAGATACGGCCCAAGACCGTCCGCATCCTCGCCACCGCCTTCTCCGACCTCGATGCCGCCATCGGCTCGGTCAACAACGGCGCCATCTACAAGTACATCACCAAGCCCTGGGAACCGTACGAGCTCGAGCACGTGCTCAAGCGCGCCCTCGAGTTCTACACGGTCCAGAACGAGCGCGACCAGCTGCTCCGCGAGAAGATGTCGGTGCTGCACAAGATGGTGATCACCGACCGGGTGCTCAGCCTCGGCGTGCTCGCCGCCGGCCTCGGCCACCACGTGCGCAACGCGATGTCGGCCGTCCGCACCTTCCTCGACCTCGCCCCCGAGATGCTCCACCGCGAGAGCCTCGACCTCAACCAGCTCCACCACCCGGCCTTCTGGCAGGATTTCCACCACAAGGTGCAGGGCCGGGTGAAGCTGCTCGTCGACCTGCTCGACGACCTCTCCGACCACGCGCAGCCCGGACCGTTCCAGTTCGACAGCGAGATCGGTCTGCGCGACGTGGTCTCCGAGGCGGTGACCGAGTTCGGCCTCGAGCTGGCCGGCCGCCGCATCCAGGTCTTCAACGAGATCTCCTCCGGCCTGCCGCGCCTCCGCGTCGACCATCCGAAGATCCGCAAGCTCTTCCAGCTCCTCCTCCGCGACGAGCTGACCAACCTCCAGGACGGCGCGACCATACGGTTCGAGGCCGTTGCCCGCGAGGCCACCGCCGTCCAGCCCGCCGGTGTCGAGCTCTTGATCCAGGACGACGGACCGGGCCTCCCCCAGGCCTCGATCATGGCGGTCTTCGACCCGTTCTTCGTGCGGAACGACAGCCCGGACGAGTTCGGGATCTACCTCATGGCGTGCTACTTCATCGTGTACCATCACGGCGGCACGATCCATGTGGG
>JBBRQL010000319.1:0-4132 GCA_038226425.1 Verrucomicrobiota bacterium
AAAGGCCGGCCAACCTCAGGGACATCGTCCTGCTTCGATTCTCCTCAGTTTTTCGCGCCTATTCGCGCCTATTCGCGTCCTTCGCGGACCCTGCTCCGGTCCTTGGGTCACAATCCGCTCGGGTGGTCGATGAAGACCCACGGCAGGTGGAACTTCTTCGCCAGTTCCGCGGCGAGGGCCTTCACGCCGAACGTCTCCGTCGCGTAATGACCGCCGTAGAACGCGTTGATCCCGACGTCCTCGGCGAGTGCGAAGGTCCAGTGCGGCCCTTCGCCGGTGATGAAGGTGTCCACGCCTTCGCGGGCGGCCTGCGGCAGTTCGCTGCCCGCACCACCGGTGCAGATGCCGATGCGGCGGCAGACATCCGCGCCGCCGGGCAGCACCTTCACCGGCGCGCCGAGCACTTCGGTGAGACGTGCGGCCAGAGCCTCTCGCGGCAGCGGTCTGGCGAGCGCGGTCTGCACCCCGATGAACGCGCCTTTGCTGGCGAAGAACGGCTTGAGGCGCTTGAACCCGAGCGCGCGGGCGAGCTGCGCGGCGTTGCCGATCTCCGGATGGCCGTCGAGCGGCAGGTGCTGCGAGTAGACCGCGAGATCGCCTTCGACGAGCCGGCGCATCAACGCGTGGCGGCGGCCGGTCCACGGCAGCGTCTGTCCCCAGAACAACCCGTGATGCACCAGCAGCAGGTCGGCCTTCGCGGCGATCGCGAGTTCGACGGTGGTGAGGGAGGCGTCCACCGCGGCGGCGATGCGGGTGACGCGGCCGGAGTTCTCGGCCTGGAGTCCGTTCCAGGCGCGGTCGTAGTCGGTGAACGTCGAGGGCGCGAGCCGGTGTTCGCAGTGGGCGACGATCTGGGAGAGGGAAGCGGAGGCCACGCGCGGACTTTGCCGGAGCGCCCGCGGACCGCAACGCGCCGGTTCGCGCGCGATGCGATCAGAAGTGGAGGACAGAGGAGGAAGGACAGAGGAGGAAGGAGTGGGGAGGGGGGAGCGGAACGCCCTGGACTCCCGGATGCATTGACAGGGCTGCGGTGTCTGCCCGCTCTCATCGGTCCGGCCTCGGACGGTCCAGAGCGGCCTTTCGATCCTCCCTCTCCCAGCGGGAGAGGGCCGGGGAGAGGGAGAAAGGAGCGATCAAACCCTTGGCGCCACGATGGGTGGGCAGCTGTTCCCCCTCACCCTGGCCCTCTCCCTCCGGGAGAGGGGAAAGCCGCCGGAAGTCGTCGGTGCATCGGCTGTCCGTCCGGCCAGTTCCGCGCTGGAGAACACTCTGGCGGCAACGCTCCCCAAGTGTCCGCCACTTCTGATCGCACCTGTTCACCGTTCGTTCAGGATAACCCGGAAGAACCGTCCGGTCCCGCCGGGCGGGAGCGGGATGCTCGCCTCCGAATCCTCCGACCGGAGGAAGAAGGCGTTCTCGGGGTCGTCGAGCGATTCCCACGACTCGGGCACGTCCGGATCGGTGGTCCATTGCACGTCGTAGTCGCGGTCCGCCAGCCGGTGGAAGGTCAGCCGGGCCTCGCCGTCGATGACCTCGATCCGCGGGCCGAGGTCCTCGCTCGGCGCGCTGGGCGGTTTCCCGGAGAGCCAC
The DNA here is from genome assembly GCA_038226425.1 of Verrucomicrobiota bacterium. Classification (GTDB taxonomy): domain Bacteria; phylum Verrucomicrobiota; class Verrucomicrobiia; order Limisphaerales; family UBA9464; genus CAIVQB01. The sequence goes on from JBBRQL010000319.1 coordinate 1,591, forward strand.
TCGAACTCGTTGCTCGCGCCGTCGCCGTCGAAATCGTCGTCGCGCCGGTAGGGCGGGACGGTCGGCGCCGCGTCCTCGTCGACCTGAGCGATCCAGTCGTGGTAGCTGATGAACGAAGGCGTCTCCTGCTCGATCCAGTCGCGGATGAGCGCGATATCGGTCTCGTCCAGGACGCTGGTACCGATCGGCGGCATGTGGCCGCGCTCCAAAGACGCGAGGCGCTGGAACAGGACCGAACGCTCGGCCGAGCCGGGAGCGATGACGAGGTTCTGCGCGTCGCCCCGGTCGTCGTACGGGACGGACCGGATGAGTTCCGTCTCACCGAGCATCGTCGCGAGGTCGGCCTTCCAGAGGCGGTTGGCTAGGCCGTGGGCCTGATGGCAGGGCGCGCAGTTCACGGCGAGGAACGACCGGGCGCGCCATCCGAGGCTCCACGCTGTGTTCGTGGCATGCGCGACGACCGGCAGGCGTCGGGTGGACGCCGGCACGCCCTCAAGGTAGCCGGCTTCGGAGAGCGCGACGAGCTGGTTGACCGTGCGGTCGCCGAGGTCGAGGTCGAGGTTCAGCTGCGGGGAGACGAAACTCGGCGCCGGGCCGGCCACGACGTTGTGGCAGGACACGCATTCTTGGCGTGCGGGAAAATGCCAGCGCTGCGTGCGGACCTGGCCGCCGTCGTGGATGGTGAAGGTCTCGTCGAGGCCCGACGACGGCACCAAGGTCGCGTTCGTCTGCGAATCGTCCCAGCGGTAGCTGAAGCCCTGCGCGACGCCCGACGGGCTGAGCACGGTGACGCGGGTCTCGATCCGCCGCCGTGAGGCCTCCACGCCTTTGATCATCTCCAGCTCGAAGTTCTTCACGAACGTCGTGCCCGGCGGCAGATACATCGGGCCGTCCGCGTTGAACGCGAACGATTGCGAGGCGTCGGGCAGCGAGAACCATCGCCGTTTGACCGCGCCGTCGGACCAGAAGGGGACGTTGACCTCGTACGGCACGACGCCGTCCACCGGGCGCAACGTGGCGAGGTCGTCGAACACATGGGCGTCCGCCAGCGTCGGCGGCAAGGGCGTCGCTCCCGGTTCCGGCGTGCGCATCAGGCGATGGATCGTGCCGTCGAGGTAGTTCGCGAGCAGGATGTCTCCGTTCGACGGGTCGAGCGCGTAGGTGGCGGTGCCGTTGTCCCAGGTGAACCAGTCGATCGGCCGCGCCGTGCCGTCGGCGTTGAAGCGCATCGCGCCGAGGAACCCGAAGCTGTAGTCGGAGACGAGCCACGCACCGTCGAACTCGGGATATTTGTCGCCGCGATAGAAGAAGCCCGCGGCGATCGATCCGCCCACTTCGCGGCCGTACTCGGTGAGCGGTGGGATGAGGTCGTCGCCGTGCGGGCCGGCGGCGGGACGCGGCCCGGTGCTACGGCCCTCCATGATCGGATAGCCGTAGTTGCCGCCTTTCACGACGCGGTCGACCTCTTCGCGGGTCTGGTCGCCGGTGTCGTTCGAGTAGAGCTCGCCGGTCAACGGATCGAAGCCGAACCGCCACGGATTGCGGAAACCGACCGCGTAGAACTCGGTCCGCACCTCCGATGGATCCACCGGGTTCCCGCGGAACTCGGTCGCTCCGACCCACGGGTTGTCCACCGGCACAAAGTACGTGTCCGGGACCACCGCCGGATGAGGGTTCGGTACCAAGTTGCCGCCGCGGAAGTCCACGTCGATCCGCAGCAGACCGGCGAAGAAATTGTGGTCGATGCGCTGGCCGTTCTCGAACTGGTCGTGGCTGCCGCCCTCGTCGCCCATCGAGATGTACAGGTATCCGTCGGGCCCGAAATGCAGGTCGCCGAGATTGTGGTCCGGATGCCGGTCGTACTGGTCGATCAGCCGTTGCTCGCTGCCGGGATCACCGTGGTTCCGCGAACGGGCCATCACCTTGAAGCTGCTGACCCGGTCGTAGAGGTTCGTCGTGCCGTCCACGGTCTCGGAGCCCATGTACGAGACGAAGAACCGGCCGTTCGAGGCGAAACCCGGATGGAACGCCAATGATTGCAGGCCGCCTTCGTTCTCCTCGTGGACGCGGTCGCGAAGGTCGATGAAGAGCGTCTTGGTCGGCGTCGCCATGTTGGTGATCTGCCAGATGCGGCCGGAATGGTCGCCGACGAAGAGGCGGTTCGTCTCGCCCGGCGGCGTGACGAGGATGACCGGATGCTCGAACCGGAGGCCCGGGAACGCAGGCTCGGGATGATGGTCCCACACCGCCGGGATCCGGCCGAAAGGCAGCGGCGCCGCCGTGGACCTCCAAGGCACCCGCTCCGAGGCCGTGGCATCGCACAAGATCCACGCCAGAGCCGCGCACATGGCGGCGCCGGACCAAGACGCCCGGCACCGCGACGTCCCGCGCCGCGCGCCCGGGCGGGCGATCGCGGCCACCATGCTCCGCGCGACATTGAAGACGTTCACCATCGTAAACTTTCGACCGATGCCCTAGACCGCATCCAAGGGGCACAGGTTGCATTTTTTTCGCACGTTCTGCTGAATCCGCCTCCCGGCAT
>JBBRQL010000320.1:0-4130 GCA_038226425.1 Verrucomicrobiota bacterium
CTCGCCGCCGGCGAGATCCTCGAGCAGATCTGCGGCGCCGCCCGCGAGTTCACCCATCCCGAGCCGCAGGCCGACGACCTCACCGTGGTCGTGCTCAAGGTGCTCTGATCCAGGGCGGCCGACCGCGACCGGTTCACGGTCGCAACACCTCGGGCAATGTCTCCGAGAGGATGCCGCGGATGGAGGTCCGTTCTCCGGCCGTCAGGTAGGCGTAGCGAGGTTCTTTCGCCGGGTCGTCGAGGACGGCCCTCAACCGGGCATTGATCCGGGAGCGGAGATGATCGGGCAACTCCCGGAACGTGCGCGAATAGATGAGCGGGCTGCAGCGCACCCGGAAAAGCCGCTGCTGCAGGTCCAGGTCCTTGAGCGACCTCCCGTCCTTCGTGCGCGGAGCCGATCGCCGGTAGGCCTCCACGAACTCGGGGCTGCCGGCGATGCCGCCTCCGGGCAACGCGGCCTCGTCCTTGAGGAGCAGATGGTCGAGGACATCCTGCGCGCAGGAATCGAACACACGGCGCGCGCTGTCGTAGGTGGGGCCGTCGGTGACGGTCTCCTTCAGGTCGCTCTGGAGGTTCTGCTGGTAACGGAGCATCCGCCGGCACTGGAACGCCGCCCGGGTGAGCGCGTTCTGCATCGCGCATTGGTGCTCGAACACCATGAGCGCGACGATGTCGCTGGTCTGGGCAGGATACCGAGCGCCGCCCGCGACCGCGGGCAGGTCCTTGCGGTTGCCGCCGTGGTCCAGGTCCACCACGAGCCGTCCGTCCGCTTCGCGGCTGAACAGATTCCCCCGGTGCCGGGTCGTGCCGTGCATGCCGGTCACATACCAGCCGCCCCAGCGCTCGGCGACCGGTGTCGAATCGTCCACGACCGTGGATCCTTGGCTGAAGATGGGCTGGCCGGATCGGTCGGTGGGGATGGACCGCACGAAGACCGCCGGGATCTCGCGCACGAACGTCCCGCCGTGGCAGCGCATGCAATCTTGGTCGCGGGTGAAGCGCGGGCGTGCCTCGGGTTTCGCTCTCGGATCAAAGCTGTAGAAGACCGGCCCGAGCTGGGGATCGATGCTGGTCACCTCCATCAGCCCGCCCGGCACCCATCCGACGTAGCAATCGTCCGAGAAGTAGAGCGCCCGAGGGTTGCCCGGATGGATGATGCCCGCCTGGAAGCTCGTCTTGGAGAACACCAGCATCTGGCTCGACTCGGGGACGCCGAGCGTCCGCAGCAGTTCCCGCAGGATCGCGCGGTCGTCGCCGACCAGTCGCACTTCGCCTGACGCCAGCCGTTGTTCCAAACGGGTGACGGCATCGTTCGGCGCGGTGGCCGAATACGAGACCGGCGGTTGCTCGAACGCCTCCTCGCTTTCTGCCCGCGCCATCGGCGCCAGCATCGCCGACGCGATCGCGAGGGATGCACAGATCCGGTGGAGCGTTTTCACAGGTTCAAAGGAGGTGGACGTGTCATCGGACGTGTGGATCTTGGCCGGATTCACCGCCATCGCCTTGACCTAGGTCAGCACGTCGCGGCCTCAACGCCGCTTCTTCAGGTCTTCCTCGTCCAGATGGAACGTGTGCAGCACGCGGTGCACGACCGGGGTCAGCAACGTGAGGATGATCGTGAGGAAGACCAACCCGCTGAACAATGCGTAGGCGGAGGCGAACAGCTTCGCCTGGGTCGTGGCCAAAGTGCCGACCGGTCCCATGCCGGTGAGGATCATCGAAGCGTTGAGCAAGGAGTCGACCCAGCCGAACCCGGCGAAGTGGTGGTAGCCCGCCGTCCCGATCCCCAGCGCGAACCCGGCGGTCCCCATGGCGATGCCGATCGTGCCGGCCATCTTGCGCAGGAAGCGCCTTCGGCTCGCCAACCTCTGGTGTCTCGTCTCGAGCATGGTTATGCCCGCAAGATCGGGGGGGCCATCGACAGCGGCGAGAAGATTCTGGTCGGGTGGACCGGCGGGTTGACCATGGGCACCGCCGTTTCCAGCCGAGGCTTTGGTTTCGTCCGCTTGGAGGGGATCGATCACGACAGGGAGCCATGGATGCGACGAGGCGCATGCGACGAGGCGCGTGCTCGGATTTTCCACGGACCGAGCGGGCCGCGCCGAGCATTCTCAAGTCGTCGGCAGTTCCCGCTTGAGTCCCGGTCCCCGTTGTCCGACCAATCGGTCATGCCAAGTCCTCTTCCATCGACCGCTTCCGCGCGCCGGCTCGTCGCCGCAGTCCTGCTCGCTCTCGCATCCGCTTCCGGTTGCGCCACGGGAAGCTATTCCGAGAAACCCGGCACCGCGGGCGACGGCAGCTTCACCATCGGGCCTGCTTACGCCGTCGATGCCGATCTCGCCGACAAGGGCAATCCCAAGGGCAGATCCTTCGAGTTCACGATGCGCTTGGCCGAGAGCAAGATCTTCCGCGGCGACGACACCACGCTGTTGCCCGCGAAGAAGGCCGTGCGCACCGAGCGCAAGATCTTCGTGTACGTGCCCGCCGCCTACCGCGACGGCACCGCCGCGCCGGTCCTGGTGACGCACGACGGCCCGAGCCAGCTCAACCTCGTCCGCAACGCGCTGGACAACCTGACGGTCTCGAAGGACCCCGACCGCCGGCTGCCGACCTTCATCACCATCGCCGTGGAGAACGGCGGCAACGACGGCAAGGACAGCGAGCGCGGCCTCGAATACGACACGATGTCCGACCGCTTCGCGCGGTTCATCAACGACGAGGTCTTCCCCGCGGTGCTCGGCGACGCCCAGGTGCGCGCGGCCTATCCGCACATCGCCATCACCAGCAACCCGTGGGGCCGCGCGACGATGGGCTGCAGCTCCGGCGGCGCGGCGGCGCTCACGATGGCGTGGTTCCGCCCCGACCTCTTCCGCCGCGTGGCCGCGTACTCCGGCACGTTCGTCGACCAGCAGGACGACGACGCTCCGGAGGAGGCCAAGTTCCCGTTCGGCGCGTGGGAGTACCACTCCAGCATGAAGCTCATCGCGAACGGCCCGAAGAAGCCGCTGCGCATCTTCACCCACGTCTCCGAGAACGACATCCGCGCCAAGGATCCCGAATCGACCCAGCACAACTGGGTGATGGCCGGTAAACGCACCGAGGCCGCGCTCCAGGAGAAGGGCTACAACCATCGCTTCGTGTACAGCCTGGCCACCGGCCACTGCGACCGGAAGGTGTTCGAGCAGACGCTGGCCGACACGCTCGTCTGGCTCTGGCACGGCTACCACGCGGAGTGAGGCGGTCGACCACTTCCAGCGGCCGGGTCCGCCGCAGGCGACCAACGAGACGCGGATCCGGCCGCAGGATCACGCCGCCGCGCTCAGAACTCGATGACTTGTCCGCGCACCGGGACCGTCACCTCGGCGCCGGGCCGCAAAGTGGTCCGCAGCGTCTCGGCGAAGACCAGCGATTGCTCTTCTTCGCCGTGGACGACGCTGATCTTGCGGATGTCCCCGGTGAGCCGGCCGACGTACCAGGCCAGCTCCTTGCGGTCGGCGTGGCCGGAGAAGGCGTCGATCGCGGCGACTTGGGCGCGGACGACATGCGGTTCGCCGAAGATGTTCACCGGGCTCGAACCGCCGCGGAGCTGCGCGCCGAGCGTGTGGTCGGCGCAGAAGCCGACGAAGAGGACGAGGTTCTTCGGGTCGCCGACGTTGTTCTTTAGATGGTGGCGGATGCGCCCCGCCTCGGCCATGCCGGACGCGCTGATGATCACGCACGGTCCCACGATGTCGTTGAGCTTCTTCGACTGCTCCACATCGCGGATGTAGGTGAGGTTCGACATGCCGAACGGGTTGCCCTGCTCTTGGATGAAGCGGTTCGTCTCGTCATCGAAGCACTCCGGATGCAGGCGGAACACCTCGGTGGCGTTCACGCTGAGCGGGCTGTCCACGAAGATGGGGAGCCGCGGGAGACGGCCGGCGAGCGTGAGCTGGTGCAGCTCGTAGACCAGTGTCTGCGTGCGGCCCACCGAGAAGGCCGGGATGACCACGCGGCCCCCTCGGTCGATCGCGGCGTTGATCAGGCGGTCGAGCTCGTCGAGCGAGTTCGCGGCGCTGCCGTGGTCGCGGGCCCCGTAGGTGCTCTCGATCTGGAGGAAATCCACGTCGGCGACCGGCTCCGGGTCGCGAA
>JBBRQL010000321.1:0-4080 GCA_038226425.1 Verrucomicrobiota bacterium
GCTCAAGGACGGCTCGGTCGTCCGGGCCCAGGTCCCGTTCAACCTCCAGGAGGCGGCACGATCGGCGATGGGGCTCATGCAGAAGCTCGACACCGCCGTCGACCGGATCAACGGCGCCGTCGCCCGCGTCGACAAGGTGCTCCTCAGCGAGCAGGTCCTCACCAACCTCGCCGCCACCGCGGTCAACTTCCGCCGTGTCTCCGAGCGCGCCGAGGCCGCCGTCGGCGACGTCCAGGGCGTGATCGCGACCAACGGGCCGATGGTCGGGGTCACCTTCAGCAACTTGAACACCCTCTCCCTGACGCTCATCACGACCGCGTCCAACCTCCAGTCCGCCATCGATTCCGCGAAGCCCGAGCTCCAGACCGCGTTGCACGGCGCGGCGGCGGCCACCAGCGACCTCAAGCTGATCACCGCGGACCTGCAGGCCGGCAAAGGCATCGCCGGCGCGGCGCTCAAGGACGAGGCGTTGCGGGCGCAGTTCGGCGAGATGGTCGGTAGCCTCGCCACCGTGAGCAGCAATCTCGCGAAGTTCGGATTGCTCTACAAACCGAAGACCGGTATCAAGCTGACCAACGACCTGAAGTACACCGGCCGCGGCGCAGGACGGTGAGCGTTCCCGGGCAGGAAGCGCCACCGCCGGACGCTCGTCGCGCCGTGACCGCCTTGATCGTATGAGCGACTTGGGCGAAGCATTCGTCGGCACGACCGAGATCCACGACCTCGATGAGATGCGTTCGCTCCTCGACGCAGGTCTCTCGCCAAGGGCCACGGTCCGCGGCAAGACATTGGTCCGACGGCTGACCGAGATGTACTCCCGGTCCGACCGGTTCCCGAGCTGCCTGCGCCTGCTGCTCGACCGCGGCGCGGTGCTCGACGACCCGGCGATCGCGGCGGTCCTGCTCGATGATCCGGACGCAGTCGCCGCCGCGGTCCGTGCGGAGCCTTCGCTTCTCCGCCACCGAACGACGATGGTCTCCGCCTTCACGCCGTTGACCGGTGCGCCGTTGCTCCATGTCGCCGCCGAATACGGGAACCTGAGAGCCGCCCGCGCGCTTCTCGAGCTCGGCGCGGATCCGGACGCCACGGCGGCCGTCGATGCGCACGGCTTCGGCGGCCACACGCCGATCTTCCACACGGTCAACTTGAACGCGAACAGGTCCGACCCGCTGATGTGCCTGCTCATCGATGCAGGTGCCCGGACCGACATCCGTCTGCCCGGGATCACCTGGGGCCAAGGATTCGAGTGGGAGACGGCGTGCTTCGACGTGACGCCGATCTCGTACGCCCAGCTCGGATTGCTGCGGCAGTTCCAACGGACCGAACGGGACATCTACGCGAACATCCGCAAGCTGCTCGCGGCCGCCGGACGCCCGGTCCCGGCGATCGAGAACGTCCCCAACCGGTATCTGTATCCCGCGGACGGTGCCCGAGCCGGCATGACGCCGGTGCCGTAGATCAAGGCTGGCTCACAGCGCGGTAGAAACGGGCCTTGTTCGAAGGAGCGGCGCCGTCCTGCAGGTCCACGTAGCCGTCCGGGCTCGGTGCCTTGGCGGTGGCGACCGGGATCCATTCCACGAAATCGCTCGTGGCCTCAAGCGTATAGGTCACCCCCGGTTCACCGAGCACCCGCACGATGAAGGCTCCGGTGGTCGCCAAAGGTCCGACGACCTCGAGCTCCGGAGGGATATCTTCGAGCGGTGTCGCCACGATCCGGTAATCGTCGAAGACCATGTAGTTGTCGCCCGGCTGGGCCGGATCGCGGACGGCCCACACCGCATCGATGTCACCGAGGTCGAGCTTCGCGCCGCTGGTCGTGATCGGTTTGGCGTGGACGACCACGACGTCGTTCAGCTTCGCCGACCACAGGTTCCGGGCGAAATCCATCGTCACGACCAGGTCGTACGGCTCGCCGTTGCGGAACGCGAAACCGGTCGGTCGCACGAGCGGCGCCTTCCCTCCGACGCCATCGTCGAGGATGAAGTTGATCTCGCGGAGGTCGTTGTCGAAGTCGATGGTGAAGAAGCGGTGCTCGTCGACGCTGTACGCGCTCCAGCGGAAGTCGTCGAAGCGCGGCGCGGCCGTGGTGGAGTCCTGGATCTGCAAGGTCACCGTGAACTGGACCACCGGCAGCGCGCCTCCGGTCGGCTTGAGGTTGACCGGACGCCAGATGTTGAAGGGGTCGAGCTGGTTGGTCGGCGGCGCGGAGAAACCGATGTAGGCGTACTGCCCTTGGAAGCCGGCGAGCGGGTCGCCGAGGATGCCGTTGCCGCCGTTGCCGAAGGCGGTCCATCCGCTCTGTCCGACCAGGTCGAGACCGACCTCGTAACCCTCGAACTTCTCGAAACCCGTCTCGAACAAGACCCTCCCCGCCGGTGCCGGTGCGGCGGAGCAGAGGACGAGGCCCGACCAGGCCAGGACGGCCGACACAAGGAACACTGAAGCACGGCGGAGGCCGGCGAAAGGCAGCGCGTTCATGCGGATGCGGGAGACTGGAACTCAGTTCGGACGGGTGGTGTCGCGATGGCCGGGCGTCGGACGCGAAGCGCCGCCGCCGGAGCTGCCACCGCCGCCGTTCGCTGGACTCGGCGGAGGGCTCGAGCGCTGTGCGGGAGGCGAATAACTGCGTTCCGGGACGCTGCGATATTGGGGTGGAGGTGTGAAGCTCGGGCTTGGAGCGGTGGCACCCGCCGGAGCTTGGTACACCCGCGCCGGTGCGCTCTGCTGGACCTGCGGCGGCCTTGCGGCGTCGTTGCGGAAGACACCGCTCGGCTGGGCGTTGTAAGTGGACGAGGGGCGTCCCACGACCGGAGCTTGGACCGGCTGGGGCGCCGAGACCTGCGGCTCCGGCGCGGATTGGCGGGCTGACGGCACCTGGAACTTGGAGGCCTCGCCGCGACTGGTCTGGGCTCGCGGCACATTCGGCGCCGTCGTGTAGTTCGGAGCGGGATCCGCCGGGATGGTGGTGACCGGCGGCACGTACTGCGGTTGCGCTCGTCCGCCCGGGTAGCTCTGCGGACGACCGGGACTAGCCGGTGCCGCGGAACGCTCCTGGACCGGCGCTCCGGTGCCGCGGCCGATGATGGCCGGGGCACCGGGCGAGGGACCACGATCGGGCCCCGGGACCGCAGCCGCAGGACGCGCCGGCGTCGCCACCGAGGGCGATCCGGTACCACGCCCGCCGATGACCGGCGCACGGGACGCCGCAGAGCGTCCGCCATCACCGGTCGGACCGGCGGGACGGGAGCTGATCCCGAGATCACCACGGGGCGAGGGGCTCGCCGCCGGGTTCGCGCTCCGGGCGACCGGCACTTCCCCGCGGCCGGACCCGTTGATGACGCCGGGACGGCGGGCACCGGCCTGGCCTCCAGCGGAAGGACCGGCCGCGATGGCGCTGTTCACGCCTCTCTCCTGCCGCGCCAGCAAAGCCGTCGAAGGCGCCGGCCGCGCACCGCTCGCCGACGCGTTGATGGTCGGGCGATACACCGGCAACACCGTGGCCGTTCCGGCACCGCGGGAGGCCGAGGCGCGTCCGGCGTCCGGGGAGTCCACCAGCCGGGCCTTTGTGATCTCGCCCCGCGTGTGCTTCTGCACCGGATCCAGGCCAGGCCCGTTGTTGATGATGACCGTGTTGTTGTTGCCGACGACGTTGACGCCCGTGTTGTTGTTCCCGCGGATGTCGTTGACCACATGCGTCTGCTGGTGGACGGAAGCGATCTCCGACCGGCCCAACCGGTGGCGCCACGGGGACGGATCACAGAAGCGGTTCCAGCCGACATAGACGAAGCTGTCGAAACCGAGCCCGAAGTCGCAGTCGAACGCCGCACGGCCACCGAGCCACGTCAGACCGACCCCCACGGTCCAGCCGCTGCTGGGGGGCAAGGGAGCCCAACCACAATGCGCCCCGGACGAGCGCCATGTGACCCAGGCCGGCGCCCATTGGTAGTCAGGCGTCCAGCACCAACCGAAGCCGGTCGCACGATGCCACCGTCCGTAGTGGAACGGCGCCCATCCCCAAGAGTAGCTCGAGCGCCAATACCAACCGCAATCGCTCCACACCCAAGCTCCGGCGTCGCCGTA
>JBBRQL010000322.1:0-4067 GCA_038226425.1 Verrucomicrobiota bacterium
ACAGCTCAAGCAGGACGTCACCGAAGGCCGTTCGCTCTCCGACGCGATGGCCAAGCAGCCCGATGTCTTCCCGCCGATCGTCATCAACATGGTCCGCGCAGGCGAGCAGAGCGGCGCCCTGGAGGAGGTGCTCCGGCGGCAGGCGGCCCACTTCGAGCGTTTCGCGGACGTGCAGGCGAAGTTCAAGTCGGCGATGGTCTATCCGCTCGTCGTCTGCCTCGTGGGCGTCGCGCTGGTGGTGTTCTTCATGACCGTCATGCTCCCTAAGTTCATGACGCTCTTCGAGAGCATCCAGGGCCTCGAGCTGCCGGCGACGACCAAGCTGCTCATCGACACCAGCCGGTTCATCACGACATGGTGGTGGCTGTTCCCGATCGTCGGCGTCGTGGTGACCATCCTGTTCCAGCGATACCATGCCACCGTGGACGGACGCCGGTCCATCGACCGCCTCAAGATGAAGCTCCCCATCTTCGGCGCCGTGGTGAAGCTGAACTTGTTCGGCCAGTTCGCGCGCACGCTCGGGACCTTGCTCAAGAACGGCGTGCCCGTGCTGCAGGCGCTGCGCATCACCGAGCAGATCATCCCCAACGTCGTGCTCGCCGAGGCCATCGCGAAGACGCGCGAAGGCGTCACCGACGGCAAGACGCTCGCCCAACCGCTCGCCAAGAGCGGCCTCTTCCCGCAGCTGATGATCGACCTCCTTAAGATCGGCGAGGAGACGGGCGACATCCCCGGCTCGCTGGAGAACGTGGCCGAGACCTACGAGCGCGAGCTGACGCTGGCGCTGCGCGCGATGACGAACCTGATCGAGCCCCTGATGATCGTCGGTATCGCCGTCATCGTCGGCTTCCTCTTGATGAGCGTGATGTCGGCGATGTTCGCCATCACGCAGAGCATCCAGCGATGACGCGTGGCGCGGACAAAGGAGCGGGGACCGGTGGTGCGGAGGCGACCGCAGGGCAAAGCGTGGCGGTCGTGAAGCGTGATGCGTGGTGCGTGAGTTCACGTCCTGCGCGCCGCGCCGGCTTCACCCTGATCGAGCTGATGGTCGCCATCACCATCGGCGCGCTGATGATGATGATCGCCATCCCCGCGCTCCGCGCCGCCACCAAGCCGCCGTTGGTGCGGGCGACGAACGACTTCTTGGAGGCCTGCCGCGAGGCGCGTTCGCGGGCCATCCTGACCGGCCGCACGATGCAGGTCGTCGTCTTCGCCGACGAACAGGCCACCGGCATCCGCGTCGAGGCGTCCACGCTGCGCGAAGCCGGCGGGCCGCCGCCGTCCGACGCGCGCCCGGGCCGTGAGGACGCCAGACCTTTGTTCCATGCCGAGCTGCCCGACGACGTGGCCTTCCGCCGACTGATGATCAACGGGCGCGACGCCGTGGCCGGCGTGGACGACGCCGCGGCGGTCCGCTTCTACCCGAACGGCACCTGCGATGCGCTCGATGCCGAGCTCCAATGGCAACGCCGCGAGGCCCGGCGCATCACGTCCGAGCTGATCACCGGATACCTCACCGTGGAGGACATCCGATGACGGCGCCTCTGCGCGCGGAGCCGCGACCGGGATCGGCGTTCACCTTGATCGAGGTGGTGGTGGCCGCGGCGGTGCTGGCCATCGCCTTGATGGGGATCCTGGCGGTCTGCTCGTCCAGCCTCCGCAACGCCCGCGCGCTGGAACGGGTCCACGTCGAGGCCAGCAGCCTCGCGGCCGAGCTGTCGCTCACCAACCGGTTGGAGGAAGGCATCACCTCGGGCGATTTCGGCGAGTTCCATCCCGGCTACGCATGGGAACGGGAGATCACCCAGGTGCAGACCAACGGCCTGTTCCGCGTCGATTTCCTCGTGTGGTCCGCGTTCGACCGTTCGACCACGGAGTCCAAGATGAGCATCCTGCTCTTCCGGCCGGAATCCGCCCAACGCTCGCTGCGATGAGGACCCCCGCCGCCAACCGATCGGCCGGGGCCGTCACCACGCCGCGGATGCGCCGCGCCTTCACGCTCGTGGAGGTGATGGTCGCCATGGCCATCTTCGCCCTGGTGCTCGTGTCGTTGTTCGGCACTTGGCGCATCGTGATGCAGAGCGCGGATGCCACCATGAAGCTGGCCGCGCACGCGCAGCGTTCGCGCATGGCCATCCAGACCTTGGACCAGGCGCTCACCGGCGCGCAGCTGTTCCAGGGGAACGCGGCGCTCTACTCGTTCATCGCGGACACCAGCGGCTCCTTCGCCGCGCTCAGCATCGCGACCAGCCTGAGCGGGTCGTTCCCGGGCAACGGCTACTTCCGCGGCGAGCGCCTGCGCCGGGTCACCTTCATCGTGGACCAGGACAACCAGCTGGTCCTCCGGCAGAACTCGCTGCTCGCGCCCGACGATCGTGATTTCGAGTCGTACCCCATCGTGCTGGCCAAGGAAGTGACCGTCTTCCAGCTCGAGTTCTGGGACGGCCGCCGCGGCGAGTACATCCCGGAATGGCTGTCCACCAACCAGCTGCCGCAGGTCGTCCGCGTGACCTTGGGCTTCGGTTCGCAGGGCCGCTATTCCAAGCGCCCGGCCGAGCTGGTGTCGCGCGTCGTGCGCATCCCGTCGAGCGCGGTCGGGGCCGCGGGCGCTCCGCCCCGCTGAAGGACCGAGACCCGATGCGCCTCGCCCATCCCCATCATCCCGTCGGCCACCGCCGCGGCATCGCGCTCATCATCGTGATGCTGATGGTGCTCGCGATGGGCATCGCGGCCGGCATCCTCGCCTATTCGATGAAGGTCGAGACCAAGCTGGCGACCAACACCTCCGCCAGCGGTGAACTCGAATGGCTGGGCCTCTCCGGCGTGGAGTTCGCCAAGTGGGTCCTCGCCGAGCAGCAGCGCATCCCGGGCGAACAAGGCTACAACGGGCTGAACCAGTTCTGGGCCGGCGGGCCCGGCGGCAACGGCAACCGTATCGGCGACCTCATGGAGGACCCGTTCGAAGGGATCTCGCTCAAGGACATCACCGTCGGCGAAGGCCATCTCTCGATCGAGATCGTCGACCAGGAGCGCAAGCTCAACATCAACCAGGCCGACCCGCTCGCGTTGGAGGCGGGGCTGGGCATGGCCGGGGCCGGGGCCTCGGAAGCCGCCCAGATCAACGCGGCCCTGACCGATTGGCGCGACCGCGACGACCACCCCACCGCCGGCGGCGGCGCGGAGAGCACCGATTTCTACCTCAACCTCGACCCTCCCTACCGCGCCAAGAACGGCCCCATCGACGATATCGGCGAGCTGCTCAAGGTCCGAGGGATCACGCCGGAGCTGTTCTTCGGACAACCGCCCGACCATGGCCCCTTGCGCGGCATCGACCGGCTCCGGCACAACGATGTCGACGTCGTCTCCGCGGGGCTGGTCGACCTGTTCTGCGCCATCTCGGCCGGCCAGATCAACATCAACACCGCTTCGCTGCCCGTGCTGACGATGGCCTTCCGTGGCGACCGCATCATGGCCCGGCAGATCGTGCAGGCGCGGGCCGGTCCCGACGGCGCCGACGGCACGGCGGACGACGAACCTGCCCGGAACCCCGGCGACATCAACCGCCTGATGGGACCCGCCGGCGGCGGTGGAGGCGCCCCGGTCCCGGCCCCACCGCGCTTCATCACGATCAGCACCACCTTCGAGATCCGCATCGAGGCGGCCTACGGCCGGGCCAAGCGGCACTACGTCGCCCTGATCCAGCGCCGGAGCGCGCGGGATTTCCAGACGTTGGTCTTCCGCGAGAACTGACCGGCACCGGTATCCGCGCCGCGGACCGACGGAAGTTCGGATGCCCATCGCCCGAAGCTTCACCTCCTGCCCGCGCGCCATCAGGAACGGCGATATCAAGGCCGAGGCGACTTCGCGGCTTTACGGGAGGTCGTAAGGCGCGCGGGCGCGCCTTCCACGAATTAGAAGAGTCCCGTGGCCAACCCCGGGGCGACGAACGCCGAAAATCCCGCTCAATCTTTGGCCATCGGCTCCACATCGCGCCCCGTCGCTTGTTCCACGCGGCGTTTCCATTCATCGGCCGTCACCGAGACCGGCTTGGCGCGGCATACTTTCTC
>JBBRQL010000323.1:0-4041 GCA_038226425.1 Verrucomicrobiota bacterium
GGCGTCGTAGGCGGCTTCCTTGACGAAGGTGGCGCCCTTGCCGATGCGCTTGCGGAGGTAGGTGAGCTTGGCGCGGCGGACCTTGCCTTCGCGCTCGACCTCGACCTTGTCCACGCGGGGGGAGTGGAGCGGGAAGATGCGCTCGACGCCCTCGCCGTAGCTGATGCGCCGGACGGTGAACGTCTCGTTCAGGCCGTGGCCGCGCATCCCGATGACGACGCCGGCGAACACCTGGAGGCGCTCTTTGTCGCCTTCGACGACCTTGGTGTGGACGCGCACGCTGTCGCCCACGTTGAACTTTGCCGGCTCCTTGCGGAATTGCTCGGACTCGATCTTTTCAAACAATGCACCTTTGTTCATGGCTCGTTCCTCAAATCTTTCCCGCGGGCTTCGCCCACTTCATTTTCTCCCACAGGTCGGGCCTGCGTTCGGCGGTGCGTTTCATCGCCTGCGCCCTCCGCCATCGTTCGATGGCGGGATGGTTCCCCGACTGCAAAATCTCCGGCACGCGCCAGCCCCTGAATTCGACCGGCCGCGTGTATTGCGGATACTCGAGCAGCCCGTGGCTGAACGACTCGTCCTGGCTGCTGGCGTCATCGCCCAGCGCGCCGGGCAACAGCCGGGTGACGGCGTCGATGACGACCATCGCGGGCAGGGCCCCGTTGGTCAGCACATAATCGCCGATGCTCAGCTCGTCGTCCGCCAAGTGCTCGCGCACCCGCTCGTCGAACCCCTCGTAGCTGCCGCACACCAGCAGCACGTTCTCCTCGGCGGCCAGCTCGCGGGCGACGTCCTGCGTGAACGTCCGCCCGGCCGGGGAGGTGAGGACCACCTTGGTCCTCGTCCCGCTCGCCGCCTTCAGGGCCTCGACTGCTTCAAAGATCGGTCCCGGCTTCAGCACCATCCCGGGGCCGCCGCCGTAGGGAGTGTCGTCGACCGTCCGGTGACGGTCGTGCGTCCAATCCCTCAGATCATGTATCCTCAGGTCGAGGATCCCCGCCGTCCGGGCGCGCTTGACGATGCTCTCGTCGAGCGGCCCCGCGAACATCGCGGGGAAGAGGGTCAGGACATCGATTCTCATCGGCGGTTCGCGCGGCCCTGTCAGCCCGCGCGGGCCTTGCCCGTCAATCTTCAACCAGGTCCAACGTGCAGCGGACGCCCTTCTTCTGGGCACCGACCTGCAGCAGCGCCCGGATCGCTTGGATGGTCGTGCCCCTACGGCCGATGACCTTGCCGGCATCGCCCGGGGCGACGCTCAGCTCGTACACGGTCAGACCGCCCTTCTCGACCGGCACGACCTGCACGTCGTCAGGCTGGTCGACCAGCCCTTTCACGACGAACTCGACGAATGCCTGCATGGCCGCGGGTCGTGGAAGGTTCAGGCCGGCTGCGCCGTGGCAGCCGCCTTGCTCGCCTTCTTGATCATGCTGGCCACGGTCTCGCTCGGCTGCGCGCCGACGCCGACCCAATACTTCACGCGCTCGAGGTCGAGGGTGAAGTTGATGGCGTCCGCCTTGAGCGGCTGGTAGGTGCCGATCTCCTCGATGAACTTGCCATCGCGCGGGCTGCGGCGGTCGGCCACGACCACGCGGTAGACCGGAGTGTTCTTCGTGCCGACACGTTTCAAACGAATCTTGACCATAGGTGCTGTGCTTAGAGTGTCCGGTCGGGGACCGGCGTTCCGTCAAAGGAGCGGGGAAAATGACGGGTGGTAAGTTTCCGTGCAAGCCCTGTTTTCGGTTGCCTTGGGTCTCGGCACCTGCGGCGGACGAGCCGATGACCGGGCCACGGGGCATCTTGGGGCTTGCGCCGCCTGTGTCCACGGCCTAAAAGCCCGGCGTGATTTCCGTCGCCAACCTCCGGCTCATGACCGCCGCGCTGCTGATCAGCCGCGCGGCCGCCGGGGTCTGGTGAGCGACCACGAAGCTTCCCGCCCCGCCGCCGCGACCCGGCCGTGGGGCTTTTTGTTTTCCACGACGCGGGCCGCGACCTGAGGGCCGACGACACCACGAGATAACGCCGCCATGTTGAAGAACCCCGCATCGAAATACCGCCCGTTCCCACCGGTGAGCCTGCCCGACCGACGCTGGCCCGACCGCGTCCTCACCGCCGCCCCGACCTGGTGCAGCGTGGATCTCCGCGACGGCAACCAGGCGCTCGCCGTGCCGATGAACGTGTCGCAGAAGCTCGAGCTCTTCGACGCGCTGGTGAAGTGCGGTTTCAAGGAGATCGAGGTCGGCTTCCCGTCCGCTTCCAACACCGAGTTCGCCTTCAACCGCCGGTTGATCGAGGAAGGCAGGATCCCGGACGACGTCACCATCCAGTGCCTCGTCCAGGCCCGCGAGGACCTCATCGAGAAGACCGTCCAATCGCTCGTCGGCGCCAAGAAGGTCATCATCCATCTCTACAACTCCACCTCGCCGGCGCAGCGCCGCGTGGTCTTCGGCAAGTCCAAGGAGGAGATCAAGGCCATCGCCGTGCAGGGCGCGCGCTGGATCCAGGAGCGGTTGCCGCGCTTGGCCAGCACGGACGTGCGGCTCCAGTACTCGCCCGAGAGCTTCAGCATGACCGAGGTGGAGTTCGCCAAGGAGATCGCCGAGGCGGTGATGGACGTGTGGCGCCCCACGCCGGAGCGCAAGATGATCCTGAACTTGCCCGACACCGTCGAGGTGGCGATGCCGAACGTCTACGCCGACCAGATCGAGTGGATGTGCCGGAACATCCGCGACCGCGGTTCGCTCATCGTCAGCCTGCACACGCACAACGACCGCGGCACGGGCATCGCCGCGACCGAGCTCGGCCTGCTCGCCGGCGCGGACCGCGTCGAGGGCACGCTCTTCGGCAACGGCGAGCGCACCGGCAACCTCGACCTCGTGGCCGTCGCGTTGAACTTCTACATGCACGGCATCGCCCCGGGGCTCGACTTCACCGACCTCGGCAGCGTCGTGGACGTCTACCAACGGTGCACCGGCATGACCGTGCCGCCGCGCCAGCCCTATGCCGGCGAACTCGTCTTCACCGCGTTCAGCGGGTCGCACCAGGACGCCATCAAGAAGGGCCTCGCCGAATGGGACAAGGGCGGCCGTCCGAACTGGGACGTCCCGTACCTCACGATCGATCCCGCCGACATCGGCCGCCGTTACCAGGAGGTGATCCGCGTGAACAGCCAGTCCGGCAAGGGCGGCGTCGCGTACCTGCTGGAGGCGGAGTTCGGCATCGAGCTGCCGAAGGACATGCAGCGCGAGTTCGGCCCTATCGCGAACGACCTGGTCGACGCCCTCGGCCGCGAGGTGAAGGCCGACGAGCTCAAGGCGATGTTCTGGCGCGAGTACGTGGACCGCGTGTCGCCGTGGGAGCTGGTCCACTTCCAGGCCGACGGCGTGGGCGGCCGGTTCCAGGCACGTGCGTCGCTCAAGCGCCTCGGCGCGGAGGTGAAGGCCCAGGGCGAGGGCAACGGCCCGATCGCCGCGTTCGTCGCCGCGCTCGTCGCGGCCGGCGCGCCGAAGTTCGAGGTCGCCAACTACCGCGAGCACGCGCTGAGCGCCGGATCCGGTGCCAGCGCGATCTCCTACATCCAGATCAAGACCGCCGACGGCCGCGTGCGATGGGGCGCCGGCGTGGACACCCACATCGAGCTCGCCTCGATGAAGGCCGTGCTCAGCGCGCTCAACCGCCTGGGTTGAACCATCGCCGCCCAACCTTTCCCGATGCGTCCGTCGTGACGCGCCAAGCACTCCATGGATGCCGCCGTCTGGCAGTCCGATGAAATCGCCGCCGCGGGCCGCTCCGGGGTGCGCGGCGCCATCCCGCTCGCCGCGGCGCAGATCGACCCGATGCCGCGATCGGTCGAGGCCTCGGGCCGTCCGGTCCGTCGGGTGCTCGATCTCGGTTGCGGCGACGGCGTGCCCGAGGCGGCGCCCGTCCCGTCCCGTGCACCGGTTGCGTTGCCGGACGGCGTCCGCGTGGTCCCGATCGCGATGGAGCATGTCGAAGGGTTCGCGGCAGCGGTGGATTCGGTCGCGCGGGAGCGCCGCTGGCTGA
>JBBRQL010000324.1:0-4025 GCA_038226425.1 Verrucomicrobiota bacterium
GGTCCCGCTCCCCCACTTTTGTCCGCCACTTCGGATCGCACCCCCCGACGGTGGGTGCGATCCGAAGTGGCGGTCACTGCAACCGGCGCAGAAACGCACCTGCTCTGTAGAGAAAACCGAGCGGAGAGAGAATCTGGAAAACAGGAAAGCAGGAGAAACGGGGCTTTGCCGGCTCCGTTCCTGTTTTCCTGCTTTCCAGATCGATCTCTTCCCAGCCCCTCCAATCCGGACCGTCACTTCTAATCGCACCCCCCGACGGTGCCCGGTTTGACAGACCCGGCGCGTTTTGCATTACTCCGCGCGCAGCCGAAGGCCGGCCCTTCCAGAGGCCGGACACGGGGGAACCGATCTCCGCAGCGCAGCAGGCGCGGCGGACGGGGCGCACGGCACCGGGCAACCGGGGCCAAGGTCACTTCCAGGACCAAGCCCGACAGCTAACCTCGCAGGCCGATTGGGAGGGCAGTCCTACCGCCGGACGCGGACGGACGACGCCCTGTTCAGAACACAGCGCGTCCGACCGTGTCATCATGAAAGTCTATTCGCATACCCAACGGGCAGGCCGTTGGCTCCTCATCCCGCTGGCCGGAACCTTGGGGCTGGTCGCCGGCGCCGTGCTATCGGGCGTCTGGCAGATCGCTCTGGGCGTGCCGGTCTTCGCTCTCTTGGGCTGGCTCTTCAGCTCGCTCACCGTGGAGGTCACGGCCGACGAGCTCCGGTGGCGCTTCGGACCGGGCCTGGTGCGGCGGCGGATCCCGCTGGAGGACATCGCAGCGGCCGAGCCCGTGACCACCTCATGGACCGACGGCTGGGGGATCCACCACACCCGCTTCGGTTGGTTGCACAACATCGCCGGGTTCCAGGCCGTCGCGTTGCGCCTGGGCAACGGCCGGCGCTTCGCGGTCGGCACCGACGAACCCGAGCCTCTCCTTGCCGCGCTCCGCGGTGCCGCTTCCTCCCGCCATGCAAACTGAGACGCAAAAGTCCCGCTTGGCCGGTCTGACGCTCGCCGCCCTCGGCGTCGTCTACGGCGACATCGGCACCAGCCCGCTCTACGCGATGCGCGAGTGCTTCAACCCGGAGCACGGCGTGCTGCCGACGCCGGAGAACGTGCTCGGCGTGCTCTCGTTGCTGCTTTGGTCGCTGATCCTGATCGTCACGGTGATGTACCTGGTGTTCGTCCTCCGGGCGGACAACAAAGGTGAAGGCGGAATCTTGGCGCTCATGGCGCTGGCTTTCCCGGAGCGGCGTTCCGACGCGGCCCGGACGCGCCTCACCGCGGTGATGCTCGGGCTCGGGATCTTCGGCGCGGCCCTGCTGTATGGCGACGGGATGATCACGCCCGCGGTGACCGTGCTCGGCGCCATGGAAGGTCTCGATGTGGCCACACCGAAACTGGCCCCGTACATCGTGCCGTTGTCGGTGGCCATCCTCGTCGGGTTGTTCGCCTGCCAGCGCGCGGGCACGGGCACCATCGGGAAGGTGTTCGGACCGGTCATGGTCGTGTGGTTCCTCGAGATCTCCGTGCTCGGGATCGGCGGGATCATCCAGGAACCGCGCGTGCTCGGCGCGATCAACCCGATGCACGCGGTCCGTTTCTTCGCGGACAACGGATGGGCCGGGTTCGTCGTGCTCGGGTCGGTGTTCCTCGTGGTGACCGGCGGCGAGGCGTTGTACGCCGACATGGGGCACTTCGGACGGAAGCCCATCCGGATCGCGTGGTTCGGGCTCGTGCTGCCGTCGCTGGTGCTGAACTACCTCGGCCAAGGCGCGCTGTTGATCGACCACCCCGAGGCGGCGGTGAACCCCTTCTACAAGCTGGCACCGACCTGGGCGCTGTACCCGTTGGTCGGGCTCGCGGCGGCGGCGGCTGTGATCGCCTCGCAGGCGTTGATCAGCGGCGCGTTCTCCCTGACGATGCAGGCGGTGCAGCTCGGCTACCTGCCGCGCATCGCCATCGAGCACACGAGCGCGCACGAGCGCGGGCAGATCTACATCCCGAAGGTGAACTGGGCGCTCATGGTCGCGTGCGTCGCGCTCGTCGTCGGCTTCCGCACGTCGTCCGCGCTCGCCGCCGCGTACGGCATCGCGGTGACGCTCACCATGCTGGTGACGACGCTGCTCTTCCACTTCGTGGCGCGTCGGCTCTGGGGATGGAACTTCTGGCAGGCCTCGGCGGTCAGCGGCATCGCCTTCGTGATCGAGCTGGCGTTCTTCGGCGCGAACGCCCTGAAGATCCTCCACGGCGGCTGGTTCCCCCTCGTCGTGGGCGCGGTGCTGTTCACGCTCATGTCCACGTGGAAGACCGGCCGGCAGCTGCTCTGGAAGCGCGTCCGGGAGAGCGCGCTGCCGGTCGACCAGTTCCTCGCCAGCGTCGAGCGCCGCGAACCGCTGCGCGTGAAGGGCACCGCGGTCTACCTCGCCGGCAACTCGGACGGCGTGCCGCTGGCGCTGTTGCACAACCTGAAACACAACAAGGTGCTCCACGAGCGAGTCGTCTTCCTGACCATCTTGGTCGACGACTCGCCGCACGTGGCCGAGTGCGAGCGCCTCGGCGTGGAGGAGCTCGGCCACGGCGTCTGGCGGGTGAAGTCGCGCTTCGGGTTCATGGAGGAGCCGGACGTGCCGGACGTGCTCCGCCGCTGCGGCGACCTCGGGCTCCGGTTCAAGGAGCACGAGACCACGTTCTTCCTCAGCCGCGAGACCATCATCCCTTCGAAGCGCAGCGGCATGGCGCTCTGGCGCGAACGGCTCTTCGCCATCATGTCCCGCAACGCGCAGAGCGCGACGGCGTTCTTCCGGCTCCCGGCGAGCCGGGTCGTCGAGCTCGGCATGCAGGTCGAGATCTGACGGCCCCAGCGGAGCGGTGGACATCCGCCACCGGTGGGCAATCCTCGCGCCGTGCGGCCCATCTATCTCGACCACAACGCCACCACCCCGCTGGACCCAGCCGTCCGCGCGGCGATGGAGCCGTTCCTCGCGGAAGTGTGGGGCAACCCGTCGAGCGTCCACTCGGTCGGCCGCGCGGCCCGGGCCGCTCTCGACGACGCACGGTACCGGCTCTCCGCGCTGTGGCGCTGCAAGCCGGGCGAAGTGGTGTTCACCGGCGGCGGGACCGAAGCGGACAACCTCGCGGTGTTCGGCACCGCCCGTCTGCTCAAGGCCAAGGGTCGTCATCTCATCACCTCGTCGGTCGAGCACCATGCTGTCCTGCACGCGTTCCGCCATCTGGCCGAGCACGAGGGCTTCGAGGTGACGTATCTGCCGGTGGACGCCTTCGGACGCGTGGACGTCGAGGACGTCGCGGCGGCTTTGCGCAAGGACACGACGCTGGTGTCCGTGATGGCGGCGAACAACGAGGTCGGCACGATCCAGCCCGTCGCCGAGATCGGTGCGCTCTGCCGCGAGCGCGGCGTCCGGTTCCACACCGACGCCGTGCAGGCGTTCGGCAAGCTGCCTTTCCGCGACATCCACCAGTTCGAGGCCGACCTCGTGTCCGTGTGCGCGCACAAGTTCTGCGGACCGAAGGGCGCCGGCGCTCTTTTCATCCGGTCTCCGCTGCAACCGCTGCCGACCCAGGTCGGCGGCGGCCATGAGAACGAACGCCGCGCCGGCACCGAGAACCTCGCGGCCATCGTCGGTCTCGTGGAGGCGTTCGCGCGCTTCGTGCCCTCGCCCGTGTTCGCCGAAGCCGCGTTGCGTCCTCTCGCGGCCCGGCTCGCCGCCGTTGCCGCCGCGGTGCCCGGGGTCACGTTGCGGGGCCATCCCGAGGCGCGATTGGCGAACACAGTCGCCTTCACGGTCGAAGGCGCGGACAGCATCGCGCTGATGGCCGCGCTCGATCTCGAAGGCATCTGCGCTTCGAGCGGCTCCGCCTGCTCCGCGGGCTCCTTGGAGCCGAGCCATGTGCTGAAGGCCATGGGCGTGCCGCCTGCGGAAGCCAACGCACTGGTCCGCTTCTCGCTCGGCCGGGAGAACACGGCCGCCGAGGTCGAGCAGGTGGCGGAAGTTTTGCCGCGGATCATCCA
>JBBRQL010000325.1:0-4013 GCA_038226425.1 Verrucomicrobiota bacterium
AAAAGACCTGGAACGGACACCCACCGACCGCCGACCAGAAACCGCCCCCAGTTGTCCGCCGCACTTCTCCCCAGCCGCCAGAGCCGCTACCCTCACCACTAATCCCAGCAAACTTGAGCTAAGTCCGACAGGCTGCTAGGCTCAGGACAGGTGCCCCTGAACCGGATCGAGGCAACGTCCGCGCGCCAGCGTCTTGGATTGCGTGTGGCTCGCCTTGGCTTTCTTGGTGCCAAGGGTTTGCCCGCTCCTTTGTCCCTCAACCCTGCCCCCGTCGTGAGAGGGCGCGGACAGTGCCGCGGTGGAGCGTCCGCGGCCGGCCCGACGGACGGAAGAGGCCCGATGCGAGCCCACAGGCAAGACAGCTTGGGCCGGACATGAGGGAGAGCGGGGCGTTTCGTTCCCGCCCCCCACTTCGGATAGCCTCCTCCGCGGAGGCATCAATGACCGCCCTGCGCGGAGGAAACGAAGGATGCTTGCCCCGCGCCGAGCCTCGTCGTGGCGGACCGGGTGACATGACCTCGCCACGCCGCGATCGCAGGAGCGGAGGCGGGTCATCCGCAACGGAGCGACCTCGGGCGCAGGCAGCGACCGGTAAGAGCTTGGCACCCTGCCGCGACTCGACGGCGCGACAGCCTTGGTTATCAGATCCGGGGGCGAAGGGGGCGACCGCGGTCAACGGAGGTTGTCCCACAGCAGCTTGGCCGCCAGCGCCAGCACCATGGTCAGGAAAACAGGCCGGATCACCCGGGCGCCGCCTTTCACGGCGACCGTGGCACCAAGGCGACCGCCGATCACTTGGCCGGCGGCCATGGTCAGCCCGACGCCGAAGCGGACGTGGCCGGTCCAAAGGAAAACCGCGAGCGATGCCAGGTTGCTGGTGAGGTTCATCGCCTTGGTGTAGGCGGTCGCCGCCAGCAGGTCCAGACCCAGCAAGAGCACGCAGGCGACCGTCCAGAACATCCCTGTGCCCGGCCCGAAGAAACCGTCGTAGAAGCCCAGAAGCAGACCGAAGACGAAGGCGAAGACGGTGCGGTCCAGACGCGGCGGCCGGGCCTCGCGGCCGAGGTCCGGCTTCAGCCAGGTGTAGACCGCGATGGACGCCAGCAACACCGGGACCACCGGCCGCAGCACGTCGCGATCCAACCGGGTCACCACCCACGCTCCGGCGATTGCTCCCATCAGGGTCGCGAGGACGCCGATGCGCAACCCGGCCCACTTCAACAATCCGTGGCGGGCGTATTGCCAGGTTGCCACCGTGGTGCCGCAGGATGACTGGAACTTGTTCGTCCCGAGCGCCGCCCTCGGATCCATGCCGGTGGCGAAGAGGACCGGCAATGTCAGCAAGCCGCCGCCGCCGGCGATGGCGTCGACGAAACCCGCCGTCAGACCGGTTGCGAACAGGATAGGATACCACCACCACGCGAGTTCGGGCACGCGTTTGAGTCTGCGCATCCGGCCACGTGGGTTCGAGAGCGAAGGTGCCGGGGAAGTGTCCTTGGAGCCGGACCGGTCACGACCAAACGCGAGCCCTGGCTCTTGGAAGGTCGGGTGGCCGTTGTCACAAAGGCGCTCCCTCTCGATGTTTGTCGGTCCACCATCGTCCCGACGCTCATTTCGTGCTGGAGCACAGAGTCGGGCAAGACGCGCTGCTTGACGTCGGTCAATGCGTTGCCGCCGACCTTCGCATCGCCGGCCCTGATCTCCCCCGTCTGCGGCGGCATCGCGCTAGCCGATGGCGGCGAGGGAAGTTTCGATTGCCGCGGGATGGACGTAGGCGCGTAGAACCGTCGCGTGCAAACGATCCAAATCTCCTCCTCCCGCGGTCGCTCGACCGATCCGGCCTTGTCCCCCGGGCAGGACGGGCCCTGACTCGGCCTAGGACCCCTCGAACCTCTCCGACCATGGAAACCTTTTTTCTCTTCGTCGGGGTCATCACGCTGACCCTCTGGCTCGTGCGCCGCTCCACCCGGGCCCGCGATGACGTGGCCCGGCTGACCTTCGAGAGGTCTCAACTCGAACGGCGCGTCACGCTGCTGGAGCAGGATGTCGCCGTGCTGAAGGCCGGTCCGTCACACCCGACGGAGGCGGAGCAACCGTCGCCAGCGGATCCGTTGGCCGCAGTTCCCAACGCTATGCATCAGCTGCTGCGGATGAAGGCTGAGGCGGCTAAGGCCGTTGCGCCAGCCCCGGGGCCGGTCGAGACGGTCTTCCTTCGTCCGGTCGCCGAGCTCGCTCTGGAGACGGTTCCGATTGAAACCGTCGTTCCCGAACGGGCTCGGTCTGTCCCGCCGATCCAGCGTCCTGCGATCAAGCCCGCGTTCAACTGGGAGCAGTTCGTCGGCGTGAAGCTCTTCGCGTGGCTGGGCGGGTTGGCGTTGTTCTTCGCGGCGGCGCTCGGGCTGAAGTATTCTTTCGACCACGACCTCGTCCCGCCCGAGGTCCGAGCGGCGGGCGGGTTCCTCCTAGGGGCCGGGCTGCTCATCGGCGGCGTGTCGCTGAAGCGGAAGCAGTATGCCGTGACCTCGCAGACGCTCTGCGCGACGGGCGTGGTCATCCTCTACGCGGTCACGTTCGCGTGCCGGGCGTTCTACCACTTCAACTTCTTCGGCCCGGTGCCGACCTTCCTGCTGATGGCGCTCATCACGGCCACGGCCTTCGTGCTCGCGGTGCGGCTCGACGGCCAAGTCATCGCCGTGCTCGGGATGCTCGGCGGCTTCGTCACCCCCGTGCTGCTCTCGACCGGCGAGGACAACCCGCTCGGCCTCTTCGGCTACGTGGCGCTGCTCGACCTCGGTCTGCTCGCCGTCACGCAGCGCAAACGTTGGGACCACCTCGCGTTGCTCGCGGCCGTCGGCACCGTCGCGATGCAGGTGGGCTGGTTCGCGAAGTTCTTCGAGCCCGAGAAGATCTTCATCGCGCAGGGCGTGTTCCTCGGGTTCCCGCTGCTGTTCCTAGGCGTGTTCGTGTGGGCGAAGAAGCGCGACTGGATGAACGACCACATCGCCGCGGCATCCGCCATCCTGGCTCTGGTCGCGCTCGCGCTGAGCTTCAACTTCGCGCTCGGCGGCACGTTGGGGCTGCTGCCGGGGCGCACGTTCACCATCGCGTTCGGCGCGGACCTCGCACTGTTGGCGATGGTCGCGCTCCGGCCGCGGTTGCGCTTCCTCGAATCGATCGGCGGCTCGGCGTTGTTCCTCCTGCTCTCGTGCTGGACGCTCGGCCGGTTGACGGGCGGACTGCTCTATTGGGGGCTCGGGCTGTATCTCGCCTTCGCGGTGCTGCACACGGTCTTCCCCCTCGCCTTGAAGAAGCTCCGCCCCGATGAGACGCCGGCGGCCGGGTTGTGGACGCAGTTCATCCCGGCCGCGGCCTTGCTGCTGGCGATGCTGCCCATCGTCCGTGAACTCACCGTGCCGTGGCTCTTCTGGGCCGTCGTGCTCGCGGTGGATCTGCTCGCCGTGGTGATGGCGCTGGTCGCGGGCGCGCTGCTCGGACTGCTGGCGGTGCTCGTCTTCACCGTCGCCGCGACCGCGGTGTGGCTGTCGCGATCCACGGCGCAGGCGGTGGACCTCTCGGAAAGCGTCGTGGTCATCGGCGGCTTCGCGCTGTTCTTCTTCGCGGCGAGCGCGTTCGTGTGGAAGAAGCTGCTGCCCTCGTCCAGCGCGCGAGGCATCGGGCTGTGGACGCCCGGTTCCGGCGCGACGCCGGCGTTGCCGTTCGACGTGCGTCCGCTCATCCCTTCGCTGTCGGCGGTGCTGCCGTTCCTGCTGCTCATCATGGTCGTCGCCCGGTTCAAGCCGGCAGACCCGTCCGCGGTCTTCGGCCTCGCCGCACTGCTGCTGACTCTGCTGCTCGGATTGGCGAAGGTGACGCGCATCGACTCGCTGGTCGCGGTCGGGCTGGGGAGCGTGTGGCTGCTCCAAGCCGCGTGGCTCCAGACCTCGCTCGACCCTCATCGCGCGGTCGTTCCGCTGGTCTGGTTCATCGGTTTCTACGCCGTGCTCTCCGCGTTC
>JBBRQL010000326.1:0-3980 GCA_038226425.1 Verrucomicrobiota bacterium
TGAGGAACTGCATCTCGATCTTCTCGAAGCCCGCGCCGCGGCAACGTCCGCACTGACCCTTCGCGGAGTTGAAGCTGAACGCGCTGGCGTCGAGGCCGCGTTCGCGGGCGACGTCGGACGCGGCGAAGAGGTCCCGGATGTCCTCGAACGCGCCGATGTACACGGCCGGGTTCGACCGAGGGGTGCGGCCGAGCGAGGTCTGGTCCACCAGCACGACCGCGCCGAGGTGCTCGGTGCCGGTGAGCGTGGCCGCCCGGAGCCCGGCGCTCGCCTCGTCGAGCGATTCTCCGTCCACCTCGTCGGCGAGCGCGGCGGTGGTGTCGGCGGCGCTGAGCTTGGAGCGGAGCAGCGGCAGCAGCACCTCGCGGATGAGCGTGGTCTTGCCCGAGCCGCTGACGCCGCTGACGACGACGAGCCGACCGAGCGGGATCTCGACCGAG
Organism: Verrucomicrobiota bacterium; assembly: GCA_038226425.1. GTDB lineage: Bacteria > Verrucomicrobiota > Verrucomicrobiia > Limisphaerales > UBA9464 > CAIVQB01. The sequence goes on from JBBRQL010000326.1 coordinate 441, forward strand.
AGGTCGTGGAGATTGTGCGCGCCGGCGTGGTCGAGGCGGAGCGCGGGGAAGGCGCTGCGAAGGTCCGATGCCCGGCCGCTGCGCGCGACGGTCCCGACGCGGTAGGCGGGTGCGGTCTCGGCGGCGAAGGCGTGGTGGTCGTCCGGGGCGGCGGACAGGACCCCGTCGGGCTTCAGCGAGAAATCTTTCAACGCGACCGGACGCCGCTTCGGGACCTCGATCCGGCGAGCTCCGGAGAGATAGGCCGCGGTCAGCGAACCCTTCGCCGAGGCGAGCGCCCCGGGACTTCCCTGGAACACGACGCGTCCGCCGCTCTCGCCATGACCGGGGCCGATGTCGACGATCTGGTCGGCGGCGCGCATCACGCTCGCCTCGTGCTCGACGACGACGACGGTGTTCCCCGCGTCGCGGAGGCGATGGAGGATGCGCACGAGACGGTCGGTGTCGTGCGGATGGAGGCCGACGCTCGGTTCGTCGAGAACGAAGAGCGCGTTGACGAGACGCGTACCGAGGCAGGTCGTGAGGTTCACGCGCTCGGTCTCGCCGCCGCTGAGCGTGCGGGTCGCGCGGTCGAGCGTGAGGTAGCCGAGACCGACCTCGGCGAGATAACCGAGACGCGCCCGGACCTCGCCCAGCACCACCGCGAACGGATCCTTTGCGGCCGGCGCGGAGCCCGGTGCCGATTTTTGGCGGGCAGCGAGCTCTTCGATGACCGCGAGGGCGTCGCGCACCGGCAGCATGTAGAAGTCGGAGAGCGTCAGCGACCCGCGGCCGGGCACCGCCAGCCGGAACTGGAGCGAGTCCGGGTTGAACCGCTTGCCAGCGCAGGTCGGGCAGATCGTGTAGCTGCGGTAGCGGGCGAGCAGCACGCGGACGTGCATCTTGTAGGCCTTGCTCTCCAGCCAGCGGAAGTAGCCCTTCACGCCGTACCACAGCTTGGGCCACGAGTGGTCCGGATCGTCCGGGATGTAGCCGTCGTCGCCTTCGAGCACCCAGCGTTGGTGCTCGGCCGAGAGCTGGTGGAAGGGCACGTGCATCGGTACCCGGGCCTTCTTGGCGGCGCGGACCATGTCGTCCTGGCACTGCTTGCCGGTCTCGGTCTGCCACGGTTTCACGGCGCCCTCGGCGAGCGTCTTGACGCGGTCGGGCAGAGCGAGGCCGAGGTCGATGGTGATGATGCGGCCGAAGCCCTTGCAGGCCGGACAAGCGCCGACCGGATGGTTGAACGAGAACAGCGCGGGCGTGGGCTCCTTGTGGGCGATGTCGCAGGCGGCGCAGTGGAACCCGGCGGAGAAACGCCGCGTCTCGCCGGACGCCGGTCCGCGAATCGTCAGCTTGCCGTGGCCGAACAGGTAGGCCTGCTCGCAGGCCTCGATGAAGCGGGCACGGTCCGCCGGAGCGGTCTTCACGCGGTCGGCGACGACGACGAGTCGCGCGGGCAACGGCGGAAGCAGCGGGCCCGCTTCGTCCACGCGGACCACCTGGTCGCCGACGAGCACGCGCTGGAACCCCTGCTTCGCCAGCATCCCTAGCTGTTCCGCGACCGGGAGCTTCTCGGACAAAGCCAGGTCGAACGTGACCAGCACATCAGCAGGCCGCGCACCGGTTCCGTCGTGCGCCTTGGACATAAGACCCGGGCGCCGGGACTTGAGACCTGAGACCTGGGACCCGAGACCCGAGACCTCGGCCCAAACGACCTGTGGCGGCTCTTTCCGCACCGGCACGCCGCACTTCGGGCAGTGGAGCCGTGCCGCGTGCGGCCATAGCACCTTCATGTGGTCGCAGACTTCGGTCATGGTGCCGACGGTGCTGCGGGTGGTGCGGACGGCGTTGCGCTGCTCGATGGCGATGGCCGGCGGGATGTTCTCGATGCGGTCCACCGCCGGCTTGTCCATGCGGTCGAAGAACTGCCGGGCGTACGGCGTGAACGTCTCGATGTAGCGGCGCTGTCCCTCGGCGTAGAGCGTGTCGAAGGCGAGCGAGCTCTTGCCCGATCCGCTCAGGCCGGTGACGACGACCAGCTTGCCGAGCGGCAGGTCGAGGTCGAAGCCCTTGAGGTTGTTCTGGCGCACGCCGCGGAGCCGGATGCAGCCGGGGTCCGCCGCCGGCTTCGCTGCGGGTGTCTTCTTGGGTTCGCGTGCCATGAGCGGCGGGAAGCTACCGGCGGGCTCCGGCGCGTCAACGGGGTGGCGCGCGGCGAGCCGGCGAGCTCGACGGTGATGTCGGTGGTCCCGCGGGCCGGGTGAATCTTTTTCGATTTCTTTGCAAGAACACGCTCACCGGCGGGTTATCCGTCCGTGACATGAAGCATCCATTCTCGATCTGCATCACCACAGCGGCCTTGCTCGCCCTCGGGACGCATCCGCTCCACGCCGGCCTGTTCACGTTGTCCGGCGTCAACGTCACCGCGTTGAGCGTGGGCGGATTCGACCAGCAGACCTCCTTGGACGGCAGCAGCACGATGGCCAGCATCTCGCGCACCGGCGAACGGACGCTTTTCGACGGGATGATGCTGGTGGGAGTGGTCGGCACGGCCACTTCCTCCGCCTCGGCCAGAGCGGGAGCGGGCACGCTGGGCGTCCAGACCGCCGTGACCGTCCATTCCATGGGCTCGACGGCCCTGCTCTCGGCCAAGGCCGGCGCCTTCGAGAACCCCGGGGCCGGGCAAAATTTCGATGCCAACGGAGCTCAGGCGGATTTCAGCTCTTCGGACCTGCGGGTCACGGCGATCCCGGGCGCCGGCGTCTCCGGGGCCGGCACGATCACCGCTGCTCTGCGGCTGAACTTGGACGGATCTTTCGTCTCCAATCCCGTCGTGGGCGGTCCGGGGACGGCCTCGTTCTCCACGAAGCTCTCCTTGAGCGTGCGCTTCGGATTCGTCAATCCGGTGACCCATGCCCAAGGCGCCGCCTTCTTCGCGGGGGCGGTCGGTCTTTCCCAGACCTTGGGCGGCCCCGCGGTGTTCGACGCCGGTTCGGGCCTGCTCGCCGGCTACCAGGGCGGGGCGTTGCCCCTGTCGTTGTCCGTCGGTTCGCTGCCGGTCGACGTGCCCATCGACCTGCAGGTCCGGTTGGGAACCATCACCGAGGTCGTCGCCTCGGGGACCGCGGACTTTTCGGGCGGCGTGGATTTCTACCACACGCTGTCGCTGCCCACGAGCGGCGCCGTCCTCACGCTCCCGCCCGGCTACACGGCCGACAGCGCGGAGTTGAACGTCTCGGGGAACAGCTTCGTCGCCGTGCCGGAGCCGGCCACATGGTCGGTGGTCGCGGCGGCCGGGTTGGCGGGCTTCGCTGCCCTGGGGCGTCGCCGGTCGCGTGGCTGAGCCCGGCCGGAACCAAGCGACCGCAGCGCGGACGTCGTGCCCGCGAGCACCGACCGAGGGAAGGACTTTGGAAGTCGGGGCGGGGCGGGGCGCGGGCATCGTCTGGAGGGCGGTCGGCCCGGGCTCAACCCCTGTCTCCGGATCGCGTGTCCGTGCGGACGTGACCGTCCGCGCTCCGGTGGCCGGATCGTCCCGGCTCAGAGCTTCGGCTCGAA
>JBBRQL010000327.1:0-3968 GCA_038226425.1 Verrucomicrobiota bacterium
AGAGCGGCCAGAGGAAGAAATCGCTCTGCATCGACGCGTTGGTGGCCTTGCCCCAGAACGGCCAGACGCGGTCCGCGTGCTTCCCTTCGCCGCGGGCCCGGCCGATGAACGGGAAAGGCATGCCCCATTCCTTGAACTTCTCCTTGCGGTCCTCGGTGTAGCTGAAGAACGGCCAGAGGAGCGTGGTGTTGTCGCGATCCGGCGAGCGCTGGAGGCTGTAGAGCAGGACGAAGCTGCGGCGCCGTTCGGGGTTCTCCGTGCCTAGGCCGAGGTCCTCGTGGTGGAAGAACGGGAAGAGGGCGAACCACTTGTCGTGGCCGGGCAGCACCTCGGGCTCGTCGGTGAGCGCGTTGGTGCGGACGGAGCTGGACTTGGTCTCGTGGCCTAGGAACGGGAGCAGCTGCCATCCGCTCACGCCGCCGCCGTGGCGGAGGTGGAAGAACGGGAAGAGATAGTTGTCGGTCTCGATCTGTCCCTTGCGCGACCAGACGTAGAGCGGCGCGGCGACGAAGCGGACCTCGTCGCGGAAGAGATGGTTGCGGAAGTGCCCGTAGACCGGCAGCAGCGACCAATAGTCGTTCGTCGGGTTGGAGGAGCGCTGGGAGAAGAAGAAGGGGAAGAGGTTCCGGCGGCGCTTGGCCTCGTCGTCGAGCGAGAGGCTGCCGTGGAAGTTGAGGAACTGCGCGAGATGCCAACGGTACTCGGTGCCGAAGCGGTCGTAGCTGAACAGCGGGTACAGGACGTCGAGCTCGGTGCGCTCGATCTCCGGTTCGCGGTAGAGCGACATGAACGGCGCGACGGTCCAGAGCGAGTTCGAGTTGGTCTCGCCCTTCTGCCAGCTCAACAACGGCCCGAGCATCTCTTGGCGTTCGCCGCGCTCGAGCGTCAGGCCGAAGCGGTGCGCCAACGGGCCGGTCTCCAACAGACCTTGCGCGGCCGCCGGGAGCAGGGCTCCTGCGGCGAGCATGATGACGGGAAGGAAGCGGCGCATCTGCGTGGGCGGAGACAGTCCGCGAGGCTCGGGCGAGATGCAAGGGGCGGTCGGTGACGGCAGGCGCCCCCACGAGGAACCTGCGTCAGATCGCCCGGGCGTCCATCCAAAGGCTCGCGAGGAACACCTCGCCCGGCTTCAGGATGATCACCTCGCCGTCGGGACGGCCGAAGGAGTTCGGCAGCGCCGTCCAAGGCTCGATGCAATAGTAGGGCGCTTCCGTGCTTGCCGACCAGAGCGCGGCGAAGCGGTACGCGGGCGACGCCTCGAAGTTGACCACCGATTCGATGCCGGCGACCGGGTCGACCAGGGCGATCTCCTTCTCCGCGAACTCGCCGAGGAACAGCGTCATGCTCACATCGGTGCCGACGCCGAGATGCTGCGCCGGGCAAGGCTCGGCGAAGAACGTCTCCGCCTTGCCGACAGGATTGTAACGCGTCGCCCGCGGGAGGCGGATGTAGCAGCGGTTCCGCTCGCTGCCGGCACCGGACGGCACGGCGAAGTACGGATGGATACCCGTGCTGAAGGGCAGCGGGGCCGTGTCGCGGTTCTCGATGGATTGCTCCAGCACAAGGCGTCCGCCCGCGAGCCGATAGGTCAACGTGTGGCGGAAGGCGAAGGGATAGCTCGGCCGCGTCTTCTCGGAATCGGTCAGCTCCAGCGTGGCGCTGGTATCGGTCCGCGACACCAAGCTCCAGGGCACGCGCCGGGCGAAACCGTGCTGCGGCGACTGCCACAGCTTCCCGTCCAGCTCGTACTGGCCTTCCTTGCCCTGCGCGACGTTGTAGCTGACGTGGGGGAACAACACCGGGTTGCCGGCCCACATGCGGTCCGGATAACGCGCCACGACCTCGTCGGGAGCGTGGAGCACCTCGACCCATCCGCGCCCGGGGACCCGCCGGGCATAACGCACGAGCCAGCCGCCGAGCTCGGGATAGAGGGTGGCGATGGCGTCGTCGCCATCGCGGAGCGTGATCGGGTCGGACATAGGCACAAGCTACCGCTGCGAGGTGCCCGGAGGAAAGGAACGAAGCGGGGACAATGCGTTCCGGCATTGTGCTATGGAGAGAGTCTCCATGAGTCACGGATTGTGCCCATCAACCAGAGAGAGGCAGGAGCGCGGGCGGCTCGCCCGCGCGTTGCTGGCCGCCACGAGATCCGCGCGGGCGAGCCGCCCCCGCTCCTGTCCGGTTCATGGGGAGCCGTCGGCAGCACGTCGCACCCGCCCCGGTCCGGTCGCTGGACATCGCGGTCCTCCACGCCATGCTCCGGTCGTGCCGGAAACCAAGCTCGATCGCCTGCGCGGACTGCTCGAAGGCTACGGGTCGTGTCTCGTCGCCTACTCAGGCGGGGTGGATTCGGTGTTCCTGGCCAAGGTCGCCCATGATGTGCTCGGGCCGCGCGCGCTCGCGGTGATCGCCGATTCGCCGAGCTTGCCGCGGCGCGAGCTGCGCGAGGCGGTCGAGGTCGCCGGGCAGTTCGGCCTGCCGCTGCGGATCGTCCGCACCGGCGAGTTCCAGGACGGCCGGTATCTCGCGAACCCGACCGACCGCTGTTATTTCTGCAAGCACGCGCTCTTCACCGAACTCGGGCCGTTGGCCAAGGCCGAAGGCTTCGCCGTCATCGCGTACGGCGAGAACGCCAGCGACCTCGGCGACCATCGTCCCGGGGCGCGTGCCGCGGAGGAGTTCCAGGTGCGGGCGCCGCTGAAGGAAGCGGGCCTGACCAAGGCGGAGATCCGCGAGCTGTCGGCCCAGCTCGGGTTGCCCACGGCCGACAAGCCGCAGCTCGCTTGCCTGAGCTCGCGCATCCCGACCGGCGAGGCCGTGACGCCAGCGAAGCTGCTCATGGTCGAGGAGGCCGAGTATGCGCTGCGCGACCTCGGGTTCCACGATGTGCGAGTGCGGCACCACGAGATGGGTCCGGCGTCCCGGGTCCAGGGTCCCGGGTCGGTAGGGCATCTGGCGCGGATCGAGGTCGGGGCCGTAGAGATCCCGCGGCTGCTCGCGGACGGTCTGCACGCGATGGTGGCCGAAAAGCTCCGCGCGCTCGGCTACGCGCACGTGACGCTCGACCTCGCGGGTTATCGGCGCGGCAGCACCAACGGTGTGACCAGCTTGCCCGTCGCCTTCCGCGCTTGAGGCGGCGCGGGCGACCTGTTCTCTTCTGCTCGACTCCCATGCGTTTCCGCTTCGCCAACTTGCTGCTGCTGGTCGCGGCCGTTCTGGCCGGATGCGCGGCGGTCCGCGGCACGGTCGCGCCGGGGATTGTGGTGCCGGATGCGGACGGGCATCCGGTGCGCCCGCTCGCGGCGAAGGACGCTGTCGCGGTCGTGTTCGTCTTCCTCGCCAACGATTGCCCCATCGCCAACCGCGCCATCCCGGAGCTGCTCCGCCTGGAACAGGCCTATGCGTCGCACGGCGTGAAGTTCTGGCCGGTCCACGCCGGCGCGGATGAATCCGACGCGTCGGTCCGCGGCCACGCGAAGGAGTTCGGCCTGACGACGGTGCCGTTGCGCGACCCGCGGCTGGAGCTTGTCCGCGATCTTGGCGCCCGGGTCACGCCCACGGCGGTCGTCGTCTCGCCGCGAGGCGAGGTGCTCTACCGCGGCCGCATCGACGACCGCTACGCAGCGCTCGGGCAGTCGCGGCCCGAACCGACCCGCCACGACCTCGCGCTCGCGCTCGAAGCGGTCGTGGCCGGCAAGAGGCCGGAGTTCGCGGAGACGCCGGCGGTGGGTTGCCGCATCGGAGGGACCCGGTGAGGTCCATCGAATCGCGGACCGCGGCGACGGTGTGGCCGGTGCTCGTCCTCGCGGCCGCGTTGGCGATGAACGTCGATGTGTCCGGCGCGGTGCCGACCTTCACGCGCGATGTCGCGCCGGTCGTGCTCCAGCACTGCGCGCCGTGCCATCGGCCGGGACAGAGCGGTCCGTTCCCGTTGCTCATCTTCGCCGATTGCCGCAAACGGGCGACCG
>JBBRQL010000328.1:0-3937 GCA_038226425.1 Verrucomicrobiota bacterium
GAAGTCGGTGCTGCTGGTCTATCTCGGCGGCGGGCTCTCGCACCACGACACCTTCGACCTCAAGCCCCGCGCGATCGAGGAGATCCGCGGCAAGTACACGGAGATCGCCACCAGCGTCACCGGCCTCAAGGTCGGCAACCTGCTGCCGAAGATGGCGCGCACGATGGACAAGGTCTGCCTCGTCCGGTCCGGCACGCACGAGAACGACCACCATGAGACGGCGACCAACTGGGTGATGTCCGGCAAGTTCGGCTCGCCGTTCGGCGACCATCCGGCGATGGGCGCGGTGGTCGCGCATGAGAGCGGTTTCGCCGGCAAGGTCCCGCCCTACGTCGCCGTGCCCAAGAACCCCGCGTTCACCTGGGAGCTCGGCAAGAGCGCGTGGCTGGGCGGCCGCTACGAATCGTTCAAGGCCGGCGACCCCAACGCGAAGGATTGGAAGGTGCGAGACCTGTCGTGCCCGACGCCGATGACGCCGGTCGCGCTGGAGCGCCGGCGGACGCTGCTCGGGGCGGTGGACACCTTGTCGGCGCACATCAAGGGCAACGACCAGATCGCGACCTACGACGAGTTCGCGCAGAAGGCCGCCGAGATGGTGCTCTCGCCCGAGGCGCAGGACGCCTTCGCCGTGGACCGCGAGACCGCGGCCTTGCGCGACACCTACGGCCACCACGAGTTCGGCCAGAGCTGCCTGCTCGCGCGGCGGTTGGTCGAGCGCGGCGTGCGCTTCGTGACGGTCAACTTCGGCGGGTGGGACCATCACGCCAAGATCTTCGACAACCTCGACAAGAAGCTGCCCGTGCTCGACCAGGGACTCAGCGCGCTCATCGAGGACATGACCGCGCGCGGCTCGATCAAGGACACGCTCATCGTCGTGATGGGCGAGTTCGGCCGCACGCCGAAGGTGAACAAGGACGCCGGCCGCGACCACTGGGGCCGCGCGGGCTCGCTGCTCTTCGCCGGCGCCGGCGTGCGCGGCGGCAAGGTCATCGGCGCGACCGATAAGGACGGCGCTTTCGTGACGGACCGCCCGGTCCGTCCGCCCGACGTCTGCTGGACCGTGTACGAGGCCCTCGGCATCGATCCGCAACGGGTGATCGTGACGCCCGAGGGCCGGCCCACGAGCATCCTCGACGAAGGCAGCCCGGTCGACGACCTCTACACGTGAACGCCTACGATGAAGGACGACCGGCGAAAAACCGGGCCGCGATCAAATCCCTGCTTCTCTCCGCTCTTCGGGTCTTCGCGTCTTCGCTGTTCCTCTCCAGCGCCTTCGCCGAGGACAAGAAGCCGGACGAGAAGAAGCCCGGCCCGCCCAAGGTGGTCGTCGTGCTCCCGCTCGGCATCGAGGCCGGCACCACGAACCTGCTCACGGTCCGCGGTCTCGACCTCACCAATGCGACCCGGGTCCGCTTCATCGGCGCGGCGGAGACCATCGAGGCGAGGATCACGGCGCGCGAGCCCGGCGGAAAGATGGACGGCTTCGACGCCGCGAAGGTCGGCGACCAGAAGCTCGTCGTGGAGTTCGTCGCGCCGGCCGGGACCGCGCCGGGTCTCGAGATCGTGGTGACCTCCGCGCTCGGCGACAGCACGCCCCGCTCCGTCGCGATGGTGCCCGCGGGCCGGCTCGTGGAGGAGAAGGAGCCGGACAACGGCTTCCGCGACGCGCAGGAGGTCCGTCCCGGCCAGACCGTCCGCGGCCTCATCGCGGACCCCAACGATGTCGATGTCTTCGCGGTGCAGGTCGAGGCGGGCCGCACGCTGCGGGCGGAGGTCCGCGCGGAACGTCTCGGCGGAACGCTCGATGGATCGCTCACGATCTACTCCGACAAGGGGCAGATCCTCGCGACGAACGACGATTCGGTCGGGCGCGACCCGGTGGTCCATTTCCGCGCGACCGCGACCGGCCGTTATCTGATCGCGTTGTCGAGCGTCACCGAGAAGGCCGCGGCGACGCACGCGTACCTGTTGGACGTGACCGTCCCGCCTTGATCGGCACGTCGAGGACCGGCCGCGGCGACCGGGATCAACGCGCCTTGTCCGGTAGCCAGCGGCTGATGAGTGCCCGCTCTTCGAGCTTCAAACGGCCTTTGTCGGCGAGCAGTGCGTGGCGCTTCGCGTCGCGGGGATCGTTGGCGAGCCCGCTCGCGGCCGCGTAGGCGACGTGGACCCGAGGGTCCACGGCTTCGTCCGGCGGGGACACCTTGGCCAAGCGCGCGAGGGCTTGTTCGCCGAGGCCTTGACGGATCTCACCGAAAGCGAGCACCAGTTGGGAGAACTGGTTGGTCCCAGCGCCCGGCAGGCGTCCGACCCGTTCCACGACCTCCAGGTCGCCGCCGAGGACGGCCTCGATGTAGCCGAGCTGCTGGAGCGCGGAGGCGTCCTTGGGGAACGCGTTCACGAGCCGGTCGAGCGCGAGCCGCCGGAGGGCAAGGCGGTCCACGCGGTCGGAGAGCATGAGGATGTGGTTCGCCGCCTCGGGCATCGTGGAGGGATCGTCGAGCAGGAACTCGAGCAGGTAGATGGCCGCTTCGTTGAGCCCGTTCTCTTCCGCCAACTGCGCCGCGGCGGCGAGGTCCGGTACCGTGAGCTGGCGATCGGCCAGGACGGCCTTGGCGTCGGCCTCGTCCTTCCCTTTCGGCCGCGAGCGGGCCGCCGCCACGGTCATCACGGTGGCGATGTGCCGTTCGAGACCGGTGTCCGCGAGCCGGGCCACGTCCAAGACCTCGTCCCATCGCCCGAGCTTGGCCAGCGCCAGGATGTGGATCCTCATCTTCACCTTGTCCCCTTTGCAGGCCTCGAGCGGGAACGTTCCCAGCAGCGCAACGGACGCCTCGCGCTCGATGAGCCACCGGCCGGCCGCGTCGAGGTCCGCCGGGTTGTCCGCCGCGACGGCCAGCGCGAGCGCTTGCTGGGTGGTCAGCGGCCTCTGTCCGGGATCGAGCAGCCAATCCAGGGTCAGGATCCGCAACCGGTCCTCGACGCTGGCGGGCGCGGCCTCGGTCGCGCGCCGGCGGATGATCCCGGCCTCGACCCGGGTGAGGACGGGTGCTTCGAGCAGCGCATCGGCGGCTTCCCGCCACGGTGCCCCGGGCCGCACGAGCAACGCGAGCAGCGTGCCTTTCGCCTCCTCGATCCGCGCCGCTTGCCGGGACCGGATCAAGGCCAGCGCCCGCCAGACCTCCGTCTGCGCATCGCCCGGCGCGAACTCGAGCACGTGGTCGGCCATGCGGACCGCGAAATCCCAGACACCGCGCTTGAGCGAGAGACGCAACGCCAGCCGGGCCGCGTCGACATCCCCGCCCGGACGCTGCATGAGCTTGCCGAGCTCGCGGGTGGCGACGTCGTAGCGGCCGAGGTCCATCGCGATCCGGGAGTTGGCCAGATGGTCCTCCCGGGTGCCGGGGAACGACTCCAGCAACATCGCCCAGTACGTCACCGCCTCCGGCAACCGGTTCGTGGTGCAATAGCGCGCCGCGGCCCGCAGCACCGTCTCTTCGCCGGGAGCGAGACCGATCATCAGGCGGACCTCCTGCAAGCTGTTGGTGCCGATGCCCGCGTCCAGCAGCCCGGTGATCTCCTGGGCGATGGTCTTCGCGCGCTCCGTCTTGTGGTGCCGGTAGACCGGGCGGACCGCGAAGATCGCCGCCGTCGCCACCACCAGCAGCACGACCGAAGCGACCAGGAGCTTCTTGTCGCCGCGGCCGTGCAGGCGGAGGTCGTCGGTCAGGTGCGGCGGCCCGTCGCCGTGTCGTCCATCAGGGGTGTTCATCGTCTTCTTGGTCTGGCCGGCGCGCCGATCTTCAAGGCGCGGGCACCGCGCGGAAAAACTGCGGCTCCGGACCGGCCGGCAGCGTCTGCGTGAAGCCGGCGTTCCCCGCGGCATCGGTGGTGATCTCGCGCAGCGGACGCCACTCCGCAGGGTCGATACGCTCGC
>JBBRQL010000329.1:0-3930 GCA_038226425.1 Verrucomicrobiota bacterium
CCACTTGGCGCTGCGACGCGGCCCCTACGTGATCGGCGCCGGGCTGGATGAATCGGTGGCCGGCACCGCCCAAGAGCTGAAAGGACGCTTCGTGAACCTGTTCGACCCGGAACTCAAGGTGCGCCGCACGGTCGCCTTGGAACCGGGCACCCGGGCCTTCCTGCTCGACCTCGACGCGGTCAGATCCGCGACGCCGCAAGTCATCGCTTCCGCGTGCAAGGCCCTTCCATTGAAACGGGCCGGCAGCGACGGCGCGGCGGCTTGGACCGTCGAGGGCGTCGGCGACACCCCGGCGCTGGTCCTGATCGCCACGACCAAGGCACCTCGCTCCGTACGGCTGGAGCGGCAGCCGCTCACGTCCTACACCTATGACGCCGCCGAGGGATTGCTCTACGTCCGCTTTCCCAACGAAGCACGGCCACGCGATCTCGTCGTCGAGTTTTAGAGCCTGCTAGAAGAGTGGGACAGGCATCCTGCCTGTCTGCGGGCGGGCTTCCAGCCCGCGTCAGGTTCCTCGGTGACCGCGGGCTGGAAGCCCACGGTCGGACAGGCTGGAAGCCTGTCCCACGACCCGTCGGTTAGTTTTCAAACAGGCTCTGAGCCGGGACGATGCAGCTGGAGTCCGACGTAGCGCAGGCGTCTCGCCTGCCCTGGCCATACCGGTAGCCTGGTTGGCTGTCTGACCTCAGAGGGATCTCCGGTTCACTGTCCGGTGGTGGGCAACCCCCGGCGCCCGCAACAGGCGAGACGCCTGTGCTACTTTGTCCGGCGGACGTCGCAGTGAGGTGCAACTGCATCGTCCCGGCTGAGCGGTCCTGCCCAAGAGACCAGGCAAGCGGTCAGAAATCCTGGGCTCAACCCGCGGGCGGGATGAAATCGTCCATCGACCAGAGGATCCCGTTGAGCAACAGCCGGCGGAAGCTCGGTTCGGCGAAATCGTCGGGGCTTCCCAGCGAGGTGTAGAAGACGCGGCGACGTCCGCGCGTGTTGGTCCAGGCGACCGGCTCGGTCTCGGATCGGCCGTCCTCGGTGCGGCCGACCAGCAGCCGGGTGGTCGTCGGCGCGAGGTCGCGGTTGCGGTAGAGATGCGACTTCGCACGGAACTCGGGCACGACGCCGTTGAGGATCGGGCTGGCGGCGGTCGCTCGGTCGTGCCGCACGACCGTCACCTTCCCGGGACCGGTGCCGTAGTGGTCCTGATAATCGCCGCCCAGCACCTCCTCGTCGAAGTGCATCCATGTCGTGGCGGTCGGCGTCTTCTGGTCGCGCTGCTCGAAGGCGTGGCTCGCGGTGCGGATGCCGACGACGGCCTTGCCCGCGGCGACGTGCGCGCGGATGGCTTCGAGCATCGGCCCGGGCGGGCTCCGGCGACGCGAGCTGATGACCAGCAGGTCGGCCTTGGGGATGGCTTCCCATCCTTTGAAATCGTTGTCCCCGACCTCTGGCGACGCGATGACGAACGAGAGCTGGTAGCCGCGCCACGCGAGCTCCTTCTTGGCGAACTCGGGCAACGTCTCCCCGGTGCGATACTCGTTCTCGCCGATGATGAAGCAGACCGTCTTCTTCGTGTCGGCCTTGAAGCGGAAGGGCTCGCCGCCGAGCAGGTCCGCGCTGGTGATGCTCGGGCACCAGTACTGCTCGATGTGCTCGGTCACCAGCCCGGTGCCGCGGAAGTGCGAGACGTAGGGCGCCTTGCGGTGGTTGTACATCGAGTCGGTGAGGTCGCGCATGAGCACGACGTTCTGCCCTTGGGTCACCATCTGCCGGATGGAGAACGGCCGGCCGAGCACGCACATGTTGATGTGCACGCCCATGACGATGACGTTCGTGATCCCCCGCTGCCGCATCAGGTAGAAGGCCTCGGCCGAATCGGTGATCGCATCGCCGTCCTCGATCGCCAGCCCGGGATGCTGCCGGCTCCAGGCGCGGAAGTTCGGGCAATCGGGACAGCCGTCGCAGCCGCCGTCGGAATCGTCGATGGGGAGCTTCGGTTCCTTGCCGCCGTTCAACGAGCACCAGCCCTGGAGCGGGACGGTGGTGGCGACCTTCGGAGCGGCCTGCGCGAGCTTCCGGCCCGGATGGTCCTTGTAGAAATCCATCGTGTCGCTCGGGCAGTGGAGGATCAGCGCGCCCTTGGCCCGCGCGGCCTTTAGCACGGCGTCCATACGCGGCACCATCTCGCCCACGCGCTCGGTGGCGTCGGGGCAATGGTGCTTGTCCCACATGTCGCACACGACGACCGCGGTGCGGGACGGATCCCACGACAGGGTCCGTTCGACGGCGACGAAGGCGTTGGTGTCCTGCGCGTCGCGGACCCTGGAGCGGGCGTGGAGCGCTAGCGGCTCGGCCCGGAGCAGCAGCGGGAGGACGAACGCGGCAAGCATCAGGATCCGGCTCGGCCGGCTCGGGGCAAGGCGGGGAATCTTCACGGACGCCACCATGCACCCGGAGCCGCCACGATCCCAAGCGAAGTCTCCCGGCCTCCCGGCCGCGCCTCAACGCGCGGCCACCGCGGCGTCGGCGACCGAGATCTGGAACGCGCCCGTCCGCACCGCTCCGCCGACCCGGACCTGGGTCCAGACGCGGTAGCGGCCGGGCTTCGGGAAGACGAACGGGAAGCTCACCTCGCCGCCGCGCGTCAGCGCCTCGGCGACGGCCGGTGTCACCGCGGTGAGGTCGCCGCAGTTCGCGTCCACCGCGCGCGCGGCCGTGTCGCCCTCGGCCTTCATCGCGAACCTTCGCGCCGCCGCCATCGAGAGCGTCCCGGCCGGATGCACATGGGCGAAGACCGAGCCGTCCTCGTGCTCGACGACCGCATGGCCGAGCATGCGCAGGTACGGTTGGAGCACCGCGGGGCGGCCATCGCGCGATCGGACCCAAGCGCGGAGCGACGCCGGTTCGCCGACGCGGAACATTGTCGGGACAAGTTCGATCGTGGGGCTGTCGGCCGCCTCCGGCACCGTGTCGGCGAGCGCGGAATCATCCGGATCGCTCGGCGCCCAAATGCCCGAGGAGATGCCGGCCGCGATATCGACCGAGTTGGTGACGGTCTCGGTCAAGCCGCCTTCGTGGGTGATATCGGCATAGAGACGATAACGCCCTTCCGGCAGCGCCGGCAGCGCAGCGGTGTACGACTTGCCGCCGTCCGGGACCGGATGGAGATGCGCGAATGCCGGGATCGCGCCGGCCCGGCTTTCACCGACGAGGAAGAGGTGGAGGAGTTTCCCGTGGTCCGGCATCAGCGCGTAGTCCGGCGACCCCGCGCGGCGATCCGTGATATCGAACCGTAGCCTCGGGACGCCATCCGCGACCACCGCGGCGACGCGATGTCCCATCGGCTGGAACAGCACGCGGGTCCGGTGGTGGAGATCGGTCGCCTCCCACCAACGTGAGCCGCCCCACACCGCCAGGACCGCGACGCCGGTGGCGAGCGTTCCGCCGATCCAGCCCCGCATCCGGCGAGATCCGTCGATCGCGATCTCCGGAGCGAGCGTGCTCTCGCGGACCGCGCCGGCGGCGATCCCGGCCACCGCGCCGACCAACCCGAGCCCGAGCCCGCCGAGCACCAGCCCGAGCCACTTCGGCAACGGTTTTTGCACCGTGGCGACCGAGTTCACCGGCACCAGCAACGTGCCGCCGCCTTCGCCTTCGACCGCCACTTCGACCCCGTACGCGCCGCGCACCATGAACCACAGCGCGGCCTGGTAGAGGCCCTGTTCGCCCGGCACCGGCACGGCGACGTCCGAGCGCGGAGCGCCGCCGCGTCCGGTGCCCGCGTGCAACGGCAGCGCGGTCACGCGTGTCGGCGTCCCCGAGAGAACACGCACGGAGATCTCGGCGAGGCCGGGCACCACGTCGGGCTGTCGCACGACGACTCGAACCGGGAAGGAACCGGCCTTCCCTTCGAAGATGATGTGAGGGCTTCCGACA
>JBBRQL010000330.1:0-3929 GCA_038226425.1 Verrucomicrobiota bacterium
GTGACCGAGAAAGGCGCGGCCATCGACAGCTTCTACGTCACCGAGGAAGGCGGCGAGAAGGTCGTCGCGCCGGCGCGGCAAAAGCAGATCGAGCAACGCCTCCGCAAGGCGATCGACCAGATCAGCCCGTCGTGACGTCCGGGTCCGCCGGCCTCGCGCTCCTCAGTTCGTGCCGGTGAGCAGCTGGAGCAACGCGGCGTCCTTCTCGGGTCCGTTGATGAAATCGAAGGCGCGCAGGTAGCGCTGCTTTTCCGGCTCGGTGGTCTTCTTGTCGGTGATCAGCTTCACCAGCAAGGCGGGCGTCTGCTTGCTGCGCGAACGCCAGACCACATCGCGGCCGGCCGGGGTGTCCCAGCGGTCGCCGACCACGGCCAGGTAGGCACCGAGATAGGCGTCCCATTGGCGGTCGGCGCCGATGCCGAGGGCCTCGAGATACCAGCGGTCCTTGCCGTCGTGCCGCGCCGCGAGCTTCGCCCAGAGCGCTGGGGCCGCGGGCGCGCTGCTGCCGCGGAGAGCGATGGCGACCTCGCGCCGGACCTGCGGGCTCGGGTCGTCGACCAAGGGTCCCGCCAAGGCGATGACATCGAGACCGAGCTCACGCGCCAAGCGCAAGCCGGCGACCCGGATATCGCTGTCGGTGTCCTTGAGCGCCTCGGTCACCTGCTTCAACTCGTTGCCCTTGATCCGGGCGAGGAGCTGCAGCGCGCGGGCGCGTTGGCGCGGCTCGGTGCCGTTCCACGCCTTCTTGAGTTCCTTCGAGGCTTTCCCGCCCATCTCATGAAGCGCGTTCCAGGCGAGGTAGCGCGTCTCGTGGTTCGGCGACCGCAGCGCGGCGACGGCGCCTTTGGCGGACTTGAGGTCGAGCTTCGGGACCGAGGGCCGGTTGCCTTTGGGTGCGACGCGGTAGATCCGGCCGGTCATCGTCTCCAGCTGCTGGTCGGCCATGTAGTGGCCGCCGACGCCGGAGTCGTTCCAATCCGCGACGAACAGCGCGCCGTCGGGCCCGACCGCGACGTCGCTCGGCCGGAACCAATCGTCCGTGCTGGTCAGGATGTCGGCCACGGTGCCGGCGTACCCGGCGCCGTCCTTGGTCGCTGGATAGGCCCGCACGACCCTCGGTCCGGCGTCGCAGTGGACGACCTGGCCGCGGAAAACGGCGGGAAGAAGGTCGCCTTCGTAGACGGCGATGCCGGTCGGTGCGCCGGCGCCGGTCTGGAAGAAGTTCGGGACGACGCCGGGATCGTTCAGATGCCAGTGCCGCTTCGGGATCTCGGATTCCCAGCCGGTGCGTTTCTGGCCCCAGCCCGCGCCCGTCATCTCGTCGCTGTAGCCGAAGTTGCCGCCCTCCATCACGTAGTTGATGCGGACGCCTTGGTTGCCGTCGTCGTCGTTGTCCGATTGCCAGACGGTGCCGAAGGAATCGACGGCCAGCTCGTAGTTGTTGCGGAAGTTGTGGCCGAGCACCTCGACGTTCGAGCCGTCGATGTCGCAGCGGAATGCCATGCCTTGGCGGTACGGCTTGCCTTTGTCGCTGATCTCGCGGCCCGAGGCGTCCTTCACGACGGTCCCGCCCTCGATCTGCTCCTTCGTGAGTTTGCCGTGGAGCGGGAGGTCCTTCTGCACGGGCCGGCGCAGGACCCGGCCGGCATTGCCGCAGTTGAAGTAGAGCTTGCCGTCCGGGCCGAAGACGAACGCGTGCGCCGCATGGTCGTGGTCGGCCTGGCCGATATCGGTGGTGAAGAGCAGTTCGCGCTTGTCGGCCACGTCGTCGCCGTCGGTGTCGGTGAGCACGAAGATGTAGGGCGCGCTGGAGACGATGACCTTGTTCCCGAGAACGCAGATGCCGAGGGCGGTGTTGATGCTGAGGTCCTGGTAGAAGGTCTTGGCCTTGTCCGCGATGCCGTCGCCGTCGGTGTCCTCGAGGATCTGGATGCGGTCGCCGTCGGGCCGGAGCACGCCCCACTTCTGGAAGCTGGAGCGATAGTTCGCGCCCTCGGTCACCCAGACGCGGCCGCGGTGGTCGACATCCATGTCGGCCGGGTTCACGACCATCGGTTCCAGCCCGAAGAGCCCGACCTCGAGGCCGTCGGCGACCTTCATCCGCGCGAGCTGCGCCTTGGCGTTCTCGGGACCGGAGCGGGTGGCGTCGCCGTGCGCGGCGAGCGAGAGAGCGACGACTGCAGCGGTGAGGAAGGAGCGGCGGGCGAGGAGGAAGTTCATGGTCGGATCGATCGGGCGGTGCCGGGAGGAACGATGCGGGTCACTTCGGGTCGAGGTTTATCTGGAGCTGCGCTGCGGTGACGGTCGAGGCGATGCCGTCCGCCGGCACGTCGCCCTTCGCCGTCCAGACGAGGGCGTTCAGGACGAGTTTGCGGAAGTTCTCGTCGCCCCAGTTCTTGTGGTAGTGGCCGCCGGTGAACCCGAACCCGCGCCCACCGCCTTGGGAAGCGGGCCGGTCGTAGGTCCACATCAGGGTCTGCGCCTCTCCGCGGGCGACCTCGGCGCGGACCCATGGATTGCCGCTGTGCGGGCCGTTGGCGCCGACGGTCTCCTTCGGCGGGACGACGCTGAGGATGGGCGTGACGCCTTCCATGCCGGGCGCGAAGCGCATGTGGTAGTACCATTCGTCGTGCATCGCGAAGGGCTTCACTCCTTGGGTCACCGCGTGCTTCGGGAAGCGGTCGAACTTCGCGGTCCACGTCGGATTGATGCTCCAGAACATCTCGAAGTAGCCGCCGGTCCAGCGGAGCATCGCGAAGCCGGGCTCGCCGGCGGGGACCTCGACGCCGTAATGCGCGGTGCCGATGCCGACGCCCTTGGCCGCGAGGCTGTCGAGCAGCTTGAGGCGCTCCGGCTTGATGGCCGGATGGCCGGAGCCGCCGTCGGCGAAGAGCAGGATCGCATCGGCGGAGTTCAGCACCGAGACATCCGCCGGCCATCCGTTGCTCACGACGGTCGGGTGGATGCCGGGGATCTTGGCCAGGCAATCCGCCAGCAAGAGTGCTCCGGCACGGAACTCGTGCTCGGCCTTGCCGTGGCTCGGTGTGCCGGCGATGAGGACGATGGACTTGTCGCCGGCTTCGGTGGCGAACGCCGCGGACACGGCAAAGAGGAGGGCGAGGGCTCGTTTCATGGGACGGCGGAGTCTGGCCCACACCGACCGCGCCGTGAACCGCTTTCTTCGATCAAGCTGACGCTGGCGGTCAGTTCGTCGGGCTGTTGGTCGCGATGACCACGGCCGTGCTCCGCGGCTGCACCAACGGCGGACGGGGCGGCGGCGGCAACGGCGGCGTGGCGACCTTCTGCACCAAGCGGCGCCAAGCGGCGCGCTGGTCGGCCGGCATGGCCTGCCATTTGGCCGCGCTCTGGAGGAACTCCGACCGCTCTTCCGGCGAGAACGCCCCGAACTGCCGGAAGGCGCGGACACAGCGGTCGCGGAGTTCGGGGGGAAGGCTGGAGAACTTTGCCAGCGTGCGCTCCATCTGCTGGCGCTCCCCGTCCGGCAACCGGCTCAGGGTCTTGTCGCGTTCGGATCCGCTCAGGTCGAAGAAGCGCGAGAAATTCGCGGCCTTGCGGGTGCGTTCTTCCACCGGAAGGGCGCTCCACCGGGTGAACTGCGCCTCCACTTCCGGCCGTGCCGGCGCCGCGACCTGTTCCAAGAGAGCCGCTAGCTGCTTCGGGTCCGCGCTCTCTTGGCGGACGAAATACGAGAGCGAGCGCTCGGTCTCCAGGATGTCGCGGCGGGTCTCCTCCGGCAGGGCGTCCCAGGCCTTCAGCCGTTCTTCGAGCAACGGACGGTCCTCGGGCGGGACGCGTTCGAGGCGGTTGCTCCGGACGGTCGCCGGAGTCCGGAGCAGCGGCGACAAGTAGAACTGCAGCTGCGCGACGCGCAGACGGAGTTCGCGCTGGTCCTGGGGCAGCGCCTCGAA
>JBBRQL010000331.1:0-3925 GCA_038226425.1 Verrucomicrobiota bacterium
AAGACGCTGGTAGGGCGAGGCTTCTGCCGAGCCGCTGAGCAAAGGGGGCCCGTGGACTCGCAGGGGCTCAGCAGGAGCTTCGCCCTACCACGCGACACCAGGAAGGTCCGCGACCGGCTTCACCGCTCCATCCCCCGTTCCCGCACGCGCCTTCTCGCCTCTACTGACCGCCACTTCCAATCGCACCCGCTCCATTCGCAGGATTTGACCGGAGATCGCCCGGCCGACAGCCTGCGCCGATGCTGAAGCAGCTCGCGGCCGCGGCCTTCCTGTCGGCGCTCGTCCTCTTCGGCGGCACCTCCGCCAACCCGGCGTTGATCGAGCCGCCGCCGGCCCCGCGGGCGACCTCGTTGCGCTTCGAAGTCGGGCTGGCGAAAGAACTCTCGTCGGCTCCCGTCGGAGGCCGGCTCTTCGTCGTGCTCGGCTCGACGAATTCACCCGAACCGCGCCTCGGCATCGGCCGCACCGGCATGGATTCCGCCCCGGTCCTCGGCCGCGACGTGGACCGATTCGCCGCCGGCCGGACCGCCACGCTCGACTTGAGATCCGCGCTCTTCCCGCTGCGCGCTCTCGGTGATCTGCCGGCCGGCGATTACTTCGCCCAAGCGGTCTTGGCGACCAACCGCGACCTGCTGCTGCCGGATGCGCCGGGCAACTTCTATTCGACGCCGGTCCGGGTGCATCTCGATCCGGCCAAGACCAAGACGGTGAAGCTCACCTTGGACCAGCGGTTGCCCTCGGAATCGCTGCCGGCGGACACGGACCTCATCAAGTTCGTGAAGCTGCGCTCCGAGAAGCTCAGCCGTTTCTGGGACCGCTCGATGTACCTGCGCGCCGGGATCGTGCTGCCCAAGGACTGGGACAAAGAACCGACGCGGCGTTATCCGCTGGTGGTCCGCATCGGTGGTTTCGGCACGCGTTACGACGGCGTCGCCGGCGAGTTCCGTGAGGGCTCGGAACGGCGGACCGATTGGCTCGCGGACGACATGCCTCGCGCCGTGCTGCTCCAGCTCGACGGCGCCGGACCGCTCGGGGATCCGTACCAGATCGATTCCGCGAACCACGGGCCCTACGGCGAGGCGCTCATGGAAGAGTTGATCCCGTACGTCGAGGCGGCGTATCGCTGCGTCGGCCGGCCGCACGCGCGGTTCACGACCGGCGGGTCCACCGGCGGATGGGTCTCGCTCGCTCTGCAGGTCTTCTATCCCGACCAGTTCGGCGGCTGCTGGAGCGGCTATCCGGATCCGGCGGATTTCCGCGCGGTGCAGCTGGTGGACCTCTATTCGGACACGAACGCCTTCGTGAACGCCGCGGGCTTCGAGCGTCCATGCGCGCGGACGTTGTCCGGCGACACCGAGTTCTCCATGCGGCACGAGACGCAGGAGGAGAACGTCCGCGGCCTCGGCGACAGCTACACGATGTCCGGCGGCCAATGGGGTTCCTGGAACGCCGCCTACAGCCCCCGCGGCGCGGACGGACGGCCCAAGCCCGTCTGGGACGCGCGCACCGGCGTGATCGACAATTCGGTTGCGGAGCACTGGAAGAAGTACGATCTGCGGCTCGTGTTGGAGCGGGATTGGGCGAAGGTCGGTCCGCAACTCCGCGGCAAGCTGCACGTATGGGTGGGCGACGCGGACGACTACTTCTTGGATGGCGGCGTCCGGCGCCTCGACGAGTTCTTGAAACGCGCCGATCCATCGGCCGACGCGCGCATCGAGTTCGCGCCCCAGAAGCGCCACGGCTGGCAACCGCGCACGTTCACCGAGACGTTGCGCGAGATGCAGGCGGCGATGGAGGCGAACGCCCCGAAGTCCGCCTCGGCGAACGCCGACTACCTCCGCGCCCGCTTCGCCCACGCCGCCAACTGTCCGCACTGCAAGGGCGGTCGCTGAACGGAGGCGGGCGGACCGGCTTCCGGATAGATCCGTGATATTCGTAGGTTCGGTCCGAGGGACCGGCGGCATCTATGCTGTGAAGTGAACGCCACCGCGACCACCACCGATGCCCAGCTGCTCCGCGGATTCGCCGAGGAACGGTCCGATGCTGCGTTCACCGAATTGGTGCGACGCCACGTCGATTCGGTGTTCACCGCGGCGTCCCGCCGGGTCGGTGGCGACGCCGCGGCGGCCCAGGACATCGCGCAGACGGTGTTCACCGCGCTCGCGGCAAAGCTCCGCGGCGCCGGCGCCGCCGAGGTCCTCCAGGTCGCGTCGCTGGGCGGTTGGCTCCACCGCCAGACCGGTTTCACCGCAGCGACCTACGTCCGCGGCGAGGCGAGGCGCCGGACACGGGAACAGACCGCCATGGAACTCCGATCCCAAGCCGACACGACCAACTGGTCGTCCGTCGCCACCGTGCTCGACGAGGCGCTCGACGGTTTGCCGGACGACGACCGCGACGCGATCGCGCTGCGGTACCTGGAGCGGCGGCCGTTCGCGGGCATCGGCGCCGTGTTCGGGGTGAGCGATGACGCCGCCCGGATGCGCGTGGACCGCGCGCTCGACAAGCTCCGCGCCGGACTCGCCCGACGCGGCATCACCTCGACCGCCGCGGCGCTCGGAGCCGCGCTCGGGCAACATGTGGTGGGCGCGGCGCCCGCGGGTCTTGCCTCCAATCTTTCTGCCGCTGCTCTCGGTACCGCAGCGGCCTCGCTCACCACCACATCCCAACTCGTCCTCATGGCTACTGGAAAATTGAAACTGATCGGCGTGTCTGTCGCGGTTGCGGCAGCCGGGACCGTGCTGATCCTCCAATATTCGACGAACTCGCGTCTGCGGAACGAACTGGCCCGCACAAGCGACGAACTCGGACGAGCAAGGGCGACCGTGCCGATGCCGCCCTCCGCGGACTCCAAGGAATTGGAACGCCTCCGCGGCGAACATCTCGAACTGCTGCGCCTGCGCGGCGAGGTGGCGAGCCTCCGGCGTACCGCCAGCCATGAGACCGGGTCGGCTACCTCGGAACCGGTCGCGGAACCGGTCGAACCTCGTCCGGTCCAGGTCGTGCTCGAGACACGCTTCTTCGAGATCGACGCTGCGTCCCATGGCAAGCTCGGAACCATCTTGCCCTTGTGGACTCCTGTCCTGATGGGCGCGACGCAAGTATCCGGACTCGTGGAGGCGATCGAGAAACAAGAAGGACGGGTATCCATCGTCGCGCCGAAGGTCGTCACGATGAGTGGACGGCAGTGTCAGGTGAGCGTCACGGATGGCGGCGAGTTCGAGGGGCCGGCGATGATCGCGACCGCATCTGTGGCCGACGGCAGCGAGTCGGTGTCCTTGGAGATGCGCGCCGGCTACCTGATCCCCGAAAGGGTCGATTATCACGCGACCAACGATTCGCCGCGGGTGCTGCCTTTCTCTCTGCAGACCGTTTCGGTCGCCCCACGGCAATCGGTCGTCGTCTGCGGTTTCAATCCGAACGATATCCGGGTCGACCAGAAGACCGGTCTCCCCCGCCTGCTGGATCCTGCGGTCTATGGCCGGCGTTATCTGGTGACGATCGTGACACCCACCTGCATCGATCCGGCCGAACGCCCTCTCTTTCCTTAATTCTAGTTCGCGTTCAAGTTGAGACTAACTATCCAAGGCCAGGCGGTGATGCTGCGGATGCGGTGAGGATCGGTTGCGAGCCTGGGCAGACCGCTTTCGAGTTGCCGGAGGACGCCGGCCATCTCGGCGAAGACGCGGTTTGGGAATTCCTTTTCCCGCAGCTCGTCCCAGAGATGCTCCTGGGGGTCGGGCTGTGGGGAGTAGGGCGGGAGCCGGTGGAGGCGGATGTTCTCCGGGATGACCAAGGAGTGCGCGACATGCGAACTGGCGCCGTCGACGACCATGACGATGAAGTCTTGCGGATGCGCCGCGCTGACGTGGGCGAGGAACTGGCCCATCCGCTCGGTGTTCATCTGGGGGCAGAGCATCCAGTC
>JBBRQL010000332.1:0-3908 GCA_038226425.1 Verrucomicrobiota bacterium
CTCACGTCGACCGCCGGCAGCTGGGTCGCGGCGACGGCGCGGGCGATGGCCGGGGTCTCGATGCGGGCGATGATGCCGTCGCCCTTCCAGTCGCGGAGCCAAGACGGCGGCGCGGCACCCCGGCCGGCCTCGGCCAGCCAGATGCTCCACGGCCCGTGCTCGCGGAGCCATGCGCGCACGCCGTGCAGCAGCTCGCGCGCGTAGGCGTTCGAGGTCTCGACCAGCAGGGCGACTTTCGGCGGGCGTTGCATCGGGGACGGAGAGTTGCGGACTGCGGACGGGAGAACACTGAACACCGAACGCTCAGCGCTGAACATCGTGAAAAAGCTCAGACGGATTGCGCGCAAGCTCATGGACGGCGTGCGCCCCGGGTGTTCCGATGTGAAGGTACCCGCTGCCCCGACGCGCATCCGCTCGTCCGCACAACTTGGCCGCGGGTCCCGACCGTCATGAAACAGAAGCCGTCCAACCTGTCCGTCCGCGCGTTCACGCTCATCGAGCTGCTCGTCGTGATCGCCATCATCGCCATCCTCGCCGGCATGCTGTTGCCAGCGCTCGGCAAAGCGAAGAGCAAGGCCATCCAGGTGAAGTGCAACAGCAACATGCGCCAGCTCGGCATCGCCGTCCGCATGTACGCCGACGACAACAAGGAGCGCTTTCCCGACTGCACCGGCGCGGCCTGGCCCTGGGACTTGCCCGCCGCCGCCGCAAACGCGCTGGTCCGGAACGGCGGCAATCGGCACATCCTCTATTGCCCCGCGTTCGCAAAACAAGACAACGACACGCTCTGGAGCTTCACCACCGGGACGACCAACGAGGTCACCAAGGAAGGCAACACCGGCTATCGGGTCATCGGTTATGCGGTCGCGTTCAAGAATTCCGGCCGTATCCGCGCCACGAACGTCACCGAATCGCTGAACCCGAAGCCGTGGACGGTCAACGGCCAGGACTACGACCCCGGTCCCTCGGAACGCGTCGTGGCGGCCGACGGCACGATCTCGGAAGGCGAGAACGAGCTCGACCGCACCAAGAACAAGTACACGAAGATCGACGGCGGCTGGAAGGGCCACCAAGCCCCGCACCTTCAAGGCAAGGTCCCAGCCGGCGGCAACCTGCTCCTGCTCGACGGCCATGCCGAATGGCGGAAGTTCCAAGCGATGAAAGTCCGCACCACCGGTGGACCCGCGTTCTGGTGGTGACGTCCCTTTCCGTTCTTCTTCCCGCTCTCCAGCCCCGACGAGTCGTGAATTGACCGTCGGGGCTTCGTCGTCAATGTGCCCGTGGTTTTCCAAATGAATCTCCCCGCCTTGCCTTCGCTCGCCTTTGCCTTCGCGCTCGCCCTGCCCGTCGCCGCGGAACTGCCGAGGCATCCCAAGTTCGGCTTCCCGGTCTACACCAACGCGCCTTCGGGACGGCAACTCGCGGGCCAGCACAAGCCGGCCGACAACCCTGCGCTGTCACCGGCCGAGGAGCAGAAATCGTTCGTCGTGCCGCCCGGTTTCCAGGTGCGGCTCTTCGCCAGCGAACCCGAGGTGGTGAACCCGGTCGCGATGTCCTTCGACGAGCGCGGACGTCTCTGGGTGCTCGAGCTCTACGAGTATCCGCTCGGCACCAAGCCCGGCGAGAAGGGCCGTGACCGGATCAAGATCCTCGAGGACACCGACGGCGACGGCGTCGCGGACAAGGTGACCGTCTTCGCCGACGGCATGACGCTCGCCACCGCCCTGCTCGTCGGGAACGGCGGCGTGTACGTGGGCGAGGCACCGCACCTGTGGTTCATGCGCGACACCGACGGCGACGATATCGCGGACGAGAAGACCGAGGTGCTCACCGGCTTCGGCCTCGAGGACCGCCATGAACTGCTCAACGGCTTCACGTGGGGCCCGGACGGCCAGCTCTACATGACGCACGGCGTCTTCACCGCCACCAAGGCCAAAGACCCGGGCAACCCGAACGCGGCACCGGTCATCGTCAGCGCCGGCGTCGCGCGGCTCGACACGAAGACACGAAAGTTCGAGGTCTTCGCCGAGGGCACGAGCAACCCGTGGGGCGTGGATTTCGACGCCAAGGGCAACGCCTTCGTCAGCGCCTGCGTGATCGACCACTTGTTCCATCTCGCGCCCGGCGGACTGTATTCGCGCCAAGCCGGGCAGGCGCCGTTCCATTACGCTTACGGTGAGCTGCCGAGCATCGTGGACCACAAGCACCACATGGCCGCCTACGCGGGCATCGATATCTACCAGGGCGACCAGTGGCCCAAGGAATGGCTCGGGGCGGCATTGCACGGGAACATCCACCAGAACGCGCTGAACATCGACCGGCTCACGCCGAAAGGTTCGAGCTTCGTCGCGAGCCAGTGGGCGGAGAGCGGCGACTTCATGACCACGAAGGACGGCTGGTTCATGCCCGTGAGCACGCAGACCGGCCCCGACGGCGCGGCGTGGGTTATGGATTGGTACGACCGCTATCCGTGCTACCAGAACGCCAATGCCGACCCCTCCGGCGTCGACCGCGAACGCGGCCGCATCTGGCGCGTGGTCTGGACCGGCGAAGATGCGGCCAAGCCCGTGCCGTCGCGTCCGTCGCGCGACATGGACCTCTCCAAGCTCTCCAGCGATGAGCTCGTGAAGCTGCTCGCGCATCCGAACGTGTGGCAGCGGCGCATGGCGCAGCGGGTCCTCACGGGTCGCGGCGTCACGGCCTTCGGGCCGCGCGAGCTCCACGCCACGACACCGCTTCATCGCTTGTTGAAGAACGGCACCAACCTGGATTCACGTCTCGCCGCGTTGTGGACTTTGCACAGCACCGGCCTCTTGGACGACGGCTGGCTGGAGACCGCCGCCGAGGACAAAGAACCGGCGGTGCGGGCCTGGGTCGCGCGGCTGATCGGTGAGCGCGGCTTCCTGCTGAAGGATTCGTCCGACCTGCTCTACAAGCTGTCGAAAGACCCGGACCTGACGGTGCGGCTGGGCGTCGCCGTCGCCGCGCGGCAATTCGTGTCCGGCGCGCTGACGGTGGATACGCAGCCGAAGGTTCCCATCAACGAAGTCGTCACCGGCGGAGTCCTGAGCGGTTTGTTCCTGAACGCCGGCGCGCTCGGGACCGATCCGACGTTCGACTTCCTGTTCTGGATGGCGATCGAGCCGATCATCGCGTTCGACCCGGTCCACGCGATCGGCTTCTACAAGGAGGACGGCGCGAAGAAGTCGCTACCGTTCTCGGCGGACATCCTGCGGAAGATCATGCGCCGCACCTGTGACCTGCGCAACGAGGTCATGCTGAGCCGCGCGGTGCTGGAGTTCGGCAAGATCCCCGCCGACGCCACGGCGGCGATGGTCGCCGGCTTGCAGGGCCTGCTCGAAGGCCAGCGAGGCAAGGCGTTGACGCCAAACGCCGACGCGGTCGCGGTCGTGTCGCGGCTCTCGCAGTCGACCGATGGCGACGTCGCGAAGGTCGCGCAGCAGATCGGTTCGCTCTGGGGCGACGCCACGGCCATCAAGGCCAGCCTCGCCCGCGTCACCGACGCCAGCGCGAGCGAAGCGGACCGCATCGCGGCCATCCGCACCGCGCGCCGGTTGAAGACCGACGACACGCGCGAGGCGCTCCTGGCGGTCTTCCACGGCACGGCTTCGGACAAGCTCAAGGTCGAGGCCGTGCGCGGTCTCGCCGACGTGGGCGTGGACGACACCGCGCGGCAGTTGCTCGAGAAGTGGGCGACGCTTTCGCCGACGTTGCGCTCCGCGGTCGCGGAGCTGTGCACCACGCGCGGCAACTGGAAGTGGCCCTTCTACCGCGCGGTCGAGAGCGGCGTCGTGAAGCGCGGCGACCTCCCGCCCACGGTCGTCCGTACGCTGGCCACGTCGCAGAACGCCAACGAGCGCGACAAGGCCGTGCAGATCTTCGGCAAG
>JBBRQL010000333.1:0-3908 GCA_038226425.1 Verrucomicrobiota bacterium
ATCTTCGATTACATCGAGGCTTTCTACAATCGCCAGCGCCGCCACAGCGCTCTCGACTTCCTTTCTCCAGCCGATTTCGAAACCAAAAATAATTAACAAATCCCCCTCTTTTCTCTGTCCATTTTATCGAGGCAAGCCCAGAAGCTCCAACGCGGTCCTGCGGTCCTCCCTCTCCCTGAGGGAGAGGGCCGGGGTGAGGGAGGATGGTGCGTGCAAACCCGTGGCTCTCGATCTGTGGGCAGCCTTCCCCCTCACCCTTCCCTCTCCCGCCGGGAGAGGGAAAGGCGCCGGATGTCGTGGGGGCTTCGGTTGCCGTCCGGCCAGTTCTGCAACGGGGCCGCTTGCGACAACGCTCGTCCTTCTGACCGCCACTTCTCATCGCACCCGTTGGATCTGTCGCGGGGCGTTGACGGAGCACAAGGGCATCCGGCAGGCACCGTTGTGTGACGGATGTCACGGATGCGCGTTGCTCCGGCCGGTCGATCGCCTAGCTTTCCGCCATGCATCTTCCCAACGATAGGTCCAACGGCACGGACCACCGGCTTCGGCGACGTCCTTTCGCGGCCCGGGCGACGCCTTCCGACGGACCGGAGACGCCATGAGCCCCGACGAGTTCCGGCGCGCCAATCCTGGCCTGTTCTATCTCGACCCCGCGGACATCGCCGGGCTCGGGACGTATCTCGGGCGCCTCGGAGTGCTTGGGCAAGGTGAACGTGTCGTCAGCGCGGCCCGGGCCGGCGAGGGCAACATGAACTGCACCCTACGGGCGACGACCGACCGGCGCAGCGTGGTCGTGAAACAGTCGCGGCCATGGGTCGAGAAGTATCCGCAGTTCGCCGCGCCCTGGGACCGCGCTTGCCGGGAGATCGAGTTCTATCAGCTCGTCGGGCCCGTGCCGGGCGTCGCGTCCATGATGCCACGGTTGCTGGCCTCCGATACGGCCGGGAGGGTGCTGGTCCTCGAGGACCTGGGTTCTGCCGGCGACCACACGGATCTCTACCGCGGCGGGCTGCTTGGTTCCGCGGATCTCGTAGCCTTGGCGGATTTCCTGTCGAGCTTGCACGCCGCGTTCGCCACGTCGGAGCCGAGGCCGTCGCTCCCGAACCGCGAGATGCGGGACATCAACCACGCGCACATCTTCCGCATCCCTCTCGAAGTGGAGAACGGCTTGCAGCTCGACGCGGTGGAACCGGGTCTCCACGCCGCCGCATCCCGGTTGAAAGCCGACCCGGCTTTCGTCACAGAGGTCGCGCGCCTCGGTCGCGAGGTCTATCTCGCCGAGGGCCCGTGCCTGCTGCACGGCGATTTCTTCCCGGGCAGTCTCGTGCGCACGCCCGACGGTCCGCGGGTGATCGACCCGGAGTTCTGTTTCTTCGGCCGGCCCGAGATCGACGTCGCGATCTTCCTCGCCCATTTGTTGATCGCCGGGTGGACCGCGGCGCGTCTCCCCGACTTCTTCCGCCGATACCGGTCGCCCGTCGCGTCCGAAGGACGTCTCGTGCTCCAGTTGGCCGGCGTGGAGATCATGCGCCGTCTCATCGGTTACGCCCAGTTGCCGCTTCCGCCCGGAACCGGCATGCGGTCGCGGCTGCTCGACCTGGCCCGAGGATTGGTGCTCCATCCGGAGGTCCACCTCGACCTGACCGCATGAAGACCTTGTCCCGCCGCGCCTTCCTACAAGCCGCCACTGCCGCCACCGTGGTCGCACCGACCGTCCTGGCGGAGGCTCCACCGACTTCGGCACAACTGGCCCTGCGCGTGCGCGGGCTGATGTACGGCACGATCCTGGGCGACGCCTTGGGCGGCCCCATCGAGTTCCAGCCGCCTGAGAAGGTCCACCAGCTCCCGGACGCGCCGAAGCTCTGGCGCGACGACGAGGTGCTCGACGCTCCGGCACGCGCGGCGACCGCGGCACGGCTCCGGCTCCGCCGATACCACGACCTCCGGCCCACGCCGGAATCGTATGGGCAATGGAACGTCGATTCGGTGCCCGGCACCGTGACCGACGACACCCGGCACAAGCTCGTGCTCCTCCTGGGACTCCGCCGCGCCGACCAGGACGACCGGTGGCCGTTCGATGTCCGGGCTCTGGCCCAAGCCCATCTCGATTGGCCGGGGACGCCCGCCGTCACCGCCCATCCGGAGTACCTCCCGCTCGCGGCGGATTGGCTTGAGGAATGGCAGTTCGCCGCGCGATGGGTCCTGGGCGGACGCGACCTGAGGACGGCGCGTCCACCGGAGCGGATGTGGAACGGCCTCCCGACCTGTTGCGGCCAGATGGCCCTGCCGCCGCTCGCCGCGCTGTTCGCCGGGCGCCCGGAACAAGCCTACCGCGCCGCGTTCCACCTAGCGTTCTTCGACAACGGCTGGGGCCGGGACATGAACGCCGCCCTCGTCGGCGCCTTGGCCACCGCTCTGGTCACACCAGTCGACCGCGCCGCTCCGCGCGCCGCTTGGGAGGCGGTCATCACTTCGATGCGGCGGACGGACCCATTCGGATACGGCAAGGTCCGCTGGACGGAACGCGCGGTGGACCGCTGGCTCAACTTCGCGCTGAAGTCGGCCGCCGATGCGCAAGGGCATCCGGCCCGCCTGTTCGCCACGCTCGAGCGGGAGTTCAAGACGGCGAGCAAATGGGAGGCCCATGTGGTGTTCACCGTGATCTTCAGCTGCTTGGCGCTGGCCGAGCACGATCCGTTGGCGGCCCTGCAGTTGTGCATGGAATGGGGACACGATTCCGACTCCTACGCACAACTGCTCGGTGCGTTCATCGGGGCGCTGCACGGCCCGGACCTTTTCCCTGCCGACTGGCGGCAGGCCGCGGCCGACCGCCTGCTCGCCGACCACAAAGCCGACGTGGAAGCGGACTGCCGGTTGCTGGTCAGATTGAACCGCTTCGGTCTGTCACGACCGCTCGTCCGCGAAGATTGAGCGGCTTCCTGCGGCGGGATCCTGGCGACCGGGCAAAACGATGCCCTCGGGCAGGACTTGGAAGCTGGGTCGGACAGGGCACCGGACGGGTGCGGACCGCGGGCCGCGCCGCGCTTCAGATCACGCGGTCCGTCAACGGTTCACCTCGGACGAAGCGCCCGAAGTTCCGCACGAAATGCCGGACCGAGGCCTTCGACTCGTCGGAATGCCCACCCGCGACATGCGGCGTGATGAAGCAGTCGGGCTCCGCCCAGAGCGGATGCCCGTCGGGCAACGGCTCCGGCTCGGTGACATCGAGCCATGCCGCGCGAAGCCGGCGCGAGCGCAGCGCCTCCAGCAACGCGTCCTGGTCCACCGTGGCGCCGCGTCCGATGTTGTAGAAGGCGGCCCCGGGTTTGAACGCCGCGAAGCGCTCGCGGCCGAAGAACGCCCGCGTCTCCACGCTTTCCGGCAAAAGGTCCACCACATGGTCGGCCGTGCTCAAGGCCGCCGCCAGCCCGGCCTCCTCGACGACCGGCACCCCCTCGTCGCCGCGCTCCCGGCGCCGGTGCGCCACGATCCCGACGCCGAACGGGCGCAGCAGCTCCGTCAATCGCCGGCCGATGGCGCCGTATCCGGCGATGAGCACGGTCTCGTCGCGCAGCGTCCCGCTCCCCGCCCGGAGTCCCCGCCAAGCGTCGGTGCCGCTCGCCGCGCGGGTCGCCAAGCTCAGCGGCAGCATCCGCGCGTGCGCCAGCATGAAGCTCAGCACGTGGACCGCGCAGGCCTCGTCGTAGACCGCCGAGCTGTTCGAGACCAGGAGCCCGCGACCCTTGGCATGGGCACGGAACTCGTCCGTGTCGTAGCGGGTGATCCCTGCGGAACTGACATGGACCCACCGCAGGCGCGGCGCGTCCGCGATGGCTGTGGTCTCCGGTTGTCCGAAGGCGATGTCCACCGTGGCGAACTGCGGGTCCCGCTCGCCCTGCGCGAGGACC
>JBBRQL010000334.1:0-3862 GCA_038226425.1 Verrucomicrobiota bacterium
GCGATCGGGCTGCAGTTCGCGGCCAACCAGCAGGGCTGCGTCCGCGACGTGGACATCATCGCCGGCGGCAAGGGCGGTCCGGTCGGCCTGGACTTGTCGCACGTCGAGCGCATCGGGCCTTGCCTCATCCAGCGCGTGCGGGTGCGGGGATTCGATGTGGGCGTGCAGCTGGCCAATTCCCTCCACTCGGTCACCTTCGAGGACATCGAGCTCACCGGTCAGGTCGTCGCCGGGGTCCGCAACCGCGGGCAAGTCGCGAACTTCCGCCGGGTGACGAGCACCAACAACGTCCCGGCCATCCAGAACACCGATGCGACCGGGTTCATCACGCTGCTCGATTCCACGTTCCAAGGGCTGCCCGCGAAGCGGCCTCCCTCGGCGATCCAGAACAAAGGCCTGATGTTCGCGCGCCAGATCACGACGCAGGGCTACACGAACGCCATCGAGAACCGTTCGGGCAGCGGCGACAACGTCTCGGGCCCTGAGGTCCGGGAGTTCGTCTCGCACCCGATCTTCAACATCTTCCCGGCTCCCCAGTACGCCCTCTATCTGCCGGTCGAGGAGACCCCGGAGGTGCCGTGGGACCCGCTCTCCGCGTGGGCAGGACCGCTCGCGAACGGCGGCAAGCCCGACGACGGACGCGATGATTCCGCGGCGATCCAGGCAGCCATCGATTCCGGCGCCTCGACGGTCTATCTGCCGAACGGCACCTGGAACATCCGGCGCACCGTCGAGCTCCGGAAGAACGTCCGCCGCCTGATCGGTTGCGAGGCCCGTCTTTCGATCGATGTGCCGGGCGGTCTGCCGGCGTTCAAGCTGGTCGAGGGCGCGGCGCCGGTCGTGGTCGTCGAGCGGTTGGCTATCGAGCCGGCGCAGCGGTCGTTCATCGAGCAGGCGTCGGACCGGCGGCTCGTGCTGAGCAGCTGCCTCGGGGCCAGCCTGTCCTGGACGGGGAAGGGGGATGTCTTCCTCGATGACGTCGCGAGCGCCTCGCAGTGGACGGTCCCGGCAGGCCGGAAGCTTTGGGCCCGCCAGTGGTCCATCGCGGTCAACGGCACCAAGATCACCAACGACGGCGGACAGTTGTGGATCTTCGGGCTCAAGACCGAGCTGCCCGGCACGGTCATCGAGACGCGCAACGCCGGGAAGACCGAGCTGCTCGGCGGGCTCGTGTACGCCACCGGGGGATGGAAGCAGGACCCGATGTTCCGCATCACCGATGCCTCGGCGACGCTCTGCGTCAGCGAGGCGTCGTTCACCAGCAACTCCTACGGGACGATCGTGTCCGAGACCCGCAAGGGGCTGACCCGGAGGTTGGGCAACAAAGGGCCCGCCGACGACCAGCCGCTGCCCCAGCGCGTCGGCGGCATCGCCCTCCCGCTCTACACCGGCTACGACGGCATCGGCGCGGTCGTTCCCAAATCGCTGTTGCCCGCCGTCAAGTCTTCGGGCAACTAGCCGTCCGCACCCTCCTCGCGACCATGCCAGAACCCACGAAACAAGAGCTCCTCGTCGGCGTCGACCTCGGCGGCACCAAGATCCTCGCGGGCATCTTCACCCCGCAGCTCAAGCTGCTGCAGACGGCCAAGCTCAGCACCAAGTCCGAGCGCGGCTTCGACGCGGTGGTCGCGCGCATCGCCCGCTGCGTCCGCGACGCGGCCGACGAGGCGGACCTCGGACTCAAGCAGGTCCGCGGCATCGGCATCGGCGCCCCGGGCGCGGTGGACCCCGATTCCGGCGAGGTCATCTTCGCCCCCAACCTCCGATGGAAGGACGCGCCGCTGAAGAAGGCGCTCGAGAAGGAGCTCGAGGTCCCGGTCTTCGTGGAGAACGACTGCAACATCTGCACCCTCGGCGTCCATGAGGTCGAGTTGAAGGGCAGGGCGCGCAGCCTGATCGGCATCTTCCTCGGCACGGGCGTCGGCGGCGGGCTGATCCTCGACGGCAAGCTGTACAGCGGCTTCAACAAGACCGCGGGCGAGGTCGGCCACATGGTCATCCAGGTCGGCGGCCCGAAGTGCGGCTGCGGCAACAACGGCTGCTTCGAGGCGCTCGCCAGCCGCACCGCGTTGTTCCGCGAGATCCAGAAGGCGGTGAAGGAAGGCGGCAAGACCGTGCTCACCGAGATGCTGGGCGCCGACCTCGCCGAGATAAAGAGCGGCGACCTCCGCAAGGCCCTGCGCAAGGGCGACAAGCTGGTCGAGAAGGTCGTGGAGAGCGCCGCCGAGTACACCGGCATCGCCGTCGCGAACTTGATCAACATCTTCAACCCCGAGGTCGTGGTGCTCGGCGGCGGTGTCATCGACGCGCTCGAGGACGAGATGATGTCGATCATCGTCGAGACCGCGCTCGACTACGCGATGCCGGGCACGACCAAGGGCATCGAGATCGTGGCCAGCAAGCTCGGCGACCTCGCCGGCATCACCGGCGGCGCCGTGCTGGCGAAGCAGCGGGCGAAGTGAGGCTCACCACGCCGCCAGCGCCGCTCGCACTGTTTTGATCGGTAGGCAGCGGACGAGAACCACCCCGGACCCGCCTTGCCAGAGACCGGTCCGGACGGCACAAATCGCATCGTGAGCACTGTCCATGAGATCACCGCAGCGATCACCCGACTGCCAGCCGGCCAGTATTCCGAGCTGGAGCGATGGTGGGAAGAGCACCGCGAACGTCTCTGGGACGAGCAGCTCGCGAAGGATTCGGCGCCAGGTGGACGGCTTTCCGGGCTGCTGGCGGATATCGATGCGGACATCGATGCCGGCAAGGTCCTTCCATTGGAGCTGTGAAGGCCTTGGCTCATGGGCGGTTCTGGTCGAATTACCGGTCTCTGCCGGAAGAGATCCGACGCCGAGCTGACAAGCAGTTCGCCCTCTGGCTCCAGAACAAGCAGCACCCATCCCTGCACTTCAAAAAGGTGGGAGAACGCTTGTGGTCGGCGCGTGTGGACCACGGATTCCGCGCCCTGGCCCGGGAAAGGGACGGGACTTTCACGTGGTTCTGGATCGGTTCCCATGACGATTACGAGCGGCTGATCGCTCAGTCGTCCTGATCCGTCTCACCACGCCGCCAGCGCCGCTCGCACGGCCTCGACCGGCAGGCCCACGACGTTGCTGTGCGAGCCTTCGACCGAGGCGACGATGAGGTCGCCGTGTTCCTGCAGCGCGTAGGACCCCGCCTTGTCGAGCACGTGGACCTTGGCGAGGTAGTCCTCGATGTCCGCGGCGGTGAGCGGATGGAACTTCACGCGGGTCGTCTCCGCCAAGAGCTGCGCACGGGCGGTCCGCTGGTGCACCAGGCACACGCCGGTGATGACCTCATGCACGCGGCCGGCGAGTCGTCCCAACATCGCGCGCGCCTCGGCGAGGTCGGCGGGTTTGCCGAGCGGTTCGTTGTCGAGGAACACCAAGGTGTCCGCGCCGAGGACCAGGTGGTCCGGATACCGTTCCGCGACGCTGAAGGCCTTGCGCTGGGCGTTCACCTCGCACAGCCGCCGGGCGCCGATGCTGATGTCATGGAGCTCGGTCGCATGGCTGGGCGTCACGGCGAATTCAGGGACGACCTCGCGCAACAGGGAGACGCGTCGCGGCGATGCGGACGCGAGGACGAGCGGCGGATGCTTCATCGGGCACCTCCCAGTGCCGCGATGAAGGCGGCCTGCTTCGCGGCGAAGGCGTCGTCATCCAAGACCGGGACAGCACCCTCGGTCGGGATCTCCTCCGCGACTTCGATCCAGGACTTGCACCCGCCGTAGCTCGGCAGCATCGGCAGCTCGATGCGCCGCGGCAGCCGCCAGACGCGCAGGGCGAGCGCATGGATGGCCTGTTCCTTGCCCCACTCGAACCGTTCCGCGACCAACTCGTCGCGC
>JBBRQL010000335.1:0-3856 GCA_038226425.1 Verrucomicrobiota bacterium
CGTCCATCCTCTCGCTGACCAAGGTCGAGGTCGGCCTCGTCTTGGTCGGCCGGGACGCGGGCGGCTTCGCCGGCGAGATGTTCGTCTCGCTCAACAAGGACCTCGGGGCGAGCGCCTCGTTGCTCAACCGCGTGGGGGTCAGCGGCTCCGACCCCGTCGGCCATTCCTACGACGGCTGGGACGTGACCTTCTCCGACGGCGCGGCCAACGGCGACATCCACACCTCGACGCTCTCCAGCGGTATCCGGACCGGCATCTGGCAGCCCGACGGACGCATCTTCGCCACCGACACCGCGCGCACGCTGCAGCTCGACGTCTTCGACGGCGGCACCGGCAACGGCGCCTGGCGCCTCAACCTCGCCGACCTCGCCGCCGGCGGTACCATGCGCCTCCAGAGCTGGTCCCTCACCTTCACCGGCGACAACGGGATCGCAGCCGTCCCCGAACCGGCCGCCCTCGCCGCCTTCTCCGGCCTCGCTCTCGCAGGCTTCGCCCTCTGGCGCAGACGGAACGCGTGAGGCGTTGGATGCCGGGCGTTCGGTGTTGGAAGTTCGATGCTCCCCGTTCCGCGCTCCACTGGAGGTGCGAGTTCCACGAGCCCCTGACATCCCTGCGCCGCGCACGGGAGAAGATGGGGATTCGCGGAACTCGTCCCGGATCCCGGTGCTTCCGGATATGACGGCCGCCGCGACCGACGGCACCGCACGAGGTCCGGCAGACGACCTCGCCGTCGCCAAAAAACGGATCCACGACCGAGGCTTCCGCAGCTCCGGAACCGAGAAACAAGAAAGCCGGACCTCGCGGTCCGGCTTTCTTCCGATCGATCCGCCGATGTCGGCGGATCACGAGCAACCGAGGCTCTCGCCGCAGTTCAGGCACTTGTAGCAGGCGCCGTTGCGCACGGCGATGTGGCCGCAGGTCGGGCAGCTCGGGGCGTCGCCCTGGTTCTGGAAGGTGCTGGTCAACGCCCTCGCATGTCCGACCGGTGCCACGACGGTTCCGGTCGCCGGCGCCGCGGCGGCGGGGCTGTGGGCGGCTTTCACGTAGATCGCCTTGCCGACGGTCTCGTCCGCGAGCGGGAGCTCAGCGACGGGACGGTTCACTTTTTTTTTGAGCTCCTCGAGCAGGCCGGGCATGGAGAGCTCCTGCTGGCCGCGGGCCGGGGAATTGGCCTCGCGATAGCCTTCGATGAACTGGTTGGCCATCCAGCGGAACACGTAGTCGGTGATCGACGTGGCGTTGCGGATGTCCGGGTTCTTGGTGAAGCCGCTCGGCTCGAAGCGCTGGTGGGCGAACTTCTTCACGAGCGATTCCAAGGGCACGCCGTACTGGAGGGCCATCGAGGTGAGGGCGCCGATGCTGTCCATGAGGCCGCCGATGGTGCTGCCTTCCTTGGCCATGGTGATGAAGAGCTCGCCGGGCAGCTGGTCCTCGAAGAGGCCGACGGTGATGTAGCCCTCGTGGCCGGCGATCTCGAACTTGTGGTTCACCGCCATGCGGGTGTCGGGCAAGCGGCGGCGGAGCGGCTGGCTGGCCTGTTCGTTGAGCCGGGCGACCTCGGCCTGGAGGTCGGCGACCTTGCCCTCGAGGGTCTTGACCTGCTCGGGCGCGGTGCCGGTCTTGTCGCCGCCTTCGTTGGTCTTCTTGGTGTTGAGCGGCTGCGAGCGCTTGGAACCGTCGCGGTAGATGGCGACGCACTTGAGGCCCATCTTCCAAGCGGCGACGTAGGCGTCGCGGATCTCGGCGACGGTGGCGTCGTTCGGCATGTTGACCGTCTTGGAGATGGCGCCGGAGATGAACGGCTGGGCCGCGCCCATCATGCTGAGGTGGGCCTTGTAGTGGATGCTGCGCTTGCCTTTGTGGGCCTTGAACGCGCAATCGAACACGGACAAATGCTCGGGCTTGAGGCCGGAGCGGACGATCTGGCCGCCTTCCTCGAAGTCCTCGATGGTGTCGTGGGTCTCGATGTGCTTCTCGATGGCCTGGACCTCGGACGGGCCGTAGCCGAGGCGGCGGAGCGCGTCGGGCACGCCGCGGTTGACCATCTTGAGCATGCCTCCGCCGGCGAGAAGCTTGTACTTCACCAAGGCGATGTCGGGCTCGACGCCGGTGGTGTCGCAATCCATGAGGAAGGCGATGGTGCCGGTGGGCGCGAGCACGGTGACCTGCGCGTTGCGGTAGCCGTGGGCCTTTCCCTTGGCGAGCGCGCCGTCCCAGGTGCGGCGGGCCTCGTCCTTGAGGTAGGCGAAGTCGCGGCTGGGCTGGATGCCTTCGACGGCGTCGCGGTGCTGCTGGATGACGCCGAGGGTGGAGGCGACGTTGTCCTTGTGGAGCGGTTTGTCGACGCCGGCGCAGCGGGAATCCTTGTAGCCGGCGAAAGGCCCGGTGATGCGGGCGATCTCGGCGGATTGCTCGTACGCGTGGCCGGTCATTATGGCCGTGATGGCTCCGGCGAGGGCGCGGCCCTCGTCGGAATCGTACGCGAGGCCGTAGCTCATGCAGAGCGAGCCGAGGTTGGCGAAGCCGAGACCGAGCGTGCGGAAGATGTGGGAGTTC
The DNA here is from genome assembly GCA_038226425.1 of Verrucomicrobiota bacterium. Lineage (GTDB taxonomy): Bacteria > Verrucomicrobiota > Verrucomicrobiia > Limisphaerales > UBA9464 > CAIVQB01. The sequence goes on from JBBRQL010000335.1 coordinate 2,557, forward strand.
TCGGCGATCTGCTTGGTGGGATAGCTCGCGTTGTCCACGAGGATCTCCTGGGCCGTGATGTAGATGCGGACGGCGGCCTTGAACCGGGCGACGTCGAAGGTGCCGTCAGCCTGCTTGAACTTCATCAGGTTCAGCGAGGCGAGGTTGCAGGCGGTGTTGTCGAGGAAGACGTATTCCGAGCACGGGTTGGTGCTATGGATGGGCTCGGTCCCCTTGCAGGTGTGCCACTTCTGGATGGCGCCGTCGTACTGGAGGCCCGGATCGCCGCAGATCCAGGTGCCCTTGGCGATCTTCTCGAGCAGGCCGCTGGCGTCCTTCTTCTCGAGCGGTTTGCCGGAGGTCGTGGAACGCGTCCACCACTCCTTGCCGTCGAGGGCGGCCTGCATGAACTCGTCGCTGACGCGGACGGACAGGTTCTCGTTCTGGTACATCACGGAGCCGTAGGCCTCGCCGTTGAACGATCCGTCGTAGCCCTGCTCGATGAGCGCCCAGGCCTTCTTCTCCTCCTTGCCCTTGGCGGTGATGAACTCCTCCACGTCGCCGTGCCAGTCGCGGATGGTGTTCATCTTCGCGGCGCGGCGGGTCTTCCCGCCGGATTTCACGACGTTGGCGACCTGGTCGTAGACCTTGAGGAAGCTCATCGGGCCGCTGGGGCGTCCGCCGCCGGAGAGCTTCTCCTTGGAGCTGCGGATGGGCGTGAGATCGGTGCCGGTGCCGGAACCGTACTTGAAGAGCATGGCCTCGGCGTACGCGAGCTCCATGATGCTCTCCATGTTGTCCTGCACGGACTGGATGAAGCAGGCGCTGCCCTGCGGGTATTCGTACTGGGTGGCGGCGCGGCAGGCCTCCTTGGCCTTGAAATCCCAGTACCAGTTGCCGCGGCTGCTCTGCTTGCCGACGCCGTACTCGTGGTAGAGGCCGACGTTGAACCAGACCGGCGAGTTGAAGGCGCCATGCTGGTTCACGCAGAGCCAGGTCAGCTCGTCGTAGAAGACCTCGCCGTCCGCCTTGGAGAAGTAGCCGTCCTTGATGCCCCAATCCGCGATGGTGCGGGTGACGCGGTGGATGAGCTGCCTGACGGAGTGCTCGCGCTCGGCTTTCGCCGGGTCGCCGTAGAAATATTTCGAGCAGACCACCTTGGTCGCGAGCACGGACCAGGACTTGGGCACCTCGACGTTCTCCTGCTTGAAGACCGCTTTGCCGGAATCATCGGTGATCTCGGCCGTGCGTTTCTCCCACTCGATCTGGTCGAACGGCTTCACCTTGGCGTCGCTGAACACGCGGTCGAGCTTCAGGGACG
>JBBRQL010000336.1:0-3855 GCA_038226425.1 Verrucomicrobiota bacterium
CGCCGAAAATATCGGACGCGACCTGCCCGCCGCGACCACGGCGAAGGCCGCGCCGGGATGGGCCTCGGCCGAGCTCTGCGCGCGACGGCTCGGGCTGACCCCGTGGAACCGCCTCGCCGCCTACGAGTCGATGCTCCAGCGCCTTTCCGACGCACCGTTCACCAACCAGCTCAGCCATCTCGACCGCAGCATCGCGATGGTCGCCACCATCCGCAGGCTGCGCGAACAGGTGCGGTCCGCCGACGTCGCCGGCACGCGGCAGATCTTCGACGAGGCGATCGCCGCGGGGCCGTCCGACCCTCGCCTGCACGAGGGCTACGCCGAGTTCCTCGAAGCCGCCGGGCTCCTGCCCGAGGCGACCGCCGAATGGCAGAAGGTCGCCGCGCTCCTCCCGCACCATCATCTCGGGACCTTCCAGGCCGGACGCCTCTTGTCCCGCCAACAAAAGGACACGGAAGCGATGGCGGCGCTGGACGAGGCGCTCCGTCTGCGGCCCGACCTGGGCGAGGCCCGCATCGAGCGCGGGCAGATCCATCTTCGGGCGAAACGCTATACCGAGGCCTTGGCTGAGTTCACGACCGTGCGGCAGCAGCGTCCCGAGGACCCCCGTGTCCTGGTGCAGATCGCGCACGTCCAAGGCGCCCAGAAGCACGTGGACGAGGCGATGGCCACCTTGGCGGAAGCGGTCCGCCTGCAACCCGGCTATTGGGAACCGCACTATCTGCTCGGCGTCGAGCACGCCGCACGAGGCGACATGGCCAAGGCGTTGGCGGAGTTCAAGGAGGTCACGCGGCTGCGGCCGAACTACGCTTCCGGCCGGTTCAACTACGGCGTGGCGCTCGCGAAGGCCGGCGCGATCGCCGACGCGACGCTGGAGTTCCAGGAGACCCTGCGCCTCGACCCGAAGAACGCCCAGGCCCGGCAGTATCTGCAAAGTCTGCGCACGATGCGGCCCAGAACGGCGACAAGACCCGAGTAGCGGTCAGGCGTTCCCTGCCGCGAGCGGTCCACGGCGATCCCGACCGGCGGACGAGGAGAGCGCATCGTCGCTTCCGCGGGGATGCGTGAAGATGTCGGGAAGCAGATCCTCCACCGGTCTGATGAGCACCGCGGCGAGCAGCATCGACGCGACCACGTCCGAAAGCCGGTGCGCACCGACCGCCATCCGCGACCAGGCGACCAAGAGGGTGAGCGCGACCGCCAGCGGAGCGAGCCGATGCCGGCGGCGGAGAAGCAGCGCGGCCATGCCGGCGATGGTCGCCGTGTGGCCCGAAGGGAAGGCGTTGTGGTCACGGACGCCGACCAGCCAACGGCCCTCGTGGTAGGGACCGTGCCATCCCTGCTCCGCTGCCGCACCCGGCCGAGTCCGCCCGGTGACGCTCCGCACGGCCGTGGCGGTGATCCCGATGACCGCGCCGGCGACGAGGACCGCGGTCCAGGTCCGCCTCATCGGGCGGTTGCCCGTGAGAAGGGCACCGAGCGCCACGAACAACGCGAAGCCCAAGGCCCACGGCCAATCCAACGCCGAGCCCAGACGGCCCGCGATATTGCGGAGCGCAGTCCCGACCGGTTCCGCGACCGCCACGACCGCGACGGGATCGAGCGCGAAGGACGCAAACAGCACCGCAGCACCGCACAAGCCCCAGAGCACCTTCGGCATCAAGGAGGAGCGAGGCCCGGGAGCCGGGGCCGTTACGGGAAAAAGGGCGGACGTGCCGTGTTCCATCACACGGCAGCCTAGCCAGCGGTCTCGGACCCGACCAAGCGCAGGACCGCTACGATCACGCTCCGAACCCGTGACGAACCAAGGAGAACGGCGGAACGATGCCGTCACCGCTCCTTCGTCCTGCCCGCCGATGATTTTCATCGGTGGGAATAGACAGGCTCGAGCGCGCTACGGCCGCCGGACCGAGCGGGTGCGGGTCCGCTTCGAGCGGCGAACCGCGGAGATTTCTTCGGGGTCCAGCGGTTTCCCACGAGAGCGGCGCTACAGATACCGCTTCCCTGCCCTTGGTGGATTTTCTTGTGGATTCGGTTTCGATCTCGGCTCGGGACCTGCTCCGATATCGGCTCGTCATGATGAGATCGCACCGCCGATGGCCCTGGCCTATCCGCATTTCCCGATGGATGGCCTCGTCCCTGACCTGGGCGGGTCGCGCGATCGACGATCGGGTCCACCTTCCCTCCATGAGCACCGCGTTCCCTGTCCGACTCGCGCCGAGCCGGCGCTCCGACATCATCCTCGCGGCTTTGCTGCTCGCGACCGCTTTGCTCGCCCCGGCCCGCGCCGGATCGATCCGGCGCGAGGTCTACCAAGGCATCGGGGGCAACTCGGTCGCCGAGCTCACCAACGCGCCCATCTACCCGAAGTCGCCGACCTTCACGAACTTCGTCACCGACTTCTTCGAGTCGCCGAGCAACTTCGACGACAACTACGGCCAGCGGATGCACGGCTACGTCATCCCGCCCGTCACCGGTAACTACACATTCTGGATCGCCACCGACGACAACGGTGCCCTGTACCTCAGCACCGACGAGACCCCAGGCAAGGCGCGTCTGATCGCGTCGGTGCCCGATTGGGCGGGTGCCCTCCAGTGGGATAAGTTCCCCCAGCAAAAATCGGCCCCGGTCGCGCTCGAAGCGGGCAAGGCCTACTATGTCCTCGCGCTCCAGAAAGAAGGCGGCGGCGGCGACAACCTGGCCGTGCGCTGGCTGCGACCCGACGGCAAGGACGAGGGCCCGATCCCGGCGACCTATCTGCTGCCGTGGGGCACGTCGTTCACCGCGCCCGAGATCACGGAGAACCCGACCAACTCCACCGTGGTCGAGGGCGATGTCGCCACGTTCGTCGTGAAGGTGAAGAACACCGATGTCTTCGCCGCCGAGTGGCGAAAGGACGGCGCTGTCATCGCCGGCCAGAACGGCACGGTCCTCGCCTACGGCCCCGCATCGCTCGCCGACAGCGGGACGACCTTCACCGCCACGGTCACCAACAAGCTCGGCTCGGCCGTCTCCACCGCGGCGACGCTCACCGTCCTGCCGGACACGACCCCGCCGCGGTTGCTCGGCGGCGTGTTCCTCGGGCCGACATCGGTCCGGATCTCCTTCAGCGAACCGGTCTCGGCAGCGACCGCGAGCATCGCCGGCAACTATTCGGTCGATGGCGGTGTGACCGTGACCGGCGCCGCGCCCGGACCGACGCCGGACACGGTCGTGCTCACGACGGCACCGGTGACCTTCGGCGCGACGTACACCCTCCGCGCCAACGGGGTCCAGGACCGCGCCCGGGTGCCCAACACCATCGCGTCCGGCAGCTCGGTCACCTTCCTCGCGCTGGAGTTCGTCTCGCAGGACATCAGTGCGACGGGCGGATCGATCCGGCGGATCGAGAAAGGTGCCTACGACGTGTCGGGTGGCGGCGCGGACATCGGCGGGACGGCCGACCAGCTTCAGTTCGCGTGGGAGCAGCGCGACGGCAACTTCGACCTCCAGGTGCGGGTCGCCGCGGCGACGATGACCGATCCGTTCCTGCACGCCGGCCTGATGGTGCGCGGGTCGCTCGCCACCAACGCGGCCTTCGCAGGCGTCTTCGGCGCGTCGCCGCAGGTGGGCTGCTTCTTCGAATCGCGCACGGCCACCGGAGCTACCGCGACGACCGCGACGTACAACGGCGGATTCCCGGTGAACTATCCTCAGACGTGGCTTCGGCTCCGCCGCGTCGGCAACGTGCTCACCGGCTTCGCGGGCCTCGACGGGAAGTCCTGGACGCAGCTCGGCTCGGCGACGGTCACGCTGCCGGCGCAGGTCCAAGTGGGGCTCGCGCTCTGCAGCGGCGACGCGAAGGCCGTCGCCTCC
>JBBRQL010000337.1:0-3806 GCA_038226425.1 Verrucomicrobiota bacterium
ACCTGCGCAACGAGGTCATGCTGAGCCGCGCGGTGCTGGAGTTCGGCAAGATCCCCGCCGACGCCACGGCGGCGATGGTCGCCGGCTTGCAGGGCCTGCTCGAAGGCCAGCGAGGCAAGGCGTTGGCTCCGGATGCCGCCGCGGTGGCGGTGGTGTCGCGCCTTTCGCAATCGGCCGATGGGGACATCGCCAAGGTCGCGCAACAGATCGGCTCGCTCTGGGGCGACGCCACGGCCATCAAGGCCAGCCTCGCCCGTGTCACCGACGCCGGTGCCAGCGAGGCCGACCGCATCGCGGCCATCCGCACCGCGCGCCGCCTGAAGACCGACGACACGCGCGAGGCGTTGCTGGCCGTCTTCCTCGGCGCGGCCTCGGACAAGCTCAAGGTGGAGGCCGTGCGCGGTCTCGCGGACGTGGGCTCGGACGACACCGCGCGGCAGTTGCTCGAGAAGTGGGCCGGCCTCTCGCCGTCCGTGCGCTCCGCGGTCGCGGAGCTGTGCACCACGCGCGGCAACTGGAAGTGGCCCTTCTATCGCGCGGTCGAGAGCGGGACCGTGAAGCGCGGCGACCTCCCGCCCACGGTCATCCGCGCGCTGGCCACGTCGCAGAACGTCAACGAGCGCGACAAGGCGGTGCAGATCTTCGGCAAGGTCCAGGCGTCGAGCGCGGAGAAGCTCAAGGTCATCGCCGCCAAGCGGAAGGTCGTCATCGCCGGTCCGGTGGACATCGCCGCCGGCCACGAGGTGGCGAAGAAGACCTGCTTCATCTGCCACAAGCTCCACGGCGAAGGCGCGGACATCGGCCCCGACCTGACGGGCGTGGGCCGCAGCTCGCTCGACGCGCTGCTGCACAACGTGATCAACCCGAACGAGATCATCGGCCAGGGCTACGAGCAGGTCGAGGTCGAGACCAAGGACGACCAGACCCTCAGCGGGCGCATGACCGAGAACACCGCGACCCACGTGAAGCTCGTCATGGCCGGCCCCGGCGAAGCGGTCATCGACAAGTCCAATGTGAAGTCGCTGCGTGTCACCGAGAACTCAGCGATGCCCGAAGGTCTGGAGCAGATGCCCGAGGCCGATTTCCGGAACCTGATCTGGTACATCCTCGCGCCGCCCGGCGACGGCCGGCCGCTCACCGACGAACGCAAGAAGGAGCTCATCGCCGCCGGGACAGACCAGGCCTCTGCTGCGCCAGATCCCTCAGGCTCGTCCGATGGCGAATCCATAGCGCTTTGGAACCCGGAATGGCGCGTCGAGAGCCCGGCCTTCGAGGGCGCGCCGCGGAAATATCCCGAGCTCGCCGGCCGGGCGAACGTGCTGATGACCCATCCGGTCGACGAACGAACGCCGGCCGCGCTGGTGAAGAAGCTGATGCTGCCCGCCGGGCAGAAGGCGACGCTGCGCTTCAAGGTCGCCGCCCATGAGCAAGGCGATTGGGAGCTGCGCATCAAGGCCGACGGCGAGCTGCTGCACAAACAGCTCGTCACGCACGACGGTCCGCGCTGGACGGACGTGTCGCTCGACCTGTCCCGCTTCGGCGGACGCGTGGTCGTGCTGCGGCTGGAGAACGCGGCGAACAACTGGAGCTTCGAGTTCGGCTACTGGGCCGACCTGCGGATCGAAACCGGCGAGGTCGCCGCACGCCGCTGAGCAGAGACACCGTGGAGCAGGGTGGACGATCCCGGGGAGGACGCTCCACCCGTCCTCCAACGCAGCGCCGACCGTCCTAAGCCGGAACGAGGCAGTCGGGAATCCCGAGGGAACACAGCCACCCCGGCTGTCGTCCGGTGCGCCCTCGCGCCCGAGGCGGGCGCGCTCCCGGGAACCAACTGCATGGTCCCGGCTAAGCCACGGGAAGTGCCCCGGGGGCATGCACCTTAGACTGGCGCGACCTTAGGACCGCGCCTTAGCCAGCGCGGGCTTGCCGGCGCCAGACGGTTTCCCCAATATCATATAGTAGCGAAAAAGAAACGGCATGAACGAATACGACAAAACGCTGCCCTCGGCCGATGAGTTCAAGGACACGTCGAAACGCTTCGTCTGGTTGCTCGCGCTCTTGGGCGTCATCGCGTTGACCTGTTTCTTCACCGCGCGCCCGGCCTACCGTTTCATCAAGGTCCAGCGCGCCTTGCAGATGTTGCCGCAGGCCGAAGAAGACCTCCGGTCCGGGAACGCCGAACGCCTGTCCGAGGCCGGACGCGTCGTTCGGACCGTGGTCGGGCTCGCGCCGAGCGAGCCGAGGGTCCTGCGCCTGGTCGCGAGCTACTGCTCGAAGGTCGGCTCCGCCGAAGGCCTCAACTACTGGCAGCAGTTGTTGACCACGCCGTCGGCCACCCACGAGGACCACCTGCGCTATCTCGACCTCTGCCTGGCCTTCAACCGGAGCGACCTGGCCGGCCCGCATCTCCAAGGACTGCTCAAGACCGCACCGACCGACCCCGACTATCTCCGGCTCCAAGTCCGCATGGTCCGCGGCACCGGGTCCCCGACCGAGGCCATCGTGGCGGCACGCGAATGGGTGAAGGCCCGGCCGGAAGATCCGGAGGCGTTGTTCGCGCTCGGCACGTTCAAGACCGGGTCGACGATCGAAGAAGAAAGGGCCCGCGGCCGGAGGATCCTCTGGGGACTCGCCGTCGGCCAAGGACCCTTCAGGGATCCGTCGATCGACGTCCTGGCTCCCAGCACCGAGCTCACCGACACCGAGTGCCAGATCCTGCTCAAGTCGCTCGCCGGGCGCACCGATCGCAGGACCACGATCCTGACCTTGCAGCTGCGCCTGGAGCCGGGACGCCGCGCCGAGCGGATCGACGCGATGGCCAAGGCGGCCCTGGCGGACGGGTCGCTCCCCGCGCTGGCCGAAGCGGCCGCGTGGTTCGCGGACCACGGCGAGCTCGGCCGCGTCCTGGAGATGTTGCCCAAGGACAAGATCGAGAAGAACATGGCCTTGGTCACAGCCCGGTTGCAGGCGCTGCTGGAGCTGGGCCGGTTGGACGAGGTCCAACCTTACCTGGACATGTCCGAACCGCCGGTCGAGTCCTATATGCTGCACTGCCTGCGCGCCGCCGCCGCCCAGAAGAGCTCTCGCCCGCAGCTCGTGCTCGGGCATTTCGAGAACGCCATCACCGCGTGCAGCAACCAGCCCTCGCGGCTCCAGTTCGTCGCCGGCTACGCGGAGCGCGTGGGACAACCCCGCGCCGCGATCGCCGCCCACGAGAGCCTGATGCGGTGGCCGCAGCTGACGTTTTCGTCCGGCCGCGAGATCCTGCGGCTGGTCAAGCCGCTCCGCGACACCAAGCTCGTCGCGGGCACGCTCCGACGGCTATCGCAGTTCATGCCGTCCGACGACTCGCTCTTCGTGGCCGACACCTACTACGGCCTGCTGCTCGGCGAATCCCAGCCGGATGCCCGCGCCCGGCTCTCCCGCCTGATGGCGGCGGACCCCAAGGACTTCACCTTCCCGTTCCTGCTCGCGCTCGGCGAGCTGCGCAACGGGGATCCCATGAAGGCCTTGGCCTTCATGGAGGGATCCGAGGTGGATTGGACGAAGGCCGAACCGCGCGTGAAAGCCGTCTACGCCGCGGCTCTCGGGGCCGGCAACCAGCGCGAAGCCGCCCGGCAGATGGCCCGTCGCATCGACCTCACCGTCCTCACCGCCGAAGAACGGCAGCTCATCAAAGAGTGGCTGTGACCGGTGGTCGGTCGGGGGCCGGGCGCTGAGAACACGCCATGCCCACTAATAAGCGGCAGGCCCCGGAGGTTCCTGCCGCCTGACCTGTGGAAGCCGTCGCCGATGCCGGCACCGGC
>JBBRQL010000338.1:0-3788 GCA_038226425.1 Verrucomicrobiota bacterium
ATCAAGGAACAGAAGTGCACCCATGTGGTGTGCCTCGGCGACGTGGTCGGCTACGGCGCGAACCCCAAGGAATGCCTCGACATCATCCGGGGCATGAACATCCCGGTCGTGAAGGGCAACCACGACGAGTACATCGGGGTGGACGTGAACCCTGACGGTTTCAACGACGCCGCCGCCGAGGCCGTGACGTGGTCCCGCGCGCAGCTCACCGAGGACGACCGCAAGTGGCTCCGTGAGCTCAAATATTTCCGCCTCGTCGCGAATTTCTCGATCGTCCACGCGACGCTCGATGCGCCGCAGCGCTGGGGCTACGTCTTCGAGAAGCTCGAGGCCGCCGCCAGCTTCACCTACCAGAACACGCAGGTCTGCTTCTTCGGCCACACGCACGTCCCGGTCGCCTTCATCCGCGACACCGGCGTGCGCGGCGGCACCTACTCGAAGTTCAGGGTCGAGGCGGGCAAGAAGTACTTCGTGAACGTCGGTAGCGTCGGCCAACCGCGCGACGGCAACCCGAAGTCCGCCTACGTCGTCTACGACCTGGTGCAGCAGACCATCGAACTGCGCCGCCTCGACTACCCGATCGCCGAGGCCCAGCGCAAGATCCGCGCGGCCGGCCTCCCGGAGCGTCTGGCGGAACGCCTCGCTTCCGGGAAGTGAGCGCCACGGGCGGTCCATGCGGTGAACGGTGGGCGATCAGCCGTCCGTCCACCACGCCATCGACCCCGTGAAGATCCTCGTGCTCAAGCCCAGCTCGCTGGGCGATGTCGTCCAAGCGCTCCCGGTGGCGCGTCTTCTGAAGCGCCGCTTCCCTTCTTCTGAGCTCCATTGGTGGCTGAACAGCGAGTTCGTCCCGCTGCTCGGGAACGATCCAGATATCGACCGGGTCGTGCCGTTCGACCGGAAGAGCTGGGGCTCGCCCTTCGGATGGCCCGGCGCGATCGGTTCCATCCGCGAACTGCGCAGCGAACGCTACGACTGGGTCATCGATCTCCAAGGCCTCGCCCGCAGCAGCCTGGTCGCTTGGCTCGCCGCGGGCGCCCTCACCATCGGCCTCGACGACCCGCGCGAAGCGGCTCCCATCGCCTACGACGTGAGCGTCCCGCGCGCCGGCCACAACGTCCACGCGGTCGATTGGTACCTTTCCGTCCTGCGCCGGCTTGATGTCCCGGTGAACTGGGATTTCGAATGGATGCCGCGCGATGAAGGCGCAGCGGCCGCGGTCCGGTCGCTCTGGCCCGACGACGGCCTCCGGTGGATCGCCTTCCAACCCGGGGCGCGCTGGACCAACAAGCGTTGGCCGGCCGAGAACTTCGCGGCGCTCGCCGCGCGTTTGACCGCCCAGGACCCGTCGCTCCGCGTCGTCGTCCTCGGTGGCGATGCCGACCGTCCGCTCGGCGGCCAGATCGCGGCGGCCGCGCCGGGACGATGCCTCGACCTCACCGGACAACTCTCGCTGCCCGGCATGGTGGAATGGCTCCGCCGCTGCGCGCTGATGGTCACCAACGACACCGGGCCGATGCACGTGGCCGTCGCGTTGGGACGCCCGGTCATCGGTCTCTTCGGCCCGACCGAACCGACCCGCACCGGTCCTTACGGCCAGGTCGCCCACGTGCTCCGTGCCGGACTGCCGTGCGCGCCGTGCATGAAGTCGACCTGCGCCAACGCCGAACCACTGGCCTGCCTGAAGGCCCTCACGGTCGACCTCGTGGCCCGCGCTGTCGCCGACCGCCTCGGTTGATCCGGTTCAATCGGCGAGACGTCCCATCGTCCCGGCCCGCACTTCCCAACGGGCCAGGTCCCGGCCTAGCTCGCGCGGCCAGTTCTCCTCGGTGCAGGTCATGAACACCTGGCCTCCGGCGCGATGCGCCTGGCTGAGCAACGGCAGCAACCCGGCCCGCCTCTTCGCGTCCAGCTCGCCCATCACGTCGTCGACCAGCAGCACCGGCGGGCTCCCGTGGAGGCCGGTGAGGAACTCGGCCTGCGCCATCTTCAACGCGATCGCCAGCGTCCGCTTCTGCCCTTCGCTGCTGAACTCCGCGGCGCTCCGGTCGTTGACCAGCAGGTCCAGGTCGTCGCGGTGCGGGCCGACCACGGTGGCGCGATAGGCCCGTTCGCGTTGGCGGCTCTGAGCCAAGGCGACCGCGAGATCGCCCTTCACGCTCGGCGCGTAGGCGGCCTTCAGCTCGTCGGTGTCGTGCGCGATGCGCCGGAAGGCGAGGCGCGCGAGCGGGGAGAACTTCGGCACCAGCGCCTGCCGCGCCGCCATCAGCTCGCCGCCGGTCTCCACCAGTTCGTGCGTGAAGCCCGCGAGCTGGTCGTCGTCCACCGTCGCCTGCTTGAGCAACGCGTTGCGTGACCGCAAGGCCTGCGTGTAGCGCAACAACAGCGGGAGATACGACGGCTGGGTCTGCGCGAGCAACAGGTCGAGGAAGCGTCGACGCCCGCGGGCCGCGCCCTTCACCAGTTGGAGGTCCTCCGTGCAGAACACGACGGCGCGCAGCGTGCCGAGGTAGTCCGCCAGCCGCCGCACCGGCACGCCGTTGAGCGAGAGCTGGCGTTCGCGCGGCGACCAGTAGGCCTTGATCTCCGCCGTCGCCTGTCCGACCACCGTGGCGCCGACGAAGTAGCCCTTCGCGTCATGCCGGACCATCTGTCCGCCACCGACGCCACGGAACGAGCGCAACGTCGCGAGCAGGTAGATGGCTTCGAGCACGTTCGTCTTGCCCTGCGCGTTGTCGCCGAGCAGCAGGTGGAAGCCCGGCAAGAACTCCGCGTCCATCCGCGCGTAGTTGCGGAAGTCGCGGAGACGCAGGCGGGCCAGATGCACCGCCCCAAGATGGGGAACGGTCGCCGCGAAGGGAAGCGGCGGGAGCGCCGGCGACCGCCGGAGGGCGCATCTGGACACCGTGGTCAGGGATACCTCCAAAGTGCTGCCGTGCGTTTCGTCAGCAGAAGGTGGGGACGCTTGGCTCGACGAAATGATTGAAACAGGCATGGACAATCGGAATAGTACTTTCGCACCGGGGTGTCGCTTAAACACTGTTCGAAAGAGGTCTCTAAGAATGACCGCGAACGGGATAAAATAGAGCTTGCGTCCTCGGCTAATCTGTATTTTCTACAGGTTAGTCTCCAGTCACCTCATTTGCCTATGAATCCTTCAGAATCTTGTTCGGCCTTCATGCGAGTTACCCCGAGAGCAGTGCGGTTTTGGCAATTGTTGTCGGTTGCTCTTTTTCTTGTCGTTTTCCCGATTTCCCTGTCGGCCGCCAGTATCACGCGCCTAACTGCTTATGATGCATCGGTTGACGCTGGCCAAGTGGTTACTCTCCAGGGGGTGATTGAGACCAAGAACTTTCTCGGATTTTGGGACTCGGTTGGGAATCTACAGGTAGAGGTTTGGATCAACGGCGCAAGGTCCTCCACTGTCCCGTCCACCGCCTTCGGAAACAACGTCAAGTACTCTTACAAGGCACCCTTGGACGCCGGGGGGAATGCGTTCAAATGGCAGATAAAATTCGCTGGTACCGCGAATTACAATGCAGGGGTCTCGGGATTGCAGACCATCACGATTAGGAAGCTACAGCCGGTGGCAACGCCGGACATCACTCCGGCCAGCGGGACGGCTTTTGCCGACACGCTGAAGGTCAAGGCGACCACGGCCACGGCCAATGCCACGCTGCGTTACACGATTGACGGGACGGACCCTGGAACCGGTTCCACGACCCTGCCCTCGGCCGGCTTCGATCTCACGGCCACCAAGACGGTCAAGGTGCGGGGGTTCAAGGACG
>JBBRQL010000339.1:0-3711 GCA_038226425.1 Verrucomicrobiota bacterium
CTCGCGCTCGTCCTCCACGCGCATCTGCCGTTCGTGCGGCATCCGGAGCACGCGCGCTTCCATGAGGAGACATGGCTCTTCGAGGCGGTCACGGAATGCTACCTGCCGCTGCTCGCGCAGATGGACGGCTGGTCGCGCGACAGCTTGCCTTGGCGGCTCGCGATGTCGCTCACGCCGACGCTCTGCGCGATGCTGGACGATGCGGTCCTCCAAGAGCGGTACGACCGCCACGTCGCGTCCTTGTTGGAACTCGCTGAGAAAGAGCTCGAGCGGACGCATCTCGACTCGGCCTCGAACGCTCTCGCCTCGTTCTATCGCGGACGTCTGCTCGAAGCGACGGAGCCGGGCCGCGGGATCCGGAGCGTCGTGGACCGCTTCGCCGCACATCAACGCGCCGGCAATCTCGAGATCCTCACCTGCGCCGCGACCCATGCGTTGTTGCCGTTGCTGATCGACGAACCGGCATCGATCCGCGCGCAGCTCGGCATCGCCGTCGTCGGTCACGAGCGGCGGTTCGGCCAAGCACCGCGTGGGATATGGCTGCCGGAATGCGGCTGGGTGCCCGACCTGGATCCGTACCTGCGCGAGGCCGGGCTGCGCTGGTCGGTAGTCGAGACGCACGGGTTGTTGAACGCGACGCCGCGGCCGAGGGCGGCTGTCTTCGCACCGGTGATCACGCCCGGTGGTCTCGCGGTCTTCGGCCGGGATCCGGCGAGCGCGCGGCAGGTGTGGAGCCGGCAGTGCGGTTATCCCGGGGACGCCCGGTATCGCGAGTTCCACCGCGACCTCGCCCATGAAGCGGAATGGGACTACATCCGGCCGCATCTCTCCACCGAGCGGCGCACCTTCACCGGGTTCAAGTACCATCGGGTCACGGGCGCGGACGTTCCGGCCGCCGACAAAGAAATCTACGACCGCGCGGCGGCGATGGAGGCGGCCCGCGGGCACGCCGCGCATTTCATCGAAGAACGTCGGCGTCAGTTCGCCGCCGTCGGTCCGCTGATGGACCAAGCGCCGCTGCTCGTCGCTCCGTACGACGCGGAGCTCTTCGGCCATTGGTGGTTCGAGGGACCGGAGTTCTTGGACCAAATCGTCCGCCTCGCCTGCGATGCAGGATCCGGGATGCGGCTCACGACGCCGGGCGGATACTTGCGCGAGAATCCCACGCACCAACTCGCCATGCCAGCGGCCTCGACCTGGGGCGAGGGCGGCCATCTGGCGGTGTGGCTCGACGGATCGAACGCGTGGATGCAGCGGCCGCTCCGGACCGCGGCGGCGCAGATGACGCAGTTGGCCGGGCGCTTCGCCGATGTCGGGCCGGACGCGTTGACGGAGCGGTTCTTGCGGCAGGCGTCCCGCGAGCTGTTGCTGGCGCAGGCGAGCGACTGGCCGTTCCTCGTGCGGACGGGCACTGCCGGCGATTATCCGGCGGACCGTTTCCGCCGGCACATCGCAGATTTCACGCGTCTGGCGCAAAGCCTGTCGGCGTCGCGGGTCGCCCACGACATCGGCCTCTTGGAGCAGCTCGAAGCGCGGGACAACCTGTTCCCCGGCCTCGACTGGCGGATCTATCGCGCAACGCAGTGAAGGGACGCCACCGATCACGAGGAGAGCCGGGCCTTCCTCTTGAAGGCGCGTCCGTCCGGCGACCTTTCATGCGCCGGAGCTTGTGCCGGATCGGCCGCGGCTTCCGGATCCGGGGTCTCGTTTTACCGATCGATCGACGAGTCCCGTGCTGACCGGCCCGACACGCGATTATTTCCTGACATCTTGGCGCCGTGTTTCTAGGGTTGAAGGCGATGAATCGTGGATTCGCGACGATGGTCGCCATGGCGCTCCGGGTCGGTTTACTGCTGGGCTGTCTGGCCCCCTCCGCTGCCGCGCAGTGCATGAAGTGGGTGCTCCGCACCGACGTGGCCAACCCCGGTCCGCAAGTCGGGCATGCCATGGCCTACCATTCGGACCGCCAGCGGGTGGTGATCTTCACCTCCGACGTTGCCGCTGATCTTTGGGAATACGACGGCTTCCAGTGGTTGCGCGTGTCGGTGACCGGCCCGCGTCCATCGCCTCGGCTCGATTCGGCCATGGCCTACGATCGTGCGCGCCAGGAACTGGTCCTCGTGGGCGGCTTCGGCCGTGCCGAGAACACCGAGCTGGCCGACACCTGGACCTGCCGGCTGACGACCGACGCGGCGGGGCATGTCCTCGGCTCCTGGACGCGGCGTGCCGACTTCCCGGATCACGCGCTTCCCGACGAGGACGATCCGGCCGGGCAGATGGGGGAATCGGGGGCGCGCACCGAACATTCCTTGGTCTACGATGAGTCCCGCCAGGTCGTCCGGTTGTTCGGCGGCAAGGCCCGGATCATCCGCGGCTCCAAATGGCAGAGGCCGTACAACCGGGAGAACTATTCGGCCGGGAACGGCACGTGGACCGGCTCGGCGTGGGTCGACCGACAATGGCGCAATCCGCGGGCCATCACGGAGCCCGATCCCGAACACGTCCCCGTGATCGGCGTCCTGCATTTCCGCCACGAGCTCGGCCGCAAACTCATCGCCTCCACCTACGATGGGCGACGCCAAAGGACCGTGACCTTCGGCGGTCTGCGCCAGATCTACCAGTCGCGGGACGAAGACAGCTTGGCTGCGACCCGGGTCGACGAGGCCTATATCGAGTCCTTGCCCGACCTCCAGTATTTCGTGGAATCCAGCGCCCTGGGGAGCCAGAACTTCCCAAGCACCTCCCGCCAAATCCTCTACCACTCGCAGGGTCGCTGCGGATACGACGACACGGAGCGCATTTTTGGCTCCCAACTGGTATATGATACTTGGCGCGACCGCTACGTGGCCTTCGGCGGCGGTTTCGTCACCGGTGAAAGGAACGGCGGTATCCCGTGCGCCAAATTCTACGGTGTCGACACGTCCGAGTTCCGGAGCCAGTTGGCATCGGATTCCTTCCGCGAATGGGATCCCCGACGGCCGAGCCCGCCCGACAGCCACGGAAACGTGCGTCTCCCGTTGATCGATCGAGGAGGTGCCATCCTCCCGACGCCGCCGGCCTCGCGCATCCGGCACACGATGGTCTTCGACGAGCACCGCGGGGTCACCGTGATGTACGGCGGCTGGGACGGCACCACCCCCAGCCTGGAGACCGTCGCCCGTCAGACCTGGGAATACGCCCCGAACGAGGTCGGATTCGCCGAGGAGCCCGCGGCTCTCAGCGAGTTGTGCCTCGGCGAGCCGATGACCTTGAAGGTGCGCCCGCTCTCCGCCCTCCCCCGACGTTCCAGTGGTTCCGCGGCAGGACCGCCCTTGTGGACGCCACCAACGCCACCCTGATGGTGCCCAGCGTCACGACTGCCGCGGCGGGGACCTACACTTGCGAGGTCACCGATCCGTGCGGCAACAGCGTCACGAGCCGACCTGCCGTGGTGCGCGTCGGAGGACCGCCGACCATCGTCGGACAGCCTTCCTCGGTCCACGTCTGCCCCGGAGAGGAGGCCGCTACCACGTTCTTCTTCGATTCCGACTACCCCGCGACGGTGCAATGGTTCCGGTTCGTGCCCGACAGCCGGGGCGAGGCGTCGCTCTCCGCTTTCGTGGCGGTGGCCGGCGCGGAATCGAACGGGATCCGTTTCCCTTCCATGAAGCCCGCCGACAACGGCTTCTACCGCGCCCGCGTCACCAACCGGTGCGGAAGCGTCTGGACCGA
>JBBRQL010000340.1:0-3705 GCA_038226425.1 Verrucomicrobiota bacterium
AGACGGAACGGGAGAAGTACAGCGACCTCTACGATTTCGCCCCGGTGGGCTACCTGACCCTCGACCGCGAAGGGATCATCGCCGAGACCAACCTCACGGGCACCGCCCTGCTGGGGACCGAACGATCCCGGCTGCTCAAGCGGCGCTTCGGCTTGTTCGTCGCCGCGGCCGACCGGCCCGTGTTCAACGGTTTTCTGCAACGGGTCTTCACGGGCCAGAGCAAGGAGTCGTGCGAGGTGTCGCTCCTCAAGGAAGGGCAGCCGCTCGTCCACGTACGGCTGGAGGCGGTGGTCGCCGCGTCGGGGCGGGAGTGCCGCACGGTGGTGACGGACATCACCGATCAGAGACGGGCAGAAGAAGACCGTCTCGTCCTCAGCAAGCTGGAGTCCACCGGGATCCTGGCGGGCGGCATCGCCCATGATTTCAACAACCTGCTCACCGTCATCATCCTCAATCTTGATGCGGGCCGGGAGCTGATCCCGTCCTGGGAGCGAGCGGTGCAGCATCTGGACGAGGCGACGAAGGCCGCCTTGTCGGCCCGGAGCCTGACCCAGCAGCTCATCACCTTTGCCCGTGGCGGCGCGTCGGTCCGGAAGCCGACCGCCCTGGCCGCGGTGATCCGCGAATCTGCCCGGCTGGCCTTGAGCGGGTCCCATGTGCGCTGTGAACACGCGTTGGCGGACGACCTCTGGCCGGTGGAAGTGGACGCGGGACAGATCGGCCAGGTCCTCAGGAACCTGGTCCTGAACGCGCGCGAAGCGATGTCGGAAGCGGGAGTGGTCACCATCCGGGCGGAGAACGTCGTGCTGGACGGCAAGGGGCAGCCAGCCCTGCCGGCGGGAGAGTACATCCGGGTGAGCGTCGCCGACCGGGGCGGCGGCATCGCGAAGGAGATATCGCCCCGGATCTTCGACCCCTATTTCTCGACCAAGCAGCGCGGTGACCAAAAGGGCATGGGGCTGGGGCTCACCATCTGTCATTCGGTCGTCCAGAAGCACGGCGGAGCGATCAGCGTGGAGTCGATGGTGGGGGTGGGGACCACCTTCCACATCTGGCTGCCCGCCTCCCGCAAGCCGGTCGCCCCGGAGCCAGCACCGGCTCCGAAGACCCTCCCGCGGACGGGACGGATCCTGCTGATGGATGACGAAGAAGTGTTGCGGGACATCTTCGGGGCGACGCTCCGTCGGATGGGCCATGAGGTGGAGCTGGCGGCGGACGGGCGGAGAGCCGTGGAAGCCTACAGCAGCGCGCTGGACCCGGGGCGTCCCTTCGATATGGTGATCCTGGACCTGACCGTCCGCGGGGGGATGGGAGGTCGCGAGGCGATGAAGGCGCTGCTCGAGATCGATCCCGACGTGAAGGCCATCGTCATGAGCGGCTATGCCAACGACCCCGTGCTCCTGGAACATGCACGCCACGGGTTCAAGGGCGCCTTGGCGAAACCGTTCGATGTCGGAGAGATGCAGGAACTCGTTGCCCGGATCTTGGGAAGCTGACCTCGCCACCACGCCATGGACAAGAAACCGGACACCTCCCCGGCCGCCACGCCGCGCCGCCGCGCCGAGAAGACACCGCTCGCCGGTCCCGACGCGGCCGGCCTCGGCCCGATGATGACCGAGCTCCGCCGCCGCGCCGAAGGCCAGATGCGCAAGCAGCTGAAGGCAGGGGCCCGAGGTCCGGGCTCCAAGACCCGGGGGCCGGAAGAGCAGGCCGACCCGCGGCGATCGCTCCACGAGCTGCAGGTCCACCAGATCGAGCTGGAGATGCAGAACGACGAGCTGAGACAGAACCGCGACCGGATGGAGGTGCTGCTGGAGAAATACACGGACCTCTACGACTTCGCCCCGGTCGGCTATTTCTCTTTGGATGAAGCAGGCCGGATCATCGAGTCCAACCTCTCGGGGGCCGCCCTGCTCGGCGTGGAACGGGCCAGCCTGATCCAGCGGCATCTGCAGAACTTTATCGCACCGTCGAGCCGGGCGGCCTTTCTTGACTTCCTCGCACAGGTCTTCGCCGGGACCGTCCAACAGGACCGGGAGCTGGCCCTGGTCAAGGCGGACGCCACCGATCTCTGGACCCGCTTTCGCGGCACCACCGCCCTCGCCGTCAGCGAAGGACGGAGATGGTGCCGGGTGTCGGTGTCGGACATCACGCCTTTCAAGCGAGCGGAGGAAGCCTTGCGCGAGAGCGAAACGCGCTTCCGCGTCATGGCCGACGCCATATCGCAACTCGCCTGGCAGGCCCGGCCCGACGGGTCCATCACCTGGTATAACCGGCGCTGGTACGACTACACCGGCACCACCCTGGAGCAGATGGCGGGTTCGGGCTGGCAGAGCGTGCATGACCCCGAGGTGCTTCCGAAGGTGCTGAAGCGATGGAAAGCTTCCCTCTCCGCTGGCAAACCGTTCGAGATGTGCTTCCCGCTGCGCGGTGCCGATGGCTTGTTCCGCCAGTTCCTGACGCGCGCCGTGCCGCACAAGGACCAGCGTGGCCGCCTGCTCCAGTGGTTCGGCACCAACACGGACATCGAAGACCAGGAGCGCGCTGCGGAAACGAAGCACCGGCTGGAGGTGCTGGCCGCCTCCAACGTGAAGCTGGAGCAGGAGATCGTCCGCCGGAAAAGTGTGGAGAACTCCCTCAAGGAGAGTGGACTCCACCAGCGCGAGATGGCCGGTCGCGCGATCGAGATGCAGGGACAGCTCCGGCATCTGTCGCGCCACATCCTCAAGGCGCAGGAGGACGAGCGGAAACGCATCAGCCGCGAGCTGCACGACGAGGTCGCGCAGACGCTCGTCGGGATCAACATCCACCTCGCGGCCTTTGCCCGCGAGGCCGCCATCGATCCCGTGGCGCTCAAGCGCCAGATCGTCCGGACCCAGGCCTTGGTGAGCGGAGCGGTGGACACCGTCCACCGTTTCGCCCGCGACCTGCGGCCGACGTTGCTGGACGACCTCGGCCTCATCCCGGCGCTCCAATCCTTCATGAAGGAGTTCACCGCGCGGACGAAGGTGCGGATCCACTTCACCGCCGTCGCCGGCGTGGAGCAGCTGAGCAACGCCCGCCGCACCGTGCTCTACCGGGTCGCGCAATCCGCGCTCACCAACATCGCCCAACACGCCGACGCCACCAAGGTGGAGGTCGTGATCGACCGCGTCCCGGGCGCCATCCGCATGGAGATTTGCGACAACGGCCGCTCGTTCGACGTGGAGCAGGTGCTCTTCGCCAAGCGGCACAAACGGCTCGGCCTCATCGGCACCCGGGAGCGGGTGGAGATGGTCGGCGGGATCTTCGGCATCGAGTCGGCGCCCGGGAAGGGCACCACCGTCCGCGCGGAGGTCCCCTTCAAGAACCTGTCGGCGGCGAAATCCGACGCACCGGTGGAGGAGGATCTGTGACCGACGTCACCGGTCTAGGGCAGACCGCTTCCCCCTCTCAGAGCAAGAGGGGCTCGATGAAGCGGACAGGAGCGCGGGCGGCCCGCCCGCGCGTTGCTGGCCGCCACGAGATCCACGCGGGCGGGCCGCCCGCGCTCCGTCCGGGTCCATGGTCAGGGCGCGCTGACGATGTACCGGCGACATCCGGCGGCTTTCCCCTACCCACGGACCGTTCGTTCTCCGCGAGGTCTTGGAGTGCGGCGGCGAAGCGGAGCGGAGCTGCCGCTTTCGGCGAGGCCCAGAGGCGTGGCTGCACCCGACCGGCTGCCGA
>JBBRQL010000341.1:0-3665 GCA_038226425.1 Verrucomicrobiota bacterium
AGATCCGGCGGCAGCAGCAGCGGGGTGTCGCGGTCGATCGTGATGAAGCGGGCGGACATGCAGGTCAGACGCACGCCCCGCGGGCGGGTTCAATCACTTCACCAAAAATAGCAGGCTTCTAAGTCCGACAGGCTGCTAGGGTCGGCGCAAAGCCCGTAGCATGCGGCGTCCAAGCGTTCCGCCGTAGCTCAGCGCCAGCACGACGAGCGACCGCGGCGAGCGGGACGACCGCCACGCGTTCCGCAACTGGGCGCGCCCGGTATCGTTCTCCCCGCGCAGCACCATCGCCACGCCATAGCCGTAGCAGGTATCGGCCTGTCGCCAGCGGATCGCCGGATGGATCTCGGTCATCGCGGGATCGGCGAGGATCCGGGAGTAGCGGTAGAAGTGCCCCTCGCACATCGCGACCGGAGCGCTCCCGCTCATCCCGCCGACGCCGGTGCGGTAGCTCATCAGGCGGCGCGGTTCGAACCACGCGCCCAGCCCGGTCTTCACGCAGCAGTACACCAGCCAAGCGTCGATCGCGCCGCGCGCCCCGTCCTCGAGCAGGTCCTGGCGCAGATGATCGCGGCGGAACAGGCAGGCGCCGACCGGCACCGAGAGGTCCACCAGCGCCATGCGGGCGAAATCCGCGAGCTTGCCCTCCGGCAGCCGGTCGCGCCCGAAGCGCCGGGCGGCTTCCTCCGCCATCGCCGCGTTGTCGCTGCCGTCGGCATCCATGACCTTGTGGTCGCAGAAGCTCAGCACCAGCCCGGGATCGGCCTCGAGCGGCTGCACCATGGTCGCGACGAACTCCGGGTCCCAGAGGTCGTCGTCGTGCAGGATCCCGAGATATCGGCCTTTCGCGAGCCCGAACCCGGCCCGCCAGTTGCCCACGATCCCGAGGTTTTCCGGGTGCCGGATGTGCCGGACACGCGGATCGGCCTCCGCCAACGACCGGGCGACCTCGGCCGTCTCGTCGGTGCTGTGGTCGTCGAGGACCAGGATCTCCAGCTCGCGGTGGCTCTGCCGGCAGGCGCTCAGCACGGCCTGTCGGAGCAGTGCGGGTCGGTTGAACGTCGGGACGAGGACCGTAACTAGTGGCAACCCGGACATCGGCGGCACGATACCGGCGGGACCGGATCGAAGTCTCCAAAATGATGGCACCGACAGACCCACCCGCTCCCGACCGGCCCAAGCGCCGCGTGCGCTGCTCGGGCAAGAACCCGCGCCGCTTCGACGAGAAGCACAAGGAGAACGACCTTTTCCGCTGAGACGCAGATGTCGCGAAGGGGGTCGCCGGCGGCAAGACGCCCACGGCGTCGCACCGCGCGCCGGCCGCGATGGAAGGCGTCACGATGGGCATGAACTTCGGTCTGCGCCGTCTACGCCGGTATCCAGTCGCTCCAGGACGAGTTCGGCCAGGTGCTCCGCCCGGCCTTCGCCAAGCATCGCGCGCTGCTCGCGTGAGCCGACAAGCCCGTGCCGGTGAGCCCGTGCTTGTGGCGGCGGGCGCTCCCGGTAAGCTCTGGCCATGACAGCGACAGTGGACGCCATCTACGAGAACGGCCAGTTCCGGCCGACCGGCCCCGTGGCGCTGCCGGAGCACACCGCGGTGCGATTGGCGATCGCGGTGCAGCCAGCCGACCCGAGCGAGGCGACGCGTCCGAAAGGTGAGGAGCTGGTGAGACTGCTTCGCACCGACCCGCCGAAGCTCCGGTTCACCGCCGATGAGTTCTACCAGATGACCCGAGGCGAGGACTGATCCCCACCTTGGTGGACAGCAACGTGCTGATCGATCTGTGGGACCGGAGTTCCACTTTCCATGAGTGGGCTGCCGTCGCGCTGGATTCTGTCAGTCGGCAGGACGTGCTTGTCATCAATCCCATCATCTGGACAGAGCTGGTGGCACAGGTGGTTCTGGTTGATGAATTGGATCGTCGGTTGGCACTCGCCCGGTTCCGTCGGCTCGACCTGCCTTGGGGATGTCTTCCTTCTGCTGCGCGCGCATTCGCTCGGCACTGCGAGGCTCGCCGTCGTTCCGGGGCGAAGGTCGCACGCACGCCGTTGCCCGATTTCTTCATCGGCGCGCACGCCGAATGGGCCGGGTTCGCGGTGATCACCCGCGACGCGGCGCGGTTCCGCACCTATTTTCCCTCGGTCAAGGTCGTCGCCCCGGAGCCGCTCGCATGAACCCGCAGGACCCGTCCGCCACTGATCCGGTCCGGCCCAAGCGCCGCGTGCGCTACTCGGGCAAGAACCCGCGACGCTTCGACGAGAAGTACAAGGAGCACGACCCGGTCCGCTACGCCGCCGATGTCGCGAAGGTGGTCGCCGGCGGCAAGACGCCCGCCGGTTCGCACCGGCCGATCATGGTCGCGGAGATCCTGGAGGCGCTCGCGCTCGCGCCCGGCGGGACGGTCGTGGATTGCACGCTGGGCTACGGCGGCCACGCCCGCGAGCTGCTGGCGCAGGTCGCGCCCGACGTAGGACAGGCGGCCCGCCTGCCGGTCGGCGAAGCTGAGGACGCGCTTTTATCGGTATCGCCGATGACGCCTGCGGTCGTGCCAGAAGTGTCTTCCACGGTTTCAGCGGAGGCAGGCAAGACGCCTGCCCCGCGTCCAGGCCGACTCATCGGCCTCGATGTGGACCCCCTCGAACAGCCGAAGACCATCGCGCGGTTGCGCGAAGCGGGCTTCGGTGAGGATGTCTTCACGCCCGTCCGGCGCAACTTCGCCGGGCTGCCGCAGGTGCTCGCGGAGCTCGGCATCGAGGGCGCCGACGCCATCCTCGCCGACCTCGGCGTCTCCTCGATGCAGCTCGACGACCCGTCGCGCGGCTTCACCTTCAAGGACGACGGTCCGCTCGATCTCCGCCTGAACCCGCAGCGTCCGCCCTCGGCGTCGGATCTGCTCGCGTCCATCCGCGTCGACCGGTTGGAGGCGCTCCTCGCGGAGAATTCCGACGAACCCGACGCCGAGACGCTCGCCCGCGAGATCGTCGCCGCCCGGGATCGCGTGCCTATCACGCGCACGCGCCAGCTCGCCGACGAGGTCCGCGGGATCCTCGTGCGGTCGCGGCTCTCGCGCGGCCGGGATGCCGACAACGCCTGCGTGCGCCGGGTGTTCCAGGCCCTGCGCATCGTGGTGAACGACGAGTTCGGCGTGCTCGACACCTTTCTCCGCAATCTGCCGGGCTGCCTTCGTCCAGGCGGGCGCGTGGCCGTGCTCACGTTCCACTCCGGCGAGGATCGCCGGGTGAAGAAGGCCTTCCAGGAAGGCGAGCGCAACGGGACCTACTCGGCCGTGGCCCGCGACGTCGTCCGGGCGACGCCGGAGGACCAAAGGTCGAATCCCCGCAGCGCGCCGGCGAAGTTGCGCTGGGCGGTCCGCGCATGATCCGACCGGCGGGCTTGGCGGCGCATCTTTCCAATGTGCCGAGGCCTGCTCTTGGCCGGGCCTCGTCCTGCGCGGGCCGCCATGCCTTTTGCATTCCGCCGGCGATGCTGCAATCTCCGGCCACCAGACCGTGAAGATCTCCATCGTCATACCTGCCTACAACGAAGAGACGCTGTTGCCCGCGACGCTGCGCGCGGTGCAGGCGGCGCGGGCGGCGTTCACGGAACGTGGTTGGGACAGCGAGGTCATCGTCTGCGACAACAACTCGACCGACCGGACCGCCGAGAT
>JBBRQL010000342.1:0-3664 GCA_038226425.1 Verrucomicrobiota bacterium
GAGACTGACGTCACGGAGCGCGGCTCTGCGAGCCGCAGCAACTCCGAACGACGCAGCGGCTGCGGATCCTTCGGACGTAGGGTTCGAGGCCGACGATGCTGCGGGTCACAGACCCGCGCTCCTTGCCTCCTGCCGCGCCGTCTCACAGCGCGCGGCGCAGACGCTCAAGTGGGTTGAGTCGTGGCAGCAGGACATTCTCAGCGCGTCCCTCGACCACCTCACGCTGGGCCGAGCCGCGCTCTACGAATTCATCCTGGGAGGGCGCGGTTCCACCCGCACCCTAACTTCCGGGGCCGATGGGAATGATGGGCCCGGCGTGGAAGCCGGCCCTCCCGACACCGCCCGCGGCGAACTGGACGCCGCCGTGGCCGGCCTCGGCCGCGCCGGCAATGTTGAGTTTGTCGCCCGCGGTCTCCTCACCAGCGCCTGGCTGCGCTTGCTCACTCCTTCGACAAGCTCAGGGCAAGAGGAGCACACGAGCGCGCAGGAAGATCTGGACGAAGCCTGGGAGATCGCCGAACGCGGCCCGATGCCGCTGTTCATGGCGGACATCCACTTGAGCCGGGCACGGCACTTTGGAATGCGGAACGGGGAGCGCGGAGCGGGGAATGAAGAAACCAAGTATCCGTGGGTGTCGGTCGGAAAAGATCTCGCGGAGGCCGAGCGCTTGATCCAAAAGCACGGCTATCACCGCCGCGACGAGGAACTCGCGGACGCCCGACAAGCCTTCCTCGGCAGTTGGGCCGGGACCATCGCAAGAAGGCGCACAGTTGCCTTCCCGGACTCCGTCTCGCACGTTCCCCCCTATGCGTCCGCTTTGGTTCCTTGGGTTGCTGCTCGGCGCGGTGTTCGCCGCCAGCTGCGAGAAGACGGCTTCGACCGGTCCCTCGTCTCCTTCCCTCGCGGCGGCGAACCGTCCTGCCGCCGAACCGGCCGCGACGGCCAACGCCTCCTCCACCTCCGCCGCGACAGAGCCCGTCTTCCATCTCGACCATGCGCTGCCCAAGGAACCGACCCGCACGCTCTACGTCGGAGCCACCGAGGTCCGAGCCTTCGTCTGCACCACGTTGGCGCAGGTGGCGACCGGGATGATGCACCGCGACGGCGTCGGGCCGGAAGAATCGATGCTCTTCGTCTTCGGCGGCGGCGACCGGCGCTCGTTCTACATGAAGAACGTGAGCTTCGACATCGCCGCCGCCTACATCGACACCGAAGGCGTCGTGAAGGAAGTCGTACAGCTCAAGAAACAGGACGCCACGCCTGTGCCCTCCGCTTCCGCCGACATCCAGTTCGTGCTGGAGACGGCACCGGATTGGTTCACCCGTCACGGCGTCGGGCCGGGCACCTTGATCCGCGCCGAAGGCGGCTCGCTACGGGACGTCTTCGGTGCCAAGGCCGTGCTGCGCTGACCCCCCGCGACCCCATGCGCATCGCCCTCGCGCAGATCGACACCGTCGTCGGCGACCTGGCCGGCAACGAGGCCAAGATCCTGGCCGCCTACCGCCGCGGCGTCGAAGCTCGTGCCGATCTCGTCCTTTGCCCCGAGCTCTCCCTCGTCGGGTATCCGCCGCGAGACCTCCTCCTCAAGCCGGACTTCGTCGAAGCCAACCTGGCCGCGCTACGACGCGTCGCGGCTGCGACCGGCGAAGCAGGTCTGCTCGTCGGCTTCGTCGGGGAGAGCGCCCGCCGACCCGGTCGGGGCCTCACCAACTCCGCCGCGCTGCTTGCCGACGGCAAGGTCGTCGCCACGCGCGACAAGACGTTGCTCCCGACCTACGATGTCTTCGACGAGGACCGCTGGTTCGAGCCCGCGACGGACAACACGCCGGTCGCGTTCCGCGGTCGCACGCTCGGGATCACCATCTGCGAGGACGTCTGGAACGACGAAGATTTCTGGCCGGAACGACGTTACCGGCCGAACCCCGCCGTCGCCCTCGCCGACGCCGGTGCCGAAGTCATCTTGAACCTCTCCGCGTCGCCGTGGCACTTGGGCAAGGAGAAGACCCGCCATGCGATGCTTTCCAGCCTCGCCGCGAAGATCGGGCGGCCGGTGGTCTACTGCAATCTCGTCGGCGGGAACGACGAACTCATCTTCGACGGGCAGAGCCTGGTGGTCGACGGCGAAGGACGCCTCATCGCCCAGGCCGAAGCGTTCACCGAAGACTTCCGCGTCATCGAGACCGACCTGCGCGGAGGTGCCGCGCCGCGGACGTATGCCGACGAGGATCTGCTCTTCCGCGCGCTCGTGCTCGGCACGCGCGATTACTTCGCCAAGTGCGGGTTCCGGTCCGCCGTGCTCGGCCTCAGCGGAGGCATCGATTCCGCGGTGGTCGCGGTGCTCGCGGCGGAGGCCTTGGGCAAGGAGAACGTGCGCGGCCTCGCGCTTCCATCGGAGTTCAGCTCGCAAGGCAGCCTCGATGACGCCCGGGCCCTCGCCGTGAACCTGGGCATCGCCTACGATGTCGTCCCGATCCAAGCGCCCTTCGCGGCGGTGAAGCAGCAGCTCGCGCCGCTCTTCGCAGGCCGGGCGGAGGACACCACCGAAGAAAACCTCCAGGCCCGTCTCCGCGGGGTGGTGCTGATGGCCATGTCGAACAAGTTCGGCTCGCTGCTCCTCACCACAGGCAACAAGAGCGAGCTGGCCGTCGGCTACTGCACGCTCTACGGCGACATGTGCGGGGGCCTTGCCGTCATCAGCGACGTGCCCAAGACGATGGTCTACCGGCTCGCGCGCTGGATCAACCGCGACCGCGAGGTCATCCCTTCGGCCAGCATCACCAAGCCCCCCAGCGCGGAGCTGCGACCGGACCAGACCGACCAGGACAGCCTGCCTCCGTACGAGGTGCTAGACGCCATCCTGGAAGGCTACGTCGTGCGTTCGCGGTCCGCCACTCAGCTCATCGCGGACGGCCACGGCGAGGCCGCTGTCCGGCGTGTGGTCCGCCTCATCGACGGCGCGGAGTACAAGCGCCGCCAAGCGGCTCCCGGTCTCAAGGTGACGACCAAGGCGTTCGGTGTCGGGCGGCGCATCCCGATCGCGCAGAGATGGCGCGAAGCGTGAGACCCGAGAAAAACAAAAAACCTTTTGACGGTTCCGAAAACGCACCGCTACGTTGCGCGCCCGTTGCCGAGTTCCAGAGTAGCTCAATGGTAGAGCACGCGGCTGTTAACCGTGTGGTTGTAGGTTCAAGTCCTACCTCTGGAGCCATTTCCATTTCCTGACCCTCTGCGTCAGTTTCCGTCCGGCAGCGAATTCCCCGGGCAATGTCCGGGCTCGACTGAGCGTCCCCTCCTTTGTTCCCTGCGGACCGGAAGACAGACGGCTTGGCCCCTTGCAGCAGCGTCGTTTGCGTGCAGGTAGGAGCCTACTGGCACGGACGGCAGCGAACAGAGGGTGCGCCCAGTCGGCGGCATCGTCGCGTCGGTGGGAGCGGCGTTCATCCGATGCCCCGGGTGTCGGCTCAGGTGTCTGGCGGTCTGCCCAAGGATGCCGGCTAGTGCGATCCGCGTCGTGACCAAGACCTCATACCGACTCCGTGAATAGACTGGTAGAAGTTGATGGGATGGAGCAGTGTCTGTGGATGGGAAGACCCCGAGCGAAGCTGGATCGTTGCGGTGAGGCCGACTTGGTCGCCCGCCGCCTGGAGACCGAACCACCCGGAGC
>JBBRQL010000343.1:0-3663 GCA_038226425.1 Verrucomicrobiota bacterium
GTCTGGTCTTCCTCAACGGGCACGGCGGCAACGACGTCCCGGGGCGGCAGGCCGTCTTCGAGCTCCGCCAGAAACATCGCGACCGGTCCGACCTTCTGTTGCTGCTCGCCACGTACTGGAGCCTCGGCGCGCGTCCGTGGGAATCGGATCCCGGAATCGTGCAGCGAGAGATGGGGCACGCCTGCGAATGGGAGACGTCGATGATCCAGCGACTCGACCCGCGGCTCGTCGGCGACCACCGCGGCGCGGCACCGGTCGAGTTCGGCAAAGGATTCGAGCCCGCGGTCCGCGGCTGGGTCACGCAGGACCGCACGGTGCCGGGCCACATCGGGTCGCCGCACCTCGCGACGGCGGAGAAGGGCGAGACGCTCTTCCGCGCGTTCTCGTCGGACGTCGAGGCTCTGCTCGGCCGGATGATCGCCTGGGACGGCAAGTCCTGGAACGGCTAGGATCCTGGCATGGCCTCCACGACCGCCGATCTTCCTGCACGACCGGACTCGTGGAAGTGGGTCGTGTGCGGGCTGCTGTTGTTGGCGTCGGCCATCAACTACATGGACCGCCAGACGCTGGCCAACGCGTCGGTCCGGATCACCAAGGAATTCCACCTCGACCAATCGCAGTACGGGCAGATCGAGGCGGCGTTCGCGTACTCCTTCGCCGTCGGGTCGCTGGTCTTCGGCTGGTTGTCGGACCGCGTGCCGGTGCGCTGGTTGTACGCCTTCATCCTGGCCGCGTGGTCGGCAGTGGGGTTCGCGACAAGCTTCGCCCATGACCACGGCGACCTGCTCCGCTGCCGGATGTTGCTCGGGTTCTTCGAGGCCGGGCACTGGCCGTGCGGGATCCGCACGACGCGGGCACTGCTCTCCGAGCGGGACCGATCGCTCGGGAACGGAGTGCTCCAGAGCGGCACGTCGGTCGGGGCGATCGTCACGCCGCTCGTCATGCAAGCGCTGATGACCACGGAGACGGGGAGTTGGCGGCTGCCGTTCCAGGTGGTGGGCGCGGCGGGCGTGCTCTGGCTCGTGCTGTGGTTCGGCCTCGTCCGCGACGCGGACCTGCGGGCCCCGGCGTCCGCGGGACCGTCCGCCGGCGCCGGCACGGAGACGCCGTCGCTATGGCGGATCGTCTTCAGCCGGCGGATGCTGGTGGTCTTCGCGATGGTCGCGTGCATCAACACGACGTGGCAGATCCTGCGGGCCTGGCTGCCGAAGATCCTGCAAGAAGGCCGCGGTTATCCGGAATCGCAGGCGCTCTATTTCAGCTCGGCGTGGTTCGCCGCCACCGATGTCGGCTGCCTCGGCGCCGGACTGCTGGCCGTGTGGCTGGTGAAGCGCGGCTGGACGGTCCATGGATCGCGGGTGCTGGTCTTCGCGTTGTGCGGCGCGGCGTGCGCCACATGCGCGTTCGTGCCGCTGCTCGGGCGCGGCTGGATGCTGCTCGCGGTGTTGTTGCTGGCCGGGGCGGGCGCGTTGGGCGTGTTCCCGATCTACCACGCCTTCACGCAGGACCTCTCTGCGGAGCACCAGGGCAAGATCACCGGCATCGCGGGCGTCGCCGCGTGGGTGGTCCCGGCCCAGGCGCAAAAACTCTTCGGCGCGCTCGCCGACCGCCTCGGGTCGTTCGACCGCGGCATCGTGCTCGCCTCCGGTCTGCCGCTGCTCGCCGCGCTGACGCTCTGGCTCTTCTGGAACCCCCGACCGAAACCGATCCCCCGATGAACCCGCTCGTGTCGTCCCGCCGTTCCTTCCTCTCCACCGCCGCGGTAGCTGCGGCCGGTGTCGCCCTCGGCGCGCCCTCGCTGCTCGCCGCGCCGCCGCGCCGCAAGCGGATCGCGCTCATCGGGACCGAGATGCGCCAGCATTCGCACGCGCAGCATTTCATCGACCGGCTGCTGACCGGCTACGCGTGGGAAGGCCGATGGACGCCGCCCGCGGTGGACTTGGTGTCGCTCTACATCGACCAGTTCCCCGAGGGGGACCTCGCCCGGACGCGCGCCAAGGAACACAAGGTGCCGATCTATCCGACCATCGCCGAGGCGCTCACGCTCGGCACCTCCAAGCTGGCGGTGGACGGAGTGGTCATCATCGGCGAGCACGGCAAGTACCCGAAGAACGACATCGGCCAGACGCTCTATCCGCGGCACAAGTTCTTCAAAGAAGTGGTGAAGGTGTTCGAGGCGAGCGGCCGCAGCGTCCCCGTGTTCAACGACAAGCATCTCTCGACCGACTGGGGCGAGTGCGCCGAGATGGTCGCCGATTCGAAGCGTCTGGATTTCCCGTTCCTCGCGGGATCGTCGTTGCCGGTCACACGGCGGATGCCGGCGATCGACGTTCCGCTCGGCACCCGGCTCACCGAGAGCGTGTGCGCCGCGTACGGTGGCGTGGACAGCTACGATTTCCACGGGCTCGAGACAGCGCAGTGCATGTCCGAGCGGCGCGCCGGCGGCGAGGTGGGCATCCGCAGCGTCCAGGCGCTGAAGGGGCCGCGCCTCTGGGACGAAGTGGCACGGCGCGAGACCACGCAGCGCCTGCTCGTCGCCGCTCTGAACCGCAGCCACAACCTGCCGGTGCAGGACGGATTCCCGACGGCGCCGGTGACTTTCGACTGGGCGCGGTCGGTCTTCCCGGACGGCATCGGGTATTTCATCGAGCACCGCGACGGGTTCCGCACGGCGATGTTCCTGCTCGGCATCCGCGACTTCAACTACGCCGGCCTGGACGCCGCGACGGGCAGGATCATCTCCTGCCAGATGTACCTGCCGATGCCGACGCACGGATCGACCACCGCGGATTTCTTCAACCCGCAGATCCACCACATCGAGCGGATGGTCATCGACCGCCGCGCGCCGTATCCGATCGAACGCACGCTGCTGACCTCCGGGATGACGCTCGCCGCGGTCCGGTCGCTGGCGCGCGACCAATCGGTGGTGGAGACGCCGGAGATGGCCGTCCGCTACAAGGCGCCGAAGGGCCCGCTGTTCTGGCAAGGGTGACGGGTCATCGAGACGGCGTGGCCCGCAGCTCCTGGCGGTCCGAGGACATCTCGTACATCGCCGACCGCGACGCGTGGACCGCTCTCCGCAGCGTCGGCGTGGTGGATGCCACCCGGGAGAACATCGACAAGGTCTTCGCCGGACGGCACCCAATTTCTCAGGCCTGCTGGCCGGCGACGCCCCATTCGCCAAGGCCGTCTGTTGCCAAGGGGCCACCCGAGATCGAAAACCGCCGGTTTCCGTCGTCGTCTTCCGCGTGGGAACGTCCCGAAACCGGACAGTCCAGGCGATCGCCAAACTCGGCCTCACGCGCCGAATTCCACACAACCTCCTCCTGCAACAAGGGCCCCTCGCTCGCCGCATCCAAAGAAGTCAGCTTCCCGTCGCCATCAACTTGGACTACCTAGCCCAACTCTCTGATCTCGGTGCGCTTGCCCTAGGGAACAACCTTGTGGACCTCGAACCGGACCTCAAGTAACAAGGGCGCCGTGGACGACGAGTCTAGCCATCGCGAGAACCATCCCAAAAATGAGCGCAAATCAGCCTGGAAGACCCTCTTTCTGGAGGCGCCTCGGTTCATTACGGCGCCAATTGGCCCGAGCATATCGGGACCTTCGACAAATCGGGTGTCACCCGTGGCAACCATTGGTGATCTTCGATGTAGGAGCCAA
>JBBRQL010000344.1:0-3647 GCA_038226425.1 Verrucomicrobiota bacterium
CGGGATGAAGATCCCGTTGGCCGCGCACGAACAAGCGCATGCCCTGGTCAGGAGGCTCTTGGCCGAACGCGGCGGGCTCGTCTCCCAGCACCAGGAAGACGCATCGGCGCAGGCGCTGTACGGCGCGATCATCGCCAACCCCGACCACATCGCCGAAGAGGCCGTCCTCGATTTCCATCTCAGGTTCGAATCGGACGCCGAGAACTCGGAGGTCGACCTCGACCTGGAGAAGACCCGCATCGAAGGCATCCCGGGCCCGGTCAACATGGTGAGCCCCGGCCGCCTGAAGGCCGACGGTTCCGGCGCACTCGTCCGGCCGTCGGCCTGGAAACCGGGGATGGTCAACATCCAGTGCGGCATCTTCGACGACCCGTTCATCTTCCCGCGGTTCTTCCGCGGCAACGTCGTCGGCCTCGTCGCGAGCATCCCGCTCAAGCGGCTCCGGCGGCCCGATGGCTCTCCGGCCGCCGCAGGACCGGTCTTCCTCTGGGCGACCACCCATACGCCCGACGGCAAGCAGAGCGACCATGTGGGCCGGTCGTTGCGCACGCAGCTGCCGCGCTTCGGCTATCTGAACGGCCTCCATCCGTCCCGGCACGTCGCCAAGATCATTCAGGTCCATGGCGAGCCGGACATCTTCGAGAACATCCTCGCCACCCTCATCTCGCCGCTCGAGGCCCATCGCCACTACGACAACGCGCCCGACGTGATGGTGTTCGACCTCCGCCGCCCCGCGAAGTTCCCGAACGGCCGGTGGCTCGAGGACGACGTGGCCCGGACCCTCGCCGATGCGGGCGAGACCTTGCTCGTCGAGTTGTCCTACGCCGAGTCCAAGCAGTTCCCCCGGGCGACACGGAACGACAAACCGTTCCAGAAGGATTTCCCCTATCTGGCCGAACGATGGACGGACCTGCAGATCACCAACCACATGCAGCCGGGAACCACGATCGGCGACTACCGCGTCGCCGATGCACCGGACTCCGGCGCCATCGCCCTGCCCGACCTCGCGCTGCCGGTCTGGCACAGCATCTGGGTCGGATTGGTCATCGGGATCGTGGCGACAGCTGGCTTCGTCTTCCTCGCCGTCCGGACGGTACCGGCCAAGATCATCACCATCGTCGTGGGGATCGGCGGGCTGCTCCTCGTGCGCTCGGTCGACGCCGCGAGGCTCTGTCCGACGGATCCCATGGTCATGGCCCAGCCGCAGAAACGGATGCTATCGAGCATCGGCGGGACGGGCCTGATCGGCGCGCTCGGGTTGGTCGCGTTGTACGCGTACGGGGTCCGGCGCGGGATCCGCGCCGCGGCGGCCGGAAAAGCCGGCACGCTCGGTGTCCAGAGCGAGACCATCGACGACCGGCAATACGTCGGATCGACCTTCCAAGAAGTCCGCGATGCCGTCCTAGACGAACCGTATTACGGCACGACGTGGGGCCAAAGCGGCGACAAACCACTGCCCGTCTATACAACGACGTTCTGGGGCCTCGCGACCGGTTTGTTCGACATCGGCAAGCGCTTCGTCTTCCTCGATGCCGCAAAGCGCACCCTCGTCAGCCACGCCGACCTCCGCTGGGGCGGGCCGGAGCGCCAAGGCGTCCGGCGCCTGCTCCATCCGAACGGGGTCTGCTTGGCCGGCACTTGGCGCATCACCGAGGACACGCCGTACACCGGATATTTCAGCAAGGGCAGCCAAGGTCTCGTCATCGGGCGCTACTCGACCGGTCTGGGCGTCCGCCGTGGCGAGAAGCGGACGCTGTCGATGGTCGGCAAGCTCTACCCGACGCTAAATCCTCAAGAGCGACGACGCACGGCGAGCTTCATCACCCAAGAGGACCTCGGCGCCGCCTTCTCGCCGGGGATACACGACGCCCTGTTGCGCAACGCACCGGACGTCACCGCCTCGGCCCGCGGGTTCGACATCGGCACGTTGCTCCTGGTCGCCTTCACCTTTGGACGCGCCGACAAGCAGAAGACGATCCGCCAGCTCTACGAGATCGCCGAGCTCGGCAAGCCCTCCGGAGTGCGGACACGTTGCCCTCGGTATATGCAGCTGAAGGTCGCCAGCCCCAAGATCGGCGGCGGCGAGGCGACCGCGGATTTCCGCGACGAGGTCTTGGCCCAGATCTACGACCGCGGATGCGACGTTCCGAGGCGACGCCTCCTGTTCGACATCCAGGTCTCCGAAAAAGGCGAGATCGAAGGGCTGATCGACAAAAAGCTCGTCGGCACCGATTGGCGCACGCTCGGGAACATCACGTTCGACGAGGCGGCGGCTTCCTACAACGGCGACTTCGTCATCCACTTCCACCACCCGAAGTGGCGCGACGATGTCGATGATCCCGGTTCCGTCACAGGCCCCGGCCGGGCTGCCCGCGCGGTCAACGGGCTGGCGGACCTCATCGGCGGCGCTTTCAGCCTCGTTTCCGGGAAGAATTGATCCACCCACCGACGAGCCTATTTCTGCATCCGGTCATCCATCATCCTGAAATGAAAAAGAACATCCTCGCAGCCTTCAACCAAGGCACCATCCCGACCATCAGCTGCGCCAACATGGCCAAGACCCCGCTCGGCGCGGACTTCAAGAAACTTGTCGCCGCGTTGCAGGTCTACGCGGACCGGCACTTCACGCCGGTCTGGGGCACGCCCTGCCGGCTGGTCGTCTCCCCGGACGGCAAGATCCCCAAGGACAACTGGGCCTTCCTGTTCCTCGACGACGCCGATGCCGCCAATGCGCTCGGGTACCACGACCTCACGCGCGCGGGGATGCCGCTTTCCAAGGTCTTCGTGAAGACGACCATCTCCAACGGCGAGAAAGTGTCGGTCACCGCGGCCCATGAGCTGGCGGAGATGCTCGTCGATCCCGGTATCCAGCTCGGGGCACTTGATCCGAAAGGCGTCTGGTACGCCTACGAGACGGCGGATGCCGTGGAGCGGGAGACGTTCGACGTGGACGGCATCGCGATGTCCAACTTCGTCTATCCCTCGTGGTTCGAGGCTTTCCACAAGGCGGGCTCCGTCAAGTTCGACCATCTCGGGAGCTGCAAGAAGCCTTTCGAGATACGCCCCGGCGGTTACATGCCGGTCTTCAAGAACGGCAAGTGGACCCAGATCTTCGGCTCCAAGGCGATGGCCAAGGCCTTCGAACCGGCGGACCACCCGCGGACTTCCAAGCGATGCGCTAGCAACGGTAGCGCCCCGGCCAAGAAGAAGAACTCGGCAAGCGCGACGGAGTGCTGATGGCGGGCCGCCGCGGACGGATATATCTGTCGCGCGGTTTCTGCTTGGTGCCCGCGGTGGTTGTCCGAAAGTCCGGGCCTCGGCCCGCTGACGGGCGCGCACCCCATGGGATACCAGCTCGTGCAGCTCAAGAACGGTAGTTGGAGCGTCCGCTCCCTCGCGGAGGCGGAGACGTTCCATCCGGTCGTCGGCCCCGTCGCCGAAGCGGAGGCGCTCTACGTGCGGCAACTGCGCCTGCCGGAACGCCTCGCTGCCCACCGCGACGGCGAGTTCGTCGTATGGGACATCGGCCTCGGCGCCGCCGCGAACGTGCTCGCTGTCCTGAGCGCGTTGCGAGAGGTGCCCGGCCGCGTCCGTGTCGTGAGCTTCGACCACACGCTGGAACCGCTCCGCTTCGCGGTCCTTCATGC
>JBBRQL010000345.1:0-3631 GCA_038226425.1 Verrucomicrobiota bacterium
GGATGGCGCTGGCGATGCCGACCGCGCCGAGGAGCAGCGCGACCAAGGCCACGAGGTTGAGGAAGCGATAGAGGTTGCCGAGCGACGACCCGAGATCGCGCTGGCGCTTCTCCACCGTGTCCGGATCGAGGCGACGCGCGGCCAGTTCGGGTCCGAGCGGCTTCAGCAGCGCCTCGACATCGGTCGCATCCGGGAGGCGAAAGTGGACACGGTAGCGGGCGAGCGAACCGCCCTTGAGCAGCTCGGTCGTCGCCAGGTCCGAGGCCGCGAGATAAACGCGCGGCGCGATGGTGGCGAAGGCCACGGTGTCGCCCGGCACCTTGCGCAGCGCGCCGAGGATGCGGAACGACGCGGCGCCCAGCTTCACGTTGTCGCCCCGTCCGGCGCCGAACTGCTGGAGCACGCCCTCCTCGACCAGCACGCCGCCGCCCGCGCGGAACTCCGCCGCCGCGGACGCCGGTTCCGTCTCGAACTGGCCGTAGAACGGGAACCCGCCGCTGACGGCGCGGGCGTTGACGAGGCGCGTGCCGTTCGTGAGCACGAGCATCGTGGAGAAGCTCGTCTCGCGCGCGGTCTCGCCGCCGAACCGGAGGAAGAGCGCTTCATCCTCGGCGGTGAAGGCCTGCCGGGCGGTCAGCACCAGGTCGGCGCCGAGCAGCGACTTCGATTGCTGTCGGATGGCGTCCTCGAGGTTGCGTCCGAGCGATCCGATGGCGACGAGCGCGGCGATGCCGAGCGAGATGCTGCTGGAGAAGAGCAGCAGACGGCGGCGCGACGCGCGGGAATCCCGCCACGCCATGCGCCAGGTCCAGAGTGAGAACAACGCCCGTATCCACTTCACGCGCGCACGGTAGCGGGGAACCGCGCCAAAGCCACCGCGGGAGCACGAGCGCGGCCCGCCGCCGGTAAGGCAAACTTTCCAGTCCGCGACTCAGGGTTTGACTCCACTGTATGACGAGTGCATAACTCCGTTTAGTCCACTTTACGAAACGCCTTATGATGACCTTTTCAAGTATCCGCTCCGCCGGCAGACGGGGCTTCACCCTCATCGAACTCCTCGTCGTCATCGCCATCATCGCGATCCTCGCCGGGATGCTCCTGCCCGCGTTGGGCAAGGCCAAGACCAAGGCCCAAGGCATCCTGTGCATGAACAACGGCAAGCAGCTCACCCTCGCTTGGAAGCTGTACAACGGCGACAACAACGACCGTCTCGTCGCGTCCCTCGCCATCGACAAACGCCCGGTGTGGGTCGAAGGGAACCTCAGTTTCCCAGGCGGTGCCGACAACACGAACAACAAATACATCACCAACGGGCCTCTCTTCAAATATGCCGGCTCCGCTTTCGCGATCTACAAGTGCCCCGCGGACCGCGCTGCAGTCGGGACCATCGCGAAGAGCAAGTTCACGCCGCGCATCCGCAGTATCTCCATGAGCCAGGCGTTCGACTTCGGCGGCTGGCTGCCCGGCGGGACCGGGGCCAAACAGTACCGCATCTACGGCAAGGAGAGTGAGATCAAGAACCCATCCCAGACCTTCGTGTTCGTGGATGAGCACTCCGACAGCATCAACGACGGCGCCTTCGCCGTGCAGATGGTCGAGCGCGGCGCGGCTGCAGGGAACATCATCGACATGCCCGCGGCCTATCACAACGGCGCCTGCGGCTTCTCGTTCGCCGACGGCCATTCCGAGATCCATCGCTGGATCGGCAAGACGATCAAGCCCCCGGTGAAGTACGACGGCTCCGTGGCGCTCAACGTCCCGGCCAAGGATTCCCTGAACGACGCCAAGTGGCTCTCGGAGAACACCACGGTCCGCAACGACCAATGACGTACCGGTATCGCTGATTCCTGACGAAAACGGCCGCCCTTTCGGGCGGCCGTTTTGCTTTGCCGGCAGCCCGCGAGACAACGCGCCGGTAGGTGACGATTCGGGCGGAGCAACTCGTCCAGGTCGGGTGCTCCTTGTCTTCGTCCCGACCGCGATGAATCGAACGGTCGAGATGGGGACCTGGACCGGTCCGGCCCTGTCGTTGACGCTCCTCCAGCCGACGCATAGCGTCGGCACGTGCGCTTTCCACGCCCTTTTCCCGATCGACCTGCCCTGGGCTTGTCGCGACGGGAGCTGTTGCGCATCGGCGGATTGAGCTGCCTTGGTTTGTCGCTGCCCGGATTGCTCCGGGCCGACGCGGTCGCCCGACCGGCCGCCGGCAGCTTCGGTCGGGCGAAGTCCTGCATCTTCCTATACCTCTCGGGAGGGCCGCCCCAGCACGAGACCTTCGACCCGAAACCCGATGCGCCGTCCGAGATCCGTGGTGATTTCGGATCCATCCGCACCTCCGTGCCGGGCGTGCATTTCTCCGAGCTGTTGCCGCGGACCGCGCGCATCGCCGACCGGTTGGCGGTGATCCGCTCGATGAGCACGGACAACAACAGCCACACCGCCAGCGGCTACTGGATGCTCACCGGCTATCCGCACACCGCGCAGGCGGAGGTCCCGGCGAGCCCGGACGACTGGCCGAGCTTGGCGTCGGTCGTGGGCGCGCTGAAGCCGAGCGAGCGATCGCCGTTCTCCTCGGTCCTTTTGCCCGAGATGGTCCACAACGACAACGCGCCGCCCGCGCCGGGCCAGAGCGGCGGCTTCATGGGGTCGGCGTGGAACCCGCTCGTGTTCCAATGCGACCCGGCGCTGCCGCGCTTCGAGGTCGACGGCCTGAAGCTGCCCGAAGGCATGACGCTCGAGCGGCTTGCCGACCGCGGCACCTTGCTGCGGCAGCTCGACCGGCAGTTCTTGGCGTCGACCCGGAGCGATCCGGTGTCGGCGTTCGGCCGGCTCCAGGAACAGGCCTTCCAGGTCGTCCACTCCTCGGCGGCGCGCGCCGCGTTCGAGCTGGACCGCGAGCCGGCGGCCGTGCGCGACCGGTACGGCCGGCATAAGTTCGGTCAGAGCGTGCTGCTCGCGCGGCGGCTCGTGGAGACCGGCGTCCGGCTCGTGCAGGTGAACTGGCCGCGCGAACCCGGCGACCAGATGACCGGCAACCCGGTCTGGGACACCCACAAGAACAACTCCTCCCGCCTGCGCGAAGTGCTCTGCCCGACCTTCGACACGACCTTCTCCGCCTTGGTGACGGACCTCGCGGACCGCGGCCTGCTGGACGAGACCTTGGTCGTCGCCACCGGCGAGTTCGGCCGGTCGCCGCGCATCAATCCCGAGGGCGGACGCGACCATTGGGGCAACTGCTTCTCGCTCGCCGTCGCGGGCGCCGGCATCGCGGGCGGACAGGTGGTCGGCGCGAGCGATCGGCTCGGCGGTTCCCCTGCCAGCCGCCTGCTCCGCCCGCCGGACCTCGCGGCCACGATCCTCCATCTGCTCGGCATCGATCCGGCCACGGAGTTCCTCGATCCACTCGGCCGTCCCCGCCCGGTCACCAGCAACGGCACGGTGATCCGCGAGCTCGCCGGCGTCTGACCCTCATGGAGACCCGGGCTCTTGCCGCTCGCCATGCGGCCATGGCGCGTGGCATCCGTCCTTCCATGCTTCGGAACAACCGCATCCTCGCGACGCTGGGCGGCCTGTTGGCGGCCGCGTTCACCGCGTCTGTGGCGCACGCCGCGGACGCCTTGCCCACCTTCGA
>JBBRQL010000346.1:0-3614 GCA_038226425.1 Verrucomicrobiota bacterium
CGCTTACTACAACCTCGGCAACGCGCGCTACCTGGTCGGCGAGCAGGCCACCGACCCGCAGACGAAACTGCAGGCCTGGCAGCAATCGTTGACGAACTTCAGCTCCGCCCTCGGCCTCGACCCGAAGGACACCAACGCCGCGTCGAACCTCGCCTACATGCGCCAACGCGTGGAGGAGCTGATGAAGCAGATGCCTCCTCCCCAGCAACAGCAACAGAAGGGCGACAAGGACAAGCAGGACGACCCGGGCAAGGACAAGCAGGACAAGAAACAGCAGTCCGGCGACAAACAACAAAGCCCGCAGGACAAGCAGAAGGACCCGCAGGCGGGCAAAGACGACGCGGGCAAGGACCAGGACAAAGACCAAGCCGGCAAGAAGAGCGAGCAGGACGACAAGAAGTCCGACCAAGCCAAGTCGGACCCGAAGAAGGACGGCAAACCCGAACCTGGCAAGGAGGAGAAGCAGCAGGCGCAGAAGCAGGCCGGCAAGGAAACCGGGAAGGAAGGCGACGACGGCGAAGCCCAGGAAGCCTCCGAAGAAGCCGCCAAACCCGGCGAGATGAGCCCGGCGCAGGCCACGCGGCTGCTCGACAACCAGAAGGCCGAAGAGAAAGCGCTCGTGTTCCAGTCGGGCAACGGCAAGGAATCGCGCAAGCGGCAACGCAAGCCATGGTGACCCCCGCAATCAAACGAAGGACGGCCGCCCGCCGGGGCGCGCCGTGGACATGGCACGACGCGGTCGGTTTCGCCGCCATCGGCGTCCCGAGGCGTTTCGCCGCGGTGCTGATGACGGTGCTCGTCTTGTGCGTCCTGCCGCTCGTGGCGGCGCCTTCGTTCACCGCGCGCTTCGAGCCCGAGAGCGTGGCGGCCGGCGAGAGCGCGACGCTGCAACTGGTCTTCACCGACTGCGGCCGCATCGGCGCCCCGCAGATGCCGCCGATCGCCAACGCCGCCATCCAGTTCAGCGGCAGCAGCCAGCAGTACAGCATTGTCAACGGGACCAGTTCGTCGTCGATCATCCACCAGTACACCGTTCAGCCCAACGCCGCTGGCACCGTCGAGATCCCGGCGCTCGCGGTCGAGGTGGACGGCAAGAAGCTCACGAGCAACGCCGTCATCTTGCGCGTCGGCAAAGGGCTGGAGCTCTCGGAGATCGGCTTCGTCAAGGTCGTCACTCCGAAGCCCGACTGTTATCTGGGCGAGACGTTCCCGGTGGACGTGAAGTTCTATTTCCGCCAATCGCCTCAAGATGTCGCAGCCAACCCGGTGCTGAGGATGGACGGCTTCACCATCGACCAGCAGGGCAAACGGCAGTCCGGCCAGGAACGCGTCGGCGCGGACATCTACGGGGTCGTCACCTGGAAGCTCTCGCTCACGCCGGTGAAGACCGGCGACCTCCCGCTCGGTCCGGCCGAGGTCGAGACGGTCTTCGTGCTCCAGTCGCGCAACCGGAACCGCGACCCGTTCGCCCGCTTCTTCGGCAACGGCGGCGAGCAGCGGCGGCTGACCTTCGCCAGCGAGACCAACACGATCCGCGTCATGGCTCCGCCCGCCGCGGGCCGGCCTCCGGGCTTCAACGGCGCCGTGGGCCGCTTCACGCTCGACCTCGCCGCCTCGCCCACCAACGTCTCCGTGGGCGACCCGGTCACCGTCCGCCTCAAGGTCCGCGGGCGCGGCAATTTCCGCGCGCTGCGGTTGCCCGATTTTCCGGCGGGCAAGGGCTTCCAGTCCTACGCGGGCACCAACACGTTCGAGCCGGTCGACGAGCTCGGCCTCGAAGGCGTGAAGACCTTCGAGCAGGTTCTGGTGCCCGAGCACGGGGACATCACCTCCTTGGCGTGGCCGCCGTTCTCGTTCTGGAACCCCGACGCCAAGCGCTACGAGACGCTCGACGAACGCCCGGTGCCGCTCAACGTGCGCGGCACGTTGGCCGCCCAGGTCCAGCCGGTGGGGAACATCCCGAGCGCGTCCGCCTCCCCTGCCCCACGTCCGCAGGCCAGCGATTTCCGGCCGCTCGCTACGCGGACCGGCCCGTGGTCGGGCACCCGGGCGCCGGTCGTCCACCAACCGTGGTTCATCGGGCTGCTCGCCTTGCCGCCGACCGCTTGGCTCGCGCTGGTCGTGGCGATGCGCATCCGGTCACGTCCACGCGACACTTCCCGGACCGTCCGCCAACGAAAGGAGCAGAGCGCCGCTGAAGCATTGCGGTCGCTCTCGGCCTTGGCACGTGCCGGCGACGCAGAGGCCTTCTGCGCGACGCTGAACGGTGCAGTCCAACAACGCCTCGCGCTCACGCTCGGCGGACCGGCCGGCGCGTTCACCGCGGACGTGGTCGAGACGCGCCTCGCCCGGCACGGCTTCCCCGACGAGGACGCCGCGCGACTGCGACGGATCTTCGCGGCGCTCGACCTCGCGCGATATTCGCGGAACACCTCGGGCGCCGGACTGGAATCGCTGCGGACCGATGCCGAAGCCGTCGATTCCGCGCTCCGGAGATGGGAGGAAAAACGATGAACGACCGGAAAACCGACAAGAGCGACCGCTTCGTCCCGCTCTTCGGGGCGCTGCTCTCCGCTTGGCTCGTACTCGGCCTGGCTCCGACGGCCCGCGCAGCGGATGCCGACGCGCCCTTCGAGGCCGCCAACCGCTTGCTCGCGCAAGGCAAGGCCGTCGAGGCGTCGAAGGCCTACGAGAAGATCGCCGCCGGCGGACGCACCTCGCCCGCCCTCGAACGGAACTGGGCGCAGGCCTGCTACCAGAGCGGACGCCCCGGCCCGGCCCTCGCGCATCTGCGCCGCGCCGTCCGCCTTGATCCTCGCGATGCCGATGTCCGCGCCGACCTTGCCGTCCTGCGCGCCAAAATCGGCGACAGCATCGGTTCCGCGGACGATGCCTCCGCCGTGCTGCGCGTGCTGAAGCTCGACGAATGGGCCTGGCTCGCGCTTGCCGCCGTCTGGACCTGGTGCGGCATGCTTTGCGCCGGCCGCGTGAGCCCGGTCGCCCGGGCGGCGTTGCGCGGCTTCACGACCGGTTCCGGAGCGGTCGCCATCGTGTTGTCCGCGGTGCTCTTCGCCGCCACGAAGCAACGTGCCGACGAACCGGACGCCGTCGTGCTCGCCCCGGACACCCCGGTCCGCCAGAGCCCGCTCGACGAGGCGAAGGCGACCTTCGCCGTGCCCGCCGCCGCCGAACTGCGCGTGCGCGACGCGAAGGACGGCTGGCTGATGGTCGAGGAGCCGGCGACCCAGCGCTTCGGCTGGTTGAAGCAGTCCGATGTCCTGCGGGTCGGCTTCTGACCACGGTTTCTGCCGAGCCGGCCACGACCCGGAGCATTTTCCGAAAAAACCGTTGCCGCACATCGGTGTCGAAGGCTTGCTCAATCTAATCGTGCGTCCCCCCGTCCTCCGGCTCTCCCTGCTCTGCGGACTCGTCGCATCGGCTTGGATCGTGGCCGGATGCCGGACCCCGGCCGCGGGCGCCCGGACACGAGGCGTCACGCTCACCGAGACCAACGATGTGGTGAGGGTGGAGCTCGATGGCAAGCTGTTCACCGAATACCGCTTCCGCGACGTTTCCCGGCCGTTCCTCTACCCGGTCCTCGGCCCGAACGGGGA
>JBBRQL010000347.1:0-3594 GCA_038226425.1 Verrucomicrobiota bacterium
CGGGGCCGGCGACCCCGATCTCGAGGCCACCCGCCAGCTCGCGATCGCGTTCGACCGGGCCGGTGCGGATGTCCTGGAGCTGGGCGTGCCGTTCAGCGACCCGCTCGCCGACGGCATCGTGAACCAGCTCGCGGCCCAGCGGGGCCTCGAAAGCGGCACCACTCCGCCGAAAGTCCTCGCCACGGTCAGCGCCATCCGCCGGGA
Organism: Verrucomicrobiota bacterium; assembly: GCA_038226425.1. Taxonomy (GTDB): domain Bacteria; phylum Verrucomicrobiota; class Verrucomicrobiia; order Limisphaerales; family UBA9464; genus CAIVQB01. The sequence goes on from JBBRQL010000347.1 coordinate 205, forward strand.
GTCGCAGATGCCGCTGGTCCTCTACATCTACCACAACTTGCTGCACCGCGTCGGCGTCGCGGAGTTCATCCGGCAAGCTGCCGCCGCGGGCGTGGACGGCCTGCTGGTCCTTGATCTTCCGCCCGAGGAATCCGACGACTACGAGGCGCTGATGGCCGAGGCCGGTCTGTGCCCGATCTATCTCATCGCGCCGACGACCCCGGACGAACGGATCGCCCTGATCGCCCCTCGCGCGCGAGGATTCATCTACTATGTCAGCCGGGAAGGCGTGACCGGGATGCAGTCGAAGGTCAGCACCACCATCGGCGAGAGGACCGCCAAGATCCGCGCGCACAGCCCGCTGCCCATCGCCGTCGGCTTCGGGATCTCCGACGCCGCGCAGGCCCGCGAGGTCGCGCAGCACGCGGAGGCCATCGTCGTCGGCAGCGCAGTGGTCACGCGCATCGCCGCGCTCGGACGTTCGTCTGATCTCGTGCCGCAGGTCAGCGCGTTCGTCCGCGGCCTCGCCGAGGCGGTGCGCGGGTAGCAGCCGTGCCTGCGTCCTCGCGCCACTTCGGCAGCGCTGTTCCCGCTTCGGGACGCATTCGTGGACAAACGTCAACTTGACGCATCGGGAGGCGGATCGCCAACTTGCTTGCGTCACTGGGTCGCTGCCGGGAACCAGCATCCGATGATGCGGGTCCTCCGGGCGGCGTCCGGCCCGGGGACAACTGATTTCCATAAGCACCTGACACACGACACCCATGCGCACCCACCGCCGTCTCCTGTTGTCGATGCTCCTCCTGCTTTCGGCCGTCATCGGCACGACCGCGAGAGGAGAGGTGGTGTTCGACAACACGACCTTCTCCACTGACAAGCTCTTGGTCTATTACGGGCCGGCCCGCTACGGCGACGAGATCGCCTTGGCCGGCACGGCTCGTGAAGTGACGTCCTTCACCTTCCAATATTTCGGTGATTTCGCCGAGGGCAAGGAGGTCGAAGCCGTCGTCCGTTTCTTCGACCTCGACGGGCCCCAGTACCACTTCGGCGGGAACAAGGAGACCCCGATGCCGGGGACGATCCTTTGGGAAAGCGATCCCCTGACGATCGACAACGGCGCCCGCTTGGTCACGTTGTCGGTCCCGCACGTGGTCGTGCCGGATGTCTTCACTTGGGCCGTCGAGTTCCGCGGACCGCTCCGGAAAGGCGGTGGCCTCGTCACCACAGGCCCGCCGACGGTCGGCGCACCGCTCGTGGACGACGAAGGCAACATCCTTACAGACCGTGTCGGGAGCTACGATGATTTCTGGGTGCAGTACGACACCAAGAAACCCGACTCATGGGCGCTGCGGAGCCTCTTCCTGAGGTCCGCCGATTTCTACGCTCGGGTCGTCGCGGAACCTAGCCCCCTCGCCGCCGTGCCGCCGGCCATCAAGGACGGCGCGGTGAAGTTCGCGTGGAAGGGCGGAACTCCTCCGTTCCGCATCCAGACCCGCGGGATCGCGGACACCGATTGGACCGACATCGGCGTGACGGACAAGTCGGTGTACGAGGCGACGAACGGAGCGGACCACGGATTCTTCCGTGTCGTAGAGGTGCCGCGCGCCCCCGGCCCGTTCACCAACGCGCCGCCTGCGGCCAAGGGCAAGGACCTGGTCCTCAACTGGGGCGGCGGCTATGGCCCGTTCCGGATCCAGACGAAGTCCTCCCTCGATGCGCCGTGGACCGACCTGACGACCACGACCAACCTGAGCTTCGAGCTGCCGGCACCGAAGGCGGACCGTTTCTTCCGGGTGCTGGATTCGTTGCTGCCCTGACCGGTCCGGAGATCGTCGCTATCCCTTGAGACCTCCTCGGTCGATCGCATCTTGATGCAAGCTGCTCTCGCCGCACCCCCGACGCCGGCCCGTCCTCCGCTGCGGCTCTTGGTCATCGAGGACTCGGCGCCCGACGCCTTCGCCTTGGCGACCCTGCTCCGCGCGGGCGGATGGCAAGTGGTCCACCGACGCGTCGCCAGCGCGGCCGAACTCGGCGCCGCTCTGCGCGACGAACCGTGGGACTTGATCCTGAGCGACCACACGATGCCGGGCTTCAGCGCGCCGGAGGCGTTGCGGATCGTCCAGCAGACCGGCCTCGACGTGCCGTTCATCATCATCTCCGGCGGCATCGAAGAAGGCGTCGCCATCGAGACGATGAAGGCCGGCGCCAACGACTTCATCATGAAGGGCGCGCTCGGCCGGCTCGTCCCCGCCGTGCAGCGCGAGCTGCGCGAATCGGCCGTCCGCCGCGCCCGCCGCGAGAGCGAGCTCCGTTACCGGTCCGTCTGGGAGAACTCGACCGACGCCGTCCTGCTCATCGACCTCGGCGGCGTCATCCGCTTCGCGAACCCCGCGGTGAAGCCGGTCTTCGGCTGGGATCCCGACGTGCTCGCCGGGCAGACGATGGACGCCCTGCAACCGGACGGCCTGCCGCCGGGCACCTGGTGGGCGACGGCCCGCGCTGCCGGCGGACCGAAGGCCGACGAGACGGCCGGCCGCCGGCATGACGGCCTGGCGGTCGAGGTGGACGTGGCGTTCACCGAGATGCGCATGGGCGAGCAGCTGTGGGTCGTCGCCTTCTTCCGCGACGTGACCGAGCGCCGCCGCGCCGAGGCCGAGCTGCGCCGGAGCCGGCAGGAGTTCGCCGCCGCACGGGAGATCCAGCAGCGCCTCTTCCCGAAGGCCGCGCCGGAGCTGCCGGGCTTCGAGCTCGCCGGCGTCTCCCGACCGGCCGATGCCGCGGGCGGCGACTACTTCGACTGGCTGCCGATGCCCGACGGCGCGCTGGGCATCGCCATCGCGGACGTGAGCGGCCACGGGATCGGGCCTTCGCTGCTGATGGCCGAGGCGCGCGCCTATCTGCGTCCGCTCGCCCGCCGGCACAGCGATCCCGCCGAGGTCCTGACGCGCGCGCAGGAGCTGCTCGCCGACGACCTCGGCGCGGAACGCTACATCACGGTGCTGCTGGCTCGGCTCGATCCGGTCAGGCGCACGTTGGTCCACGCGAGCGCCGGGCACCCGTCCGGCCACGTGCTGGCCGCCGACGGCTCGGTGAAGGCTGTGCTCCGACGCACCGGCCGCCCGCTGGGACGCCAAGGCGGGACGCCTTTCATCACGGGTGGCGAGATCGCGCTGGCGTCCGGCGACACCTTGCTGCTGGTCACCGACGGCATCGATGAAGCCATGCGGTCCGACGGAGAGTGCTTCGGCCTCGACCGGGCGCTCGATGTCCTCCGCGCGCACCGCCACCTCGCCGCAGGCGAGATCCTCGAGAAGATCTGCAGCGCCGCCCGCGAGTTCACCCATCCTGAGCCGCAGGCCGACGACCTCACCGTGGTCGTGCTCAAGGTGCTCTGATCCAGGGCGGCCGACC
>JBBRQL010000348.1:0-3564 GCA_038226425.1 Verrucomicrobiota bacterium
ATCTCACGGGTGCTCCTGTTCCGGCCGTAGAGATCGAGAATCTTCTGCCGCAACGCGGCGGGTATGGCTCGCATGTCGCCTTCCACTTCACACCCTTCGGCTTCACTTGGAAAGCTACATGTTTGATGGAAGTGCTCTAATCCCAGCAAACTTGAGCTAAGTCCGACAGGCTGCTAGGACCGGCCGTCACCCCCCACGCCATCACATCCAGCGCCAGACCAAGAACACGAGGACCCCGCCTCCGACCGCGAAAAATCCGGAGAACCTCCAGCGGCGACGGCTCTGCCAATCGGGGTTCGAAATAAGCCAGCGCCGACAGGACGGACAAAGCGATGACGACGCGGGGACCCGCTCGCTGCAATGGGGGCATCGGGGACGGGTAAAGCGTAGCATGTCTTGGCGCGTTCGGGTTCGGCCGTTGCGGAACCGAGTGTCCGGGCCATCGTCGGCAGGTCAAGAAGCGAACCCGTTACGGAGAACTTCAGGGGCCTCGCCCCCAAGGGACCGCCATCCGCCCCGGCCGACCCGCATCCGGCCACGCCGGAAGTAGCGTCTGCCCGATCCGTCCGGTAGCGTCCTGCGCGATGAAGGTCTCCGAAGTGCGCGTGATGCTCGTGGACGACGAGCCGCTCGGCCGCGAACGGCTCCGGAGCCTCCTTTCGCGCGAGACCGGCGTGTCGCTGGTCGGAGAGGCATCGGACGGCGAATCGGCGGTCACCGCGATCCGGACCCACCGTCCCGATCTCGTGTTCCTCGATGTGCAGATGCCGGGCCTGACCGGCTTCGGCGTGCTCGAGCGGCTGGGCGCGGACGTGCCGCCGGCGGTGGTCTTCGTCACCGCGCACGACCAGTTCGCGCTGGAAGCGTTCGAGGTCCACGCGGTGGATTATCTGCTGAAGCCCTTCGACCGCGAGCGCTTCCAGAAAGCCCTCCAGCGCGCGGTCGACCGCCTCCGGTCCTCCCGCCCGGACGACCTTTCGGCGCAGCTCACCGCGATGATCGCCCAACTGCAGCCACCGGGTGCGCCGCCCAAGGCGCCTGAACGGATCCCGGTGAAGACCGGAAACAAGGTGAGCTTCGTAGCGGTGACCGACATCGATTGGGTGGGCTCGGCCGACAACTATATCGAGCTCCACGTCGGCGAGCACAGCCATCTGCTGCGCGAGACGATGGGCTCGATCGAGGCGCGGTTGCCGACGGACAAATTCGTCCGCATCAGCCGCACCTCGATCGTGAACACCGCCCGAGTGAAGGAGCTGCAACCGCTCTTCCACGGCGAATACTCGGTGACGCTGAAGAACGGCACGAAGCTCACGCTCAGCCGCAGCCATCGCGACCAGCTCGCGCGCCTCGGCGTGAGGTGAGTTGTCGGGACCTCTCCGCCTGCCGCTCCCGTCCGCTCACGCTCCGCACGACGCGGCCGGCTCCGGCAGCTCGCGGACGATCTCGGCCAAGCGGTATCCGAACCCGGGACCGCGCAGGCTGCCCAGGTCCACCTCGCCGCCGCGGCGCCGGTAGAGCCCCGGATGCACCGCGGCCTCGGGCATGCTGGCGGCCGGATAGAACTGCATCGCGTTGGTCTCGATGCCGGCGAAGGTGCCGACATGGGCCGCGAGCAGAGCGTGCGTCAGCATCGCCAGCATCGGGTTCGTCAGGTCCTGCACCATGAGCTCCATCCCGTGCGCCTTTGCCCAGCAGGCAGCGAGGAGAGCGCCCGTCTGCGTCTTGCAGGTCTTCAGCGCGACGCCCGTCCAACCGAGCGCGCGGCCGAGGCGGACCATTTTCCAGTCGTGCGCGCTCTCGTCGAGGAACAGCGGCTTGCGCGCGCTCACCGGCCGCACGTCGATCGGAAACCGCTCGAGTTCGTAGGGGAACGGCTGCTCGACGTAGCGCAGCCGCGCGGAGATCGCCGGATGGTCGGCCGCCAGCCGGTCGAGGATGTCGCACACGTAGGCCGGATCGGTGACGGTGCAGTTGAAGTCGGCCGTGAGCAGCTCCACGCCCGCGGGCAGCGCGAGCTTCCCTACCTTCACGAGACGCGAAAGATCCCACGCGGCATCGGTGCCGCGGAGCTTCACCTTGAGCGCGCGCAGGCCGTCGCGTTGGATCCAGTCCGCGAGCAGCACCGGATGCCCGTCGTCGGGCTCCGAGCCGTCGAGCTGCGATGCTTCGAGCGGGTCCGCCCCGCCCACGAGATGCCACGCCAGCAGCTTCGTGGGCGGTGTGGCGATGAGGAAGTCGGCCGGGAACTTGCCCGCGAACGAGACCTCGGGGGCATCGGGCTCGATGAACTCCGAAAGGTCGCGCGACACGAACTCGCCGGTGTAGGTCGAGTACGCCGGGCGCCCGAGCAGTTGCCCGTAGGCGTCGTGCAACGCGAGGTCGAAGGCGGAGCAGCACACGAGCGCGGCGAGCCAAGGCATGGACGGACCGGCGCCGGTGCAGTCGTCCATCGGGCTTCGCGCATCGAAACCGGCGAGCTGCTGCGGCAGGACGTGTTCCGCGAAATCGTGTCCGAGCTCGATAGGATGGCCGGACGCTCCGAAACCGGTCCACGCCTGCGCGATCCGGATGCAGAAGCTCTTCAATGCGTCGTGGCGCTCGGCATACGGTCGCGGGCTTGGCCAGACCCATTGCACGCTGAGCGGCGTCTCGCCCCAGCCTTCGGCGGTGACGCCATGGGCATCGGCGACGCGTAGGCGGACACGCGCGCACGTCACGCTGGTCAGCGTCTCCGTCCCGAACTTGAGCGGGACGCGGGTCCGGACCGGCAAGAACCAAAGTGTCGCGCCGGTGACGCGGATATCAGTGGGCCTAGGCATGACGCGGACGATGGTCGGCGAGGCCGGACTGGTCAACGCGCGCGCCACCTTGCCCTTGGATACGGGTCCTCCAGACCGGAGGCGTCACCGACATGTGACGATGCCCACCAAGTTTGGCGATTGCCCTCATCCTGCCGATAAGGCTATGTCACATCACATTCAGCACGCTTCCCTTCCTTTTCCGCCAACACCCTCTCAACCGGTTCGATAGAGGACGGTGTCGGAACCGGTCCCGGGTCCCGTTGATGAAATCCACCTGAGCAAACTACCCCTACCCCGCTGCACGATGAAACGATTCCTGTTGGTATTCAGCCTGGTCGCGTCGGTCCTCTCGGCCGTCGCGCAGGGCACCATCAACGCCAAGAACTCCGGTACGCTCTCGCCTCTGCTCGCTGTGGACGGGAAAAAGCTCTCCGTCGCGACCGGCCGTTTCGAGGTCCTCTCCGGCGACACGGTGCTCAACACCTCCAAGAACACCTTGGCGGTCGACGGCGTGTTCACGGGCGGCGTGCTTACCGTCCCGGGGATCGGGGCGGGCGGCAACGCGACCATAACCGTCAACGCTTGGGACACTGGTGCCGGAGCGACCTTCGCGTTGGCCCAAGCAGCGGGGTTCGGCTTCGGGTCGTCCACCTTCCAGGTCATCGGCCTCGGCGGTGACCTTTCGCCGCCGCCGGCGCTGGACAACTTCAAGGGCATCCGCCTGGCCGGGAAGACCGTCGTCTCCGGCGGCATGTTCAAC
>JBBRQL010000349.1:0-3516 GCA_038226425.1 Verrucomicrobiota bacterium
CCGCGTGCCACGGCGCCGTCGCGCGCGCGCTCGGCGAAGCCGGCATCGGTGGACAGGAGCTGCAGGCGCTCTTCGCGACCGGCTTGCACGCCACGTGCGTCGGCTGCGGCATGTCCTTGACCGGGGACGAGCTCGGGAAGCTGACCGTCACCGAAGGCGAAGGCTCGTCCTCGCTGCCGCCCAAGCTCGAACGCCTGCGCCTCGGTTTCTGCCCGCGGAACGGCTGCGAGGCGCGCTTCTACCAGGTCCAGCTCGCGCCGCTGCCGCGCGCCGACGCCGCAAAGGTCCTGGCCCGGGCCGACGAGATCCTGCGCGGTCGCCGGCGGACGTCGCTCCCGGGCGTGCGGCTCGGGTTCCCGGGCACGCAACGGCAGATCCGCCGGCTCGCGGCGGTCGCGACCGCAACGGTGCTGGTCTGCTTCGTGGCGTACCGGCTCGTCTACTTCGGTTCGCAGCCGATCCCGTTCGTGAAGCCAGCGTCGCCCTTCCAGGCGGATCCGGGGACGATCGACGCGCCGGCCCGGCGTTGACTCACTTCGCCTTCTTCAACAACGCCGCGAGCGCGGCCTTGGGGTCGTCGACCAGCTCGCGCGTCACCGCGAAGCCGTCGATCCGGGTCGAGGGCAGCTCGAACTTGAAACCGCGCAGCACGCGTTCGCAGACCGTCATCAGACCGCGCGCGCCGGTGCCCTCGGTGGCCGCGAGCTTGGCGATGCGACGGAGCCCGTCCGCGCGCCATCTCACGGTGATGCCGTACGCGGCGAAGGCGCGCTCGTACTGCCGCAGCAGGCTGCTCTCGCTCCGGCGCATCACGTCGTAGAGGTCGTCCGCGCCGAGCGGCTGGCAAGCCACGCGCACCGGCAGGCGTCCGATGAACTCCGGCTCGAACCCGTAGCTGATGAAATCGGAGGTCATCGCCGATTCCAGCAGGTCCTCCTCGCGGCCGGCGGGGACGTCCGTGCCGGTCAGGGCGAGGCGCATGCGGATGTGCGCGGTGAGCCCGGCGAAGGCGCCGCTGACGATGAAGAGGATGTGGCGCGTGTTGATGGTCGCGCCGCCTTCGCGCGGCGGCTGGCCGGGACGCGGCATGATCGACTGCATCTGGCCCATGATGTCGTTGGGCGAGACGACCGGCACGTCGGCGTCCTCCATGAGCTTGAGCAGGTTGATCTGGACGCCCTTGCCGCTCACGTCGCGGCCGCCGGAATCGCTGCCGGCGAGCTTGTCCACCTCGTCGAGATAGATGATGCCATGCTCCGCCTTCGACACGTCGCCGCCCACGCGGCGGACCAGGTCCCGCACGAGGTCCTCGACGTCGCCGCCCACGTAGCCGGTCTCGCTGAACTTCGTCGCGTCGGCCTTCACGAAAGGCACGCCGATCAGTTCCGCGGCGGAGCGGATGAGATGCGTCTTGCCCACGCCGGTCGGGCCGAGCAGCAGCACGTTCTGCTTGGTGTAGAACGGTGCCTTGTTCCCCGCGAGCGTCATGCGCACGTGCTGGAAGTGGTCGCACAGCGCGACGCTCAGGACCTTCTTCGCCTCGTCCTGCTGGATCACGAAGCGGTCGAGATGCTCCTTCACGTCACGGGGCTTGAGGTCGAAATGGAAACCTTCGGGCGCCTCGGCTTTCGGACCGGCCTCGGCGGCCTTCGCGTGCCTGCGTCCGGCCTTGGCCATCTTCACAGGATCGATACCGCGGGTAACGGGGCCGAGATCGGAATCACCCACAAGGTTGGAGGACGACATGTCGCCGGACGTTAGGCCAAGTGCCCCGGAGGGCAAGCGATGCGATGATCCGGGGCAGGCCCGTGGCCCGGAAAACCTCGGATGCCATCGAGGAACTCGGCGCGGAGAAAACGCGGGGGACGGAGAAAAGGGAGGTGGGGTGACCGACGGGACTCGAACCCGCAACAACCAGAATCACAATCTGGGGATCTACCATTGATCTACGGCCACCGACCGGCGCGGAAGCTAGGAACGACCCGGCGGAGCGTCAAGCACGCTGCCGAGCGACATTTCGCCCTCCCGTCGCACGGTCGTCTCGGCTTTGCTCGGTCCGTGACCCTCCCTCCGCTCCGTCCGCGCCGCCCGATCGAAGGCATCTCCGCAGTGCTGCTGCCGTTCACCGACGACGGCCGTGCCGACCGCGCCGCCTGGGCCGCGCTCGTCGAGCGCACCTGGGCCGCGGGCCTGACGCCGGCCGTCAACATGGACACCAGCTACGCGAACCTGCTCACCCGCGTCGAGCGCGCCGAGATGCTCGCGCTCACGAAGGAGCTCGCCCGAGGACGCCCGTTCGTCGCCGGGGCATTCGTCGAAGGAGAGACGGGCGATCCGGCGGCGCTCTACTGCCGCGAGGCCGCAGCGATCACCGCCGCGGGCGGCACGCCGATCCTGTTCCCCTGCTCCGCCGTCCGGCCCTTGGACTGCCCGGCTCTCGTCGACGTCTTCAGGGAGGTCGGCCGCGCCGCGCCGCGGTTCCTCGGGTTCGAGCTGGGCGAGATGTTCGTGCCGTTCGGCCGCATCTGGGACCTCGACACCTTCCGCGCGCTGATGGAGGTGCCGCAGCACGTCGGCGCGAAGCACAGCTCGCTCTCGCGCTCCCAAGAATGGCGGCGGATCGCGGCGCGCGATGCCGTCCGGCCGGACTTCCGCGTCTACACCGGCAACGACCTCGCCATCGACCTCGTGATGTGGGGAAGTGATTATCTGCTCGGCCTGTCGGCCTTCCATGTCGAGGCCTTCGCCGCTCGCGACCGGCTCTGGGCGGAGGGCGACGAGCGCTTCCACGAGCTGGACGATTGGCTCCAGTACCTCGGCATGTTCGCCTTCCGCGCTCCGGTGCCGGCCTATAAACACAGCTGCGCCCAGTTCCTCCGGCTCCGCGGGATCATCGGCTCCGACACGCCGCATCCGCTCGCGCCGCGCCGGCCGGACACCGATCTCGAGGTGCTCGCGCCGATCGCGCGCAAGCTGGACGCCTTGGTCGCCGCGGTCTGACGCCGACAAGCGCGGGACGGCGACAGCGGCGACGGCGGAGCAGCGAAACGGCGGAGCGATATGCTGCAACGGGTACGATCAGAAGTGACGGTCACTGCAACCGGCGCAGAGACGCACCTGCTCGGTAGAGAGAACCGACCGGAGAGAGAATCTGGAAAACAGGAAAAGCGGGGCTTTATCGGCTCCGTCCCTGTTTTCCTGCTTTCCAGATTGATCTCTTCCCAGCCCCTCCAATGCGGACCGCCACTTCTAATCGCACCCTGCTGCAACGACATGCTTGCGTTCCATCCGGGCCTCTGCCATTCAACCGCCCGCTGTTGGGACGGGGTCTTAGCTCAGTTGGTAGAGCGTCTCGTTCGCAACGAGAAGGTCAGGGGTTCGAACCCCCTAGGCTCCACCAGATCCCAAAGCGTCCGCTCCCGCGGAACTTCCAAAACCCGCTTCCCCTCGGACCGTCCGCTTCCTAGCAGCCTGTCGGACTTAGAAGCCTGCTATTTTTGGTGAAGTGATTGAACC
>JBBRQL010000350.1:0-3476 GCA_038226425.1 Verrucomicrobiota bacterium
CCTTGTTGAGCGAGACGAACATCTCGCCGGCGAAGCCGCCCGCGTCCCGGCCGACCAAGACGAGGCCGACCTCGACCTTGGTCAGCGAGAGGATGGACGAGTCGGTGACCGTCTGCAGGAAGCTCACGGTGGGGTCCTGGATGTCGGCGATGTCGACGCCGACGGTGAAGTTGCGCGTCGGTTCGACGATCACGACGGCGCGGGAGTCGTCGTGGTGCCGAGCGAGTAGATGCCATTGCGCGGCGTGGACGCGCCGTCACGGATGTCGCAGGTGTCGATCGTGTTGTTGTCGTTGCCGTTCGCGCCGGTGGTGGTGCTGAAGACGACGGTGCCGCTGGTCGCGCTGGTGTTCACGCCCTGCACCGTGAGGAACTTCAGCGTGTCGTTGCTCGCCTCATTGACGAAGCGCAGCGCCACGCCCGTCGTGCTGGTGTTGGCGATGGTGAGCTGCTTGGCCGCGCCCGCCCCGCCCGCGCGCCCATCGAAGGTGACGAACTGCGCGCCATCCAGATCTACCGTCGCCGCCTTGGTGACAGCGCTGGTGAGGCTCAGCGCCGTCGCGCCGGTCGCCGAGCGGATGGTGACGGTGTTCACCGCGCTCGCGCCGTTGAGCGCGGGCACGACGAGCGGAAATGTCTCCACGATGCCGAGGTAGGCCGCCTGAAGTTCGAGGATGAGCGCCCCGTCAAGCGTCTGCGCCTGGATGTCCACGATGGCCGCCGTGAGCGAAGCATAATCGCCCGTCGGTCCCACGGACTTGGTGCCGGAGAGCGGCGCGGCGCGCAGCAGCGCGGGCAAAAGGAGGGCGAGGAGGAACGGGAGGCGTTTCATCGGGAGCGGTAGGAGAAAGGGGATGGGGTAGATGCGGGACGGCGGCGGAGCTGCCGCTTTCGGCCGGAGATGGCCGCGAGAGAACGCAGAGAGCACAAAAGCAGCGTCAGAATGGCCCCGGTCCCTTTGCGTTCTTTCGCGGCCAACCCCAAAGCAGTGGCAAGCCACGCGCACTCCAAGACGCTGGCTCGGAGACCGGAGCTTTCGGGGCAAGATTGATGACAATAGGTCCATCCAACCGAGAAGCAGGGAAGTCCCGGCCGGATCCTACCGGATATCTCCAGAAATCTTTTCCGAAGCCGACTCCATCGCCGCCGAGGTCCAGGTTTCGCTCCCTGGAACCGGGGTCTCGGGCCGAGCCGAGGGTCGGAAAACTCGCGTTCCCGGGCCGGCGTGCGCGGATTTTCGGGTCCGCCCGACGTGCCCGCTACGGGGTCGGGGCTTCCCAAGCCTCCAGCGCATGGCCCGGCGCGATATGCAGGAACACGGTGTCGTCGCCGGCGAAACGCATCCAGTTGCGGGGGCGGGCAGGTCCATGCGCAGGCGGTCCCCGCGCGCTCCAGCGGCGTGACGGGCCGCGAGCGGATCGGCTCGCCGCGCAGCCAGCGGTCCAGTTCGTCGGCCAGTTCGCTGGCGCTGGCGACGCGGCGCGCGGGTTCCTTCTCCAGGCAGCGGAGGCAGAGCGTCTCGAGGTCGGCAGGGACGGGATCTTGTGTCCTGGATCTTCGGACCACGGGAGTCTTGCCCTCGCCGGCGGTCCCTTGGACGTCGTCATCGGACATCCCTCTGGGTTCGGTCTCGATGATCTGCCGGAAGATCTCCGAGTGATGTTCACCAAGGAACGGGACCCGGCCCGCGAGCAACTGGTAGAACAGCGCGCCCAAGGCCCACACGTCGCTGGCGGTGCCGATCTCGCGCACGCGCCCGGCGGCCTGCTCGGGCGACATGTACTGCGGGGTGCCGAGATGGGCGGACGAGAGCGTGAGCGAGCTTTCCGCGTGGACGAGCTTGGCGAGGACGAAGTCGCTGAGCTGCGGTTCGCCCGTGGCGTCGAAGGGGACGTTGCCCGGCTTGATGTCGCGATGCAGCACGCCGCGTTGGTGCGCGTGATGCACCGCTCGGGAGATTTTGGAGACCAGCCCGGCGGCTTCGCGCGGCCGCAGCCGACCGGCGAGCAGGCGGTCCGCGAGCGAGCCGCCTTCCATCAGCTTCATCGTGAAGAACGGCTGGCGCCGGTGCTCGCCGACCTCGAACACGGGGACGATGTTCGTATGGTCGAGGCTGGAGGCGGCCTCCGCCTCCGCCTTGAAGCGCGCCTTGTCCGCGTCGCTCACCAGCAGCAGCGAGCGCAGCAGCTTGAGCGCGACGGTGCGGCGCGAACGGGTGTCCTCCGCCTCGTAGACCGCGCCCATGCCGCCGACGGCCAACTCGCGGCGCACGAGGAAAGGGCCGAGCCGGCAGGGCAGCGCCGTGGCGTCGAAACCCGCATCCTCGCCTACAGTCACCGGGACGGGGTCGCGTCCGTCCGCGATCCGATCCTCGGATAGCACCTGCGCGAGGGCGCACGCGGCACAGGGCTGGTCCGCCGGAACGATCGCGCCGCAGATGCGGCAGGCGCGCGGCGGGAAAGGGCCGGGATTCATAGGTCAGGACACGCCGCCGCCGACAGGCTGCGGAACGGTGTTGTCGGCGGATGCTTCATCCCACAAGGAAGAAGGGGAAATCTTCGGGGATCTTACCGGCGAAGCAGCCGGATGAGATGCCGGAGTTCATCGTCCACCTCGGCCTCGTCATGGACGGTGGCGCGGATCTCGGCCCGGACCCTCAAGGCGAACTGCCGGCGTAGATCGTGGGCGGCCTTGCCCACCGCGCCTTCGGTCGAGCCCCGCCGGGCAGCGATGGCCGCGTAGTTCTCGGCCTCGGGGTTGCCCTCGAGCGAAAGGCGAGGCGCGCCCGGACCAATGGTCCGCCAGTTGCGCCAGCGTCCGGTCGAACAGCCCGTGAGCCCAGGCGCGCTCGAAGGCGGTCTCGGGATCGTCCCCGGCGGCGACCAATCCGTTCCGGTTCGCTGAGCGGAAGCAGGGGCTGTCCGCCACCCCGTTTGAGCGCATCTTCGCGGTCGAGCTGATCACGCGCCCAACGGCGGAGCGACACGAGCAGGAAATTCCGGAAGCGTCCCTCACTTGGCCGGACTTCGCGCAGGAAGTCCCGGCTGAGCAGGTGCTCAAAAAATCCTTGGACCTGGTCCGCCGCGGTGTCGTGGTCCGCGCCGCTGCCTGAGAAAAACGTAGAGCGGCCGCCAATAGGCACGGGCAAGACACTCCAAAGCTACAAGCGCGGCGGGAGCATCGGGCACCCCGGCAGCCACGATGGCCGACCACATCGTGGGCGGAAACAGACCGCCTTCCAACGGTGCGCCTTCTCCACTGCCGAGCTCCACACGGCGAGGTTGGCCGCTCTTCTGCTTGCGGGCGAACCCGAAAAGAAAACCAGAAAAGCCGTCGCCTCTAGCAGCCTGTCGGACTTAGAAGCCTGCTATTTTTGGTGAAGTGATTGAACCCGCCCGCGGGGCGTGCGTCTGACCTGCATGTCCGCCCGCTTCATCACGATCGACCGCGACACCCCGCTGCTGCTGCCGCCGGATC
>JBBRQL010000351.1:0-3465 GCA_038226425.1 Verrucomicrobiota bacterium
GCCACGCCGCTGTCGCGCAGCACACGGGCGAACCCGCCGCCCGCACCGACGACTAGGATCGTCATGCCCACCGAGCCGATGCACTGCTCGGTGAACCTCCACACCTCGGCCCGCGTGTAGCCGCAGCCCGTCCCCAGCGACCAGGCGCAGAACAGCACGGCGATCAGCAGGGCGATGGTCGGGTTGCCCACGAAGGTCAGGACCTCGCGGGCCGGGACGCCCTTCGGCAAGGCCAGCTCGGCCACCGTGGCGACGAGCATCAGCGCCACCGGGAGCATGATGGAGAACAGCGTGAGCCAGAACCCGGGCGGGCGGAACCCGGCGGCGACCGACTTCGTCTTCGGCGGGATCGGCGGCGGATCGGCGACGACCCGGCCGGAGATGAGCTTCGCGTAGATCGGTCCGGCCACGGCGGCGGTGGGGATGCCGATGACGAAGCCCCAGAAGAGCACGAGACCCATGTTCGCCTTGAGCGCCTCGACGGCCACGACCGGGCCGGGATGCGGCGGCATCACGCCGTGCATCACCGAGAGGCACGCGAGCAACGGTAGCGCGAGCCGGAGGAAGGGCTGCTTCGTCTCGTGCGTGAGCGTGAGCAGGATGGGCAACAACAGCACCAAGCCGACCGCGAACCAGGTGGTCAGCCCGATGGCCAGCGCGAGCGCCATGATGCACCACTGGATCCGCCCGGCGCCGAAGAACGCCGCGAAGCGCTTGGCCAGCACCTCCGCGCCGCCGGATTCCGCGAGCAGACGCCCGAGCATCGTGCCGAAGGCGATCACCGCCGCGATGCCGCCGAGCGTGGCGCCGAGGCCGTCGGAGAAGGACTTGGCGATGGACAGGACCGTGTACGGCACGTCCTTGCCGGCGGCGTCCTTGGCGACGCGGCCGAGCGCCACGGCGCCGCCGCCGACGAGCAGCGAGGCCAGCAGGAGCGCGATGAAGGCGTTGACCTTGTAGCGCGTGATCAACAGCACGAGCGTGCCGATGGCGACCAAGGCCAGGGCGATGAGTTTCCAGTCGGCGGCGTTCATGGAGAGCGCGGAAATGATGGCATGGATCCGGTCGGGATAGGAAGCCCGGCGAACGGAGGCCGGACGATTTCACCGCTGAGCCACGGTCCGCCTCGGCGGAATGTCGGGCTGCCCGTTCACTCCGTCGGCGACAAACGCAGGGCGGTCTCCAACGGATCCGCCACCGCGAGCGGTTTCGATTCCGTGCCGCCGCCGAGCTTGAGCAGCCGTTCGCCGCCGGGCTTCACGCGGGTCTCATAGCTGCCCACGGCGTCGTTGAAGGCCTTGGTCGATTTCTCAAGGCCGTCGCGGATGCGCCCGAAGTGCTCGGTGAACTTCGCAACCCGCTCGTAGAGCTCGCGCGCGGCCTCGGCGATCTGTCGCGCGTTGACCGATTGCTCGTGCTGCTGCCAGCTCACCGCCACGCTCCGCAGCAGCGCGATCAGCGACGCCGGCGTGGCCAGCAGGATGCGCCGTTCCGCCGCCCACATCAGCAGCTCCCGGTCGCCCTCCAGCGCGGCGCTGAAGAGCGATTCCGCCGGCAAGAAGAGCACCACGTGGTCCAGCGCCAGGGGGAACTCCTTGGGGTAATCGCGGTCCGCCAGAGCGCGGATGGTGTCGCGCAGCTTGCGGGCGTGGACGGCCAGCGCCTCGGCGCGCTTGGTGCCGTCGGCCTCGTTCAGCGCGTTGAGAAAATCGAGGTCCGGCACTTTCGAGTCCACGATGATGAAGCGGTCGCCCGGCAGCCGCACCACGAGGTCGGGCTTGCTGTCGCCTTCCTTCACCTGCTCGGTGAAATCGCAGTGAGCACTCAGGCCGGACGCCTCGATCACGCGGCGCAAGGTCTCCTCGCCCCAACGCCCGCGGGCCTGGTTGCTCGACAGCACCACCCGGAGCCGCTGGGTCTCGCTCGACAACGTCTGGCTCTGGAGCGCCAAGGCGTCGAGCTGCTGCTTCACCTGCCCGAGAGTGTCCGCCTGCTGCGCCTCGGATTGCTGGAGCCGCTGCTGGTAGGACTTGAGCTGCTCCTCGAGCGGCTTCACCAGCGCGGCGACGCCTTCCTGGCGCTTCTCCAGGTCGCCAGACGCGGTGGCCTGGAACTTGGCGAAGGTCTCGTTGGCGAGCCGGAGGAACTCGGGCGTGTTCGCGCTGAGCGCCTCGGCCGCGAGCGCCTTGAACTGGTCGCGCAGGGCCAGCAGCGCCTTGTCGTTCGCCGACCGCAACTCGGTGAGCGCAGCGTCGTGCTTCTCGCGCTGCTCGCGCTCGTTGTCCGCGTGGTAACGTTGCTGCGCCGCGAGCAGCTCCGCGCCCTTCTGAACGTCCGCCCGCGCCGCGGCGAACTCCGCCTCGACCCCGGCCAGGCGCTCGCGGGTCGACGACGCCTCGCGCATCGCGGCGGCGGCTTCCTGCGTCCGGGTGGACGCCAACTGGTCTGCCGCCGCCCGGCTCGCCTCGGCCGCCGCCTTCGCCGCACCGGCTTCCGCCGCTGCTGCGCGGACGGCCCCCAGCTCGGCCTCGCGCGCGGTCAACTGCGTCCGCAGCTCGCCTTCCACGCGGTTGTCCGGGGCGGACCGCCGGGCAGCCCGCACCAACCAGCCCAAGGCGAAGCCCAGCAGGAGCCCGATCACGATGGAGACGATGCGTTCGACAAGCGGCACGCTTCTAGTCACCGGGCCGCGCGACGCCATCGCAACGAGAAAGTTCATCCGCTGATCACCGGCGAGGACGACGACGATGGACCCGAGACGGATCTGGCCTGAAAGCCGGGAGAAGCGGACGGAACTCCTCCTGTCGCGTTGCGCCGGAGCGATCGCCCGTTACCATCCGGCCACCATGCGCGTCTCCAGGCTGCTCCACACCCGTTACCGGCTCGATGACATCGAGCGCTCCGTCCGGTTCTACAAAGAGGTGCTCGGTCTCGAGGAGGTCCGCCGGCACAAGTCTCCGCGCGGTTCCGAACTCGTCTTCCTCAAGGCGCCGGAGAGCGAGGAGACCATCGAACTCTGCCATTTTCCGAGTTCAGGTCCGGTCCATGTGCAGACCGACCTCACCCACCTCGCCTTCCAGGTCGATTCGCTGGAAGCGTTCGGGAGCCACCTGGCGAAGCTGGGGCTCAAGTATTCCGACGGCCCGACGATGCGGCCGGACGGCAGCGGCGGTTTCGCGTTCGTGGACGCCCCGGAGGGGTATGAGATCGAGTTGATCCAGCGAGGGGCCGCCGCCGCGACCGCGAACCAGACCTATTGACCGCGACCCGCCTTGGTACGCTCATGGAGACGAGAGGACAGGGCAGGGGGGCAGGGGAGCAGGGGGGCGGGGGAGATGGCCGTCCGACCCCGATCGATCGGCGCGGCCAAGGAGTCCCGGCTTCGCTCGATTGGCGCGGCCGCCGGTTCGCGTTCCGTTTCCCGCGGCCGGCGCTCGTGATGGGCGTCGTGAACGTGACGCCCGA
>JBBRQL010000352.1:0-3437 GCA_038226425.1 Verrucomicrobiota bacterium
AAAGACCTGGAACGGACACCCACCGACCGCCGACCAGAAACCGCCCCCAGTTGTCCGCCGCACTTCTCCCCAGCCGCCAGAGCCGCTACCCTCACCACTAATCCCAGCAAACTTGAGCTAAGTCCGACAGGCTGCTAGGCGCCGCCCGCACCTCCCCAGCTCACGCGAGCAGAGCGCGATGCTTGGCGAAGGCCGGACGGAGCACCTGGCCGAGCTCGTCCTGGAGCGACTGGAGCCCGGCGTAGACCGCGACGGCCTTGGCATCCGGGACCGTGGACTGCGACTTGTCGAGCGTCACGAAGGTGTCGGTGATCTCCTCGATGCCGACCCGCTCGCCCTTCGACCGGCGCCAGCACCAGAGCGCCTGCAACGCCGCGCCGTAGGCCGCGCCCTCGGCGACCTTGAGCGTGACGACCTCGGCGTCGAACACGTCGGCCATGATCTGCCGCCACAGCTTCGACTTCGCGCCGCCGCCGGTGGCGCGGACCTGCGTGGTCTTCACGCCCAGCCCGGCAAGGCGGCGCAGGCCGAAGTTCATGCCCATCGTGACGCCTTCCATCGCGGCCCGCGCGCGGTGCGACGCCGTGGACGTCTTCGGCCGGACGCCGAAGAAGACACCGGTGCCGTCGGGGACGTTCGGCGTGCGCTCGCCCTCGAGGTACGGCAGGAGCAGCAAGCCGTCCGAGCCCGCGGGCGCCTTGGACGCCGCCTTCTCGAAGGCCGCGTGGTCGAGCCCGAGCTCGCGGCGCACCATCTCGGTGGCAACGGTCACGTTCATCGTGCAGAGCAACGGCAGCCAACGGTCCGTGGAATCGCAGAACGCGGCGATCTCGCCCCGCGGATCGACGACGGGTCTCTCCGCGCAGGCGTAGATGGTGCCGCTCGTGCCGAAGCTCGCGGTCACGACGCCCTCGCGGGTGTTCCCGGTCCCGATGGCTCCCATCATGTTGTCGCCGCCGCCCGCGCTCACGAGCAGGCCCGCGGCGAGCCCGAGCTCCTTGGCCGTGGCCGCGCTGAGCACGCCCGCCGGCGCTTCGCTGGACATCAGCGTCGGCAACTTGCCCATCAGCTCGGCGTCGATGGCCTTCACGGCGGCCTCGCTCCAGCGGCGTTTGCGGACGTCCATCAGGGCGGTCCCGGAGGCGTCGCCGTACTCCATGGACGCGACGCCGGTGAGCCAGAAATTCAAGTAATCGTGCGGCAGCAGCACCGTCGCGAGCTTGGCGAAATTCTTCGGCTCATGCCGCTTCAGCCAGAGGATCTTCGAGGCGGTGAACCCGGGGAGCACGGCGTTGCCGACCGCTTTGATGGCGGCCTTCGGTCCGCCGAGGGCCGCGGTGATCTCCTCGCATTCGGCCGCCGTGGACGTGTCGCACCAGAGCTTCGCCGGGCGGATGACCTCGCCCTGCTTGTCGAGGGGCACGAACCCGTGCTGTTGACCGCTCACGCCCATGGCGACGACTTCGCCCGCGGCGGCCTTGGCCTGCTTCAGCGCGGCGCGGACGGCTTTCGCCGTCGCTTCGCGCCAGGTGTGCGGATGCTGCTCCTTGGCCCCGGGCGGCAAGCCTTCGATGAGCCCGTAGGCGGCGGAACCGGAGCCGAGGACCTTGCCCGACCGAGCGTCCACGACGAGCGCCTTGGTGGACTGCGTGCCGGAATCGATGCCGATGAGAAGTGTGCGTGCCATAGGAGCGCGGAGAGAGTGGTCAAGCACGCCCATCGTGTCCATGCCCGGATGGAACCGGGATGCGATCCGAAGTGGTGGACAGAAGCGTCGGAATCCGGAGCGGAACGCCCTGTTCTACCGGGTGACTGAGCAAGGTTGGACCGGATCCGTGAAGCGGAGCACGGCGACGTCCGCGCGCCAGCGTCTTGGACTACGCGCGGCTTGCCGCCGTTTTTGAGCCGGCCGCGAAAGAACGCAGAGAAGTCAAAGGGACCGGGCTACGCCGTCTTTTCCTTTTGTGCTCTCTGCGTTCTCTCGCGGCCAACTCCGTCCAAAAGCGACAGCGCCAAAACTTGGCGAAGTCCGAACGGTCCATGAGCAGGGGAAAGACGACGGATATCGTCGGCGCTTCGGCGACCCATCCTGCCAGGTCCCCTAGGTGCGTCTGGACACCTTGGTTGATGGCGATGTGCCGGTGCCTTCCGTTACTCGTTTCTGTTTCCCCAGCCGGCCGGAGATGAAAACGGGACAGGACCCGCGGTCGCGGATCAAACCATGGAGCGCACGGCAGCCAACTTTCCGTGTCGCACCAAAACCTCGGCGCGGGTTCCCGTCCCGAAAAACTGACATTCCACGACCCACCGCCCGGATGCGCCGCGCCAGAGCCGCCTGTCTTACGGGCGGCTCCACACTCGTCCTGAGGACGGATACAGCTCGGTTCCTCGGCACAGCCTTTCGGCCGGCGCGGCGCATCGGAACGGTCGGTCGTAGGTTTGAACGCATGGAAGCGCGAAAAAGGTCGCGGAGATAAAGGACTTTCCTGGCACGACAAGCGCGGTGACGGGCGGTGCGGACATCTTCAGCGCACGGCATCGGCGACGAGCTTGCGGACGCGGATGCTGCCGGCGCTCGTGTCGAGCGAGACCTTGGGCCCGCCGCCGTTCACCGGGCCCTTGAGATGCCCGCGCTCCTTTTTGCCAGCGACGGCGATCGGCAGCTCACAGGTGACGTTGCCCGCCGAAGTGTCGGCGTCGAGGTCGAAGGCGGCATCCGCGGGCGCATCGACGGTGATCCCGCCGCCGGACGTGCCGAGCTTCACCGGCCCCGGCAACGGCGACCGCAACCGTGCGCTGATGGACCCGCCCGAGGTCGACGCATCCACCGCGCCGTCGATGTCCTCGACCTTGATGCCGCCGCCGCTCGTGTCGAGATGGGCCGGGCCGGCGAAGCGCTTCACCGAGATCGAGCCGCCCGAGGTGTCGGCGCGCAAGGTGCCCGAGCCGCCCGTCGATTCGATGCCGCCGCCGCTCGTGTCCACCTTGATCGTGCCATCGCAATCGGCGAGCTGGATGCCGCCGCCCGAGGTGTCGCCGTGGATGGGTCCCCGGATGCGCGCGAACTTCAGCCCGCCGCCGCTGGTATCGGCCTTCACGTCGCCGGTGAGGTCGCTCACGTGGATGTGGCCGCCGCTGGTGTCGAGCTTCACGTTGAATCTCGCCGGGACGCGCACGGTGTACTTGCCCTCCAGCTTCTGGCCGCCCCAGTTCCAGTTCCAGCTCCAGCTCATCTTGCCCGCTTTGCGGGAACGTACGGTCACGATGTCGGCGTCCTGATGGAATGTGACCGGGCGCTCGGCGAGGAACTCCTTCTCCTTCGCCTCCGTCTTCAGGGCGACCTTGCGATAGACCTCCACTCTCACCTCGCTCGTGGCGTTGGTGGAGACCTCGATGGCGCCGAAATCGACATCGATGACGAGCTTCCCGCCGGGCGC
>JBBRQL010000353.1:0-3334 GCA_038226425.1 Verrucomicrobiota bacterium
CGGAGCACCGATCGCGAAGGGGTCGGCCGGTGGAAGGCGACGTCCCCTAGCGTGCGAAAGCGGAAGCTGCGCTGCGCTCCGCCTCCGCACTCCAAGACGCTCCGCGACATCGTGCCGCCAAGACCCTCGGCGCACGGATCGGCGCAACCGCGACTCGAGACTCGGCACCCGGGATTCATTTTGTCACCGGGACGAACTTGCCGTCGCGCAGCTCGACGATACGGCCCATGAGCCCGGCGAGCTCCGGGCTGTGGGTCACGACGACCAAGGTGACGCCCTCCTCGCGGTTCAGCTCGAACAGCAGCCGGCCGATGCCGGTGGCGCTCATGCGGTCGAGGGCACCGGTCGGTTCGTCGGCCAGCAGCAGCGCGGGCTGGTTGATCAGGGCACGAACCACCGCGACGCGTTGTCGTTCACCGCCGCTGAGCTTGCCGGGCAGATGGTCCATCCGCGCGCCGAGCCCGACGCGATCGAGCAGCTTCCGGGCGCGGCCATCGGCATCGGCCGGCGCGCGCTTGGCGTCGGCGAGGGTCGGCAGGAGCACGTTCTCCAATGCGGTGCACTGCGGAAGCAGATGATGGTTCTGGAAGATGAAGCCGACCTGCCGGTTGCGGAAGGCGGCTAGATCCTTCGTCGAGACCATGGTGAGGTCGCGTCCCTCGAAGGTGATGCTGCCCTGGTCGGGCAGGTCGAGCGTGCCGAGCAGGTTCAGCACGGTGCTCTTGCCGCAGCCGCTCGGTCCGATGATGGCGACGCTCTCGCCGCGAGCGACCGCCAGCGAGGCCCCGCTCAGGACGGGCACCGGGACGGGACCGGGATAGCTCTTGGTGACCTCGCGGAGTTCGAGCAGCGCAGCAGCGGACATGTCGCGATGGTAGCCGCTCACGGACGGTTGTCAGCGCACAGTTGCCCCCGGAACGGAAGACCGCCCTTCCCGCCCCGTCGCACGCCACCCATTCCAGCCCCGGCGCCGGAGTAGTGTCCCCATTCCCCATTCCCCATTCCGCGCTCCGCGTTCCCCGCTCCGCGTTCCGATCGGCCCATGCCGCCGGTGCACAAGTTTAACGGGAAAGATTTTGACGCCCCCACATATCGTGGGCTAGCTCACCCGTAGCCGCAGCCGGTTGTGCTGTGGCGCAAATTATGCGGTGTCCGAAATGCGGCGGCCAGGATGACAAGGTCATCGATTCCCGGGCCTCGAAAGAGGGCTCGGTGATCCGGCGTCGACGCGAATGCCTCGGATGCACGCACCGCTTCACGACCTACGAGGAGATAGAGCACGAGGAGCTCTTCGTGGTGAAGCGCGACGGCCGGCGCGAGTTGTTCTCCAAGGACAAGCTGCTCTCCAGCGTCAAGCGCGCCTGCCAGAAGCGGCCGGTGGCCGAGCAGTCCATCGCCGACGCCGCGGAACGGGTCACCGGCGAGATCACCGACAAATTCGACCGCGAGGTGCCGAGCAAGGACCTCGGCGAACTGGTGATGCGCGAACTCCGGTCGCTCGACGCCGTGGCCTATGTGCGGTTCGCGAGCATCTACCGCGAGTTCCAGGAGGTGGGCGAGTTCGTCGAGGAGATCCACCGGCTCGCCACGTTGCCGCCATCGGACAAGCGCCAGATGGCGCTCCTGCCCGACGGCTACGAAGAATCCGAGACAAAGGACAAACCATGATCCAACTGCGCGAAGACCATCTGCTCGTGGAACAGCCCGGTGGCGGATACCTCGCATGGACGGCCGACCAGCTGGCGCTGGAGTTCGTCGGCGGCGCGGCGGACTTGGTGGACGCGGAGATGTTGAAGCACGTCTCGGCCGGCGTGATGCACTACTTCCGCGAAGAGTTGGACCGCACGACCGTCACCGTCGGCGAGTTCGCCGAGGCGTTGACCAAGGTGCTGGGCGGGCTGGGTTTCACCGCCGAGGTGACCGAAGTGCGCGTCGGCGACAACCGCCGCGTCGCCGATCTCCGCCAATTGGCCTGCCGGTCGGGCAAGCTCGGCGAGCTCGAGTTCTTCACCCAGCTCCGTGAGATGCTCCGCAAAGAATTGGCGACCGCGCCCCGCGCCGTCGAGTTCCGCGGGCTACGCGGCTGTGTGAAGCAGCTCGTCGGCCGCAAACACTGGTGCCCGGCCTGCGACACGATGGAAGCCTGGATCGTCGAGTCGCTCCGCGGATGGTTCGGGCAGGAGCCCGGCGCGGAGAAGACGGCGTTGGTCGTCCGTTGATCCATCCAGACGCCGGCACCACCCTCCGGGCCATAAATCCCATGACGCTCTTCGAGAAGATCATCGCCCGCCAGATCCCGGCCGACATCGTGCACGAGGACGATCATGTCATCGCCTTCCGCGACATCCATCCGCAGGCGCCGGTCCACATCATCGTCATCCCGAAGAGACCGATCCCCCGCATCGGCGAGGCGCGGTCGGACGATGCCGCGGTGCTCGGCCATCTGATGCTGGCCGCGGCATCCGTCGCGAAGGCCGCCGGCTTGGACGAGACCGGGTTCCGCCTTGTGATCAACAACGGTCCGGACGGCGGCGAGACGGTCCCGCACCTGCATTGTCACGTGCTCGGCGGCCGTCCGCTCGCCTGGCCGCCAGGTTGAGGGAGGCGCCAACGGGCACTTGCGAGCCCGGATTCATCGATCGCCATTGCCGGCTCGATTCCTCCGCCCGTTCCGTGGCAACCAGATCGTTTCTCCGAGGCAGGCGGCATACCATCAGTCACGCCGCATTCAAATCCGCCTTGGGTGAAGTAGGCGGCGGCGGTGGCCAAGAGGTGAGCCGCTGGTTGCGGCCGAGAACGATCGAAGGGACGACGCTGGCGGTGGTTCGTGAGCGCGTCCGGCGGACGAAAGCGGTGGCAAGCCACCGCACTCCAGGACGCGAAGCGCCTACGGATGCCATGGGACATGGATGAACGCGCCAGCGTCTTGGAGTGCGCGCGGCGGAGCAGAGCGGAGCTGCCGCTTTCGGACGACTGCGATGAAAGGGGACGTTGCCGGCGGTCGTTCGTGAGCGCGTCCGGCGGACGAAAGCGGTGGCAAGCCACCGCACTCCAGGACGCACGCGACTTCGTGAGCCCTTGCCCAGTGCGACACCGCTTCATAGCTTCCGGTCATGCCCTCTTTGCCTTGGCCCCACGCGCCAACGCACCAGCTTGCGGAAGGCGGCTCCTACTTCGTCACGGCCAGCACGTATCATACCGACTCCGTGAATAGACTGGTAGAAGTTGATGGGATGGAGCAGTGTCTGTGGATGGGAAGACCCCGAGCGAAGCTGGATCGTTGCGGTGAGGCCGACTTGGTCGCCCGCCGCCTGGAGACCGAACCACCCGGAGC
>JBBRQL010000354.1:0-3317 GCA_038226425.1 Verrucomicrobiota bacterium
GATGCCCGCGGCGGCGAGGTACATGGCGATCGGCGAGCCGAGGCCGCCCGCGCCGATGCACAGGACGCTGGTGGAACGGATCTTCTTCTGGCCGGCGAGCCCGACTTCCGGAAGGATCAAGTGGCGCGAGTAACGGCGGATTTCCTCGTTCGTAAGGTCGGTCATAAAAGCGCGGCGAGCGTAGGAGCCGGAGACATGCGGGCAAGGGAAGTTTGCCGACCTGTCCCGCAGTTCACGAGCCATCGAGCCTATGCACCCCAAGAACCGCCTCCCCGATCCGGCCGCCACCGCCGCGCTCATCGCCAAGCGCACACCGCTCCGGCCGAGGCTCGGGATCGTGCTCGGCAGCGGCTTCGGCGCGATCGCCAAGGCCGTCACCGGCGGTCGCGAGTTCCCGTACCGCGACCTGCCGGGCTTCCCGGTCGGCACGGTCCCGGGCCACGCCGGCCGCCTCGTCATCGGCGAGTGGCTGGGCATCCCCGTGGCGCTCTTGGCGGGCCGGGCGCACTTCTACGAGGGCTTCGACCTGGCGGAGTCCACCTTCTCGACCCGCGTGCTCGCGGCGCTGGGGATCGGGACGCTGCTGCTGACGAACGCGGCCGGGGGGATCAACGCGAAGTTCCGCGTCGGCGATTTCATGGCCTTGTCCGACCACATCAACTTCATGGGGACGAACCCGCTGCGCGGTCCCGAAGCGCCCGGTCGCAACCGCTTCGTCGACCTCACCGCGGCCTACGATCCCGCGCTGAGGGCCGAGTTGAAGGCGGCTGCGAAGTCCATGAAGTCGCCGAAGGTGCGATGTCATGAGGGCGTGTACCTCGCGGTGAGCGGACCGAGCTTCGAGACGCCGGCGGAGATCCGGGCGTTCCGCACGTTGGGTGCCGATGCCGTGGGGATGAGCACGGTGCCGGAAGCCATCGTGGCACGGCAGTGCGGGCTGAAGGTGGCCGGTCTGAGCTGCATCACCAACGCCGCCGCCGGGCTCGGCGGCAAGGGGCAGACGGTGTCGCACCTCGACGTGCTCGAACTCGCCCGTCAGCGCGAGGGCGTCGCCGCCGATCTGGTCGGGAAGTTCGTGTCGCGGATCGGTTGAGGTCCGTTCCGCAGGCCCTCCGCGTCCATCGGACGGATCGTGGAAGGATCTCGTGGCGCCATCCGTCGCGAAGCCCCTGCCGGCCGCCGGCCCAGCGCCCGCGCAAAGGATGTCTTGGCCGCCGGGCGACCGCCTGACGTAGATTCGCTTCGTGCCCGCGCTCGACCTATCGCGCCTCAACGTCCTCCCGCTCTCGCAGCGGCGCAGCCTCACCCGGGTGGAGGACATCCTCGTGCCGCCCGCTTCCGTGCCGAAGCCGTTGTCGCCCACCTCGGCGGCGTCCGTCGCCGAAGCGGCGGGGCGCATCCGCGACGCCCGGGCGCGCGGCGCGCAGGTCGTGCTCATGTACGGCGCCCACCTGCTGCGGAACGGCGCGGCTCTCATCCTCACCGACCTGATGGAGCGCGGCTTCATCACCCATCTCGCCACGAACGGCGCGGGCACCATCCACGACTGGGAGTACGCGTGGCTCGGGCGGTCCACCGAGAGCGTGGAGGAGAATGTCGCCGCCGGGACCTTCGGCACGTGGGACGAGACCGGACGGAACATCCATCTCGCGCTGCTGGCCGGCGCGGTGTCCGGCCTCGGCTACGGCGGTGCGCTCGGCAAGTTCATCCACGAGGACGGCTGCACGGTCCCGCGGGCCGAAGAACTCGCGCAGGTCGTCGCGCAATTCCCGGCCGATCCGCTCGCCGCCTCGTGCTGCGACCTGCTGGCGGCGATGCAACGGCACGGGCTCGGCGAAGGACGCCATGAGGTCGTGCATGGCTGGAAACAGGCGAGCATCCTCGCGCAGGCGTGGCGGCTCGGCGTGCCGGTCACGGTGCATCCGGGCATCGGTTACGACATCATCTCGTGCCACCCGATGTTCAACGGCGCCGCCATCGGCCGCGCCGCGGCGTTGGATTTCCGGACCTTCGCCGGCGCGGTGGAAGGCCTGGACGGCGGCGTGGTGATGTCGGTCGGGTCGGCGATCATGGCGCCGCAGGTCTTCGAGAAGAGCCTCAGCTGCGTCCACAACCTGCGCTTCCAGGAGGGCCGGCCGGCGGTCTCGGGCCACAGCATCTATGTCGTGGACCTGCAGGACGGCGGCGACTGGGACTGGACCGCCGGCGAGCCGCCGAAGACGAACCCCGCCTACTATCTCCGCTTCTGCAAGAGCTTCTCCCGGATGGGCGGCGCGATGCGGTACCTCCAGTGCGACAACCTCGCGTTCATCCACCATCTGCACCGGGAACTGTGCTTGGGGACGGGATCCCTTGCCTTTCCGCATGATCCGTGAAAGCCGGTGCCTTGGCCGCCGGAATTGACCGGTTGACCAAACACTGCGAAGCTCGATGCAACGTGAAGGCTATCGTGAAGAGATTCGACAGATCCACCGGCCAGTGGGTCGAGACCTCGATCAGTCCCGCACTATCGCAGCAGCTGGACGAAACGTCGCGGGACTGGTTTTCACCGGATGGACGACCGCGTTACGTCGAAGCGTTGCTCAAGGCATCGAAGCTCAGATCGCCGCCGCAGCCCTCGGCCACAAACCCCTCTACTTCGGCCCTTGGCCCGAAACGGAAGCCCGCCGCTTTGCACGTCTGATGCGTCGCTATCTGCCGCCCGGCGTCATCTGTGAGGCCGGACCGGAAGGGCTGTTCATCTTTCGGCCGGAAGCCATCCGGGCAGTCCTGTCGTCAGACACGGCATTTTACGGCCGTCCCGAAGCCGATGTCCTGCCGGTGGTCCGTCGGCTCGCCCGGAGCGGAGAAAACGGTGAACTATTAGGCTACGGTGCCCGAAGCCTGACCACTCCGGGCGCCGCCCGGGTGCAGATCACCGACCAAGACGGGGAAGTTTTCATGGGCTTTTTCGCCGAACCGGAAAAAGCCGCCGCTTCCGCTGTGGCCCGTGGCGAGGACATCGCGGCGGTCTGCGATCGTGAGATCCTTTCCCACATCTACTGGCCAGACCTGCCATGACTCCCGCCCGATTCGACGCCATCACTTCCCGCTACCCGTCGCTCCGCGTCGCGGTCGTCGGAGATTTCTGTCTCGACCGTTACTTCGACATCGAACCGGAACGGCAGGAGACCTCCATCGAGACCGGTCTGCCGGTGCACAACATCCGCGGCGTGCGCTGCCAACCGGGCGGTGCCGGCACCATCCTGAACAACCTCGTCGCGCTCGGCACCGGCACGCTGCGGCCGGTCGGCCTCTGCGGCGACGACGGCGAAGGC
>JBBRQL010000355.1:0-3312 GCA_038226425.1 Verrucomicrobiota bacterium
GCGCGCGCGCATCGGCGGCAGGCCCATGGCCATCAGGACGTGCGACGGATCGAGCGAACCGGTCGTGCAGGCCGAGCCGCTGCTCGCGCAGATCCCGAGGCCGTCGAGCAGGAGCAGGATCGCCTCGGCCTCGACGAAATCGAACGCGATGTTGGCCGTGTTGGGCAGTCGATGCTCCTTGTTCCCGTTGCGGACCGTGTTCGGGATGTTCGTGAGGATGAAGTTCTCCAGCCGGTCGCGCAGCGAGCGGACGCGGGTGTTCTCGTCGTGGAGCGAAGCGGTGGCCAAGTCCGCCGCCCGGCCGAAGGCGACGATGTTCGCCACGCTCTCGGTGCCGCCGCGGCGGCCGCGCTCCTGGTGCCCGCCGATGACGTACGGCTGGTACTTGGTCTGGCGTTTCACGAAGAGCATGCCGACGCCCTTCGGCGCATGGAGCTTGTGCGCGGAGAGCGAGAGGAAATCCACGCCGAGCTCCTTCACGTCGAGCTTCAGCTTGCCCGGCACCTGCACGGCATCGGTGTGGCAGAGCACGCCCTTGCTGCGGCAGATGGCGGCGACCTCGGCGACGGGGAAGAGCACGCCGGTCTCGTTGTTGGCCATCATCACCGACACGATCGCGGTGTCGGGCCGGATCGCCTTCTCGAGCCGGTGGACGTCGAGCGAACCGTCGCTCTCGACCGGCAGGTAGGTGACGTCGTGGCCCTTCTTCTGCAGGAACTCGCCGAAGTTGATGTTCGCCGAGTGCTCGACCGCGGTGGTGATCACGTGCTTCTTGCCCGGGTTCATGAACAACGCGCTGCTGATGGCGCTGTTGTTCGATTCCGTGCCGCAACTGGTGAAGACGACCTCCTTCGGATCGGCGTTGATGAGCGCCGCGACCTGCGCGCGGGCGTTCTCGACATGGCCGTGGACCTGCGCGCCGAAGGCGTAGGCGCTCGAAGGATTGCCCCACATCTCGCGAAGGAACGGGAGCATCGCGTCCACCACCTCCGGCGCGACGCGGGTTGTAGCGTTGTTGTCGAAGTAGTGGACCTTTTTCGGGGCAGGCTGGCTCATAGACGTCGGGAAACCGAAGCGGACAAAAAGACTCCGCTAGGTTAAAGGGGGGAGAAGTCGGCGCAAGACGGGAAAAAGTCTTCTACCGACCGGGCAGGGCAAGCGTGCCGGATCGGGCGCGGTCCGAAGTGGCGGACAGAAGCTGTGGAAGCCGGAGCGGAGCGGCCTGTTCTGGCGGGTGACTGAGCAAGGCCGGACCCGATGCTTGAACCGGACCGAGGCAACGTCCGCGCGCCAGCAGTCTTGGACTGCGGGCGGCTTGCCCAGCTTTTGTGGTTGGCCGCGAAAGAACACAAAGCACTCAAAGGGACCAGGGCTATGCCGTCGTTTCTTTTGTGCTCTCTGCGTTCTTTCGCGGCCATCTCCGTCCGAAAGCGGCAGCTCCGCTGCGCCGCCGCACGCCAAAACCTCGCGGAGAACAAACGGTTCACGAGCAGGGGAAAGCCGCCGGATCTCGGTGGCGCTTCGGCAGCCCATCCGTCCAGGTCCGCGGCGAGGGAACGTTCCCGCGGCTTCGCTCCGTGGATGTCCGCCACTGCTGGTCGCACCCCTTGATCGCGCGCCTTGAGGCTGCTCCGGCCGCCTGCTAGCTTCGGCGCGTGCCGGAGATACTGGAACCCCCCGTCCGTCCGGGCGTCGTCCCGATCCTGGAGGACCAGCCGAAGCGGACCCGCGAGCCGGGCTACCTCGTCATCTGCTGGAACGACCCGGTGAACCTCATGCCCTACGTCACCCATGTCTTCCAAGCCGTCTTCGGCTGGGACCGGCAACGGGCCGAGAAGCACATGAAGGAGGTCCACGAGAAGGGCAGGAGCGTGCTGGCCAAGGAAAGCTTCGAGAAGGCGGAGTTCTACGTCCACGAGCTCCAGAAATACTCGCTCCAGGCGACCATGGAGCCGGAAGCATGAAGCTCCTCTCCCGCGATCCCGGCCAGCTCGTGTTCCGCCTCACCAAGCGCGACCATGAGGCGCTGCTCACCACGCTCCGCCTCGGACCGCTTTTCCCGCGCCAGGGCAGACCCATCAGCCGCGACGCGGCCGGCTTGGAGAAGCTCCGTGCCGCCCAAGAGGACCTCGATGCGGCCTTGGCCGAGCACCGCAGGTCCCGCGTCGCCGAGGTCGAGGCCCTGATCGCCGATCCGGCGCGGTGCGCGCCGCTCAAGCCTTCCGGCTGGCGGTTGACGCTCTCGACGGCGGAATCGGAGGCGCTCCTCCAGCTTCTCAACGAGATCCGCGTCGGCGCTTGGGAAAAACTCGGCGCGCCGGATTTCGGCGCGGGTGAACGTCCCAAGCTCGACGAGGAGAACCTGCTCGGCCTCTGGGCCTTCCAGTTGAGCGAGGTCTTCCAAGGCGTGCTGCTCGACGCGCTCGTCGGCGAGGACGGATGATCCATCAGCTCGACCACCGGCTCTGGTTCCCGGATCCTGCGCGGTCCCGCCGCGACGGGTTGGTGGCGGTCGGTGGCGACCTATCGGTGGACCGCCTCGTGCTCGGTTACCGCAGCGGCGTGTTCCCTTGGACCGAGGACCCGGTGACGTGGTGGTCGCCGGATCCGCGCGCGGTGTTCGGGCTAGGCCCGGGCGAAGGCGGCTTCCATGTCCCGCGCAGCCTCGCCCGCACGCTGCGGAAAGGTGCTTTCACCGTCACCTTCGACCAAGATTTCGCCGCGGTGATCCGCGCGTGCGCCGAGTCGCCCCGGGACGACGATGCCACCTGGATCACGCCGGGATTCATCGCCGCCTACACCGCGTTGCATCGCGCCGGGCACGCCCACAGCGTCGAGGTGCGCCAAGGCGGTACGCTCGTCGGCGGCGTGTACGGAGTGGCCGTCGGCGGCTTCTTCGCGGGAGAATCCATGTTCCACCGCGCCACCGACGCGTCGAAGGTCGCTCTCGCCTGCTTGGTGGACCGCCTGCGAAGCCGCGGCTTCGCCCTCTTCGACACGCAGATGGTCACGCCCGTGACCCGGTCGCTCGGCGCGACCGAGATCCCGCGCCCGGAATACCTTCGCCGGTTGACCGTCGCGGTGGATCTGCCCTGCCGGTTCGGTTGAGCGGAACTATCTGGCGGGGGGGAGCGCCGTAGCGCTGTAAGCGCGTCCGAGGATTGGCTGGGGTGGAGCGAACGAAGTGAGCGCAGCCCTAGCAGCCTGTCGGACTTAGAAGCCTGCTATTTTTGGTGAAGTGATTGAACCCGCCCGCGGGGCGTGCGTCTGACCTGCATGTCCGCCCGCTTCATCACGATCGACCGCGACACC
>JBBRQL010000356.1:0-3297 GCA_038226425.1 Verrucomicrobiota bacterium
CCGCCGCACGCCGCGCAGCCGCCGTCGCACAACTCGTATTCGTAGAGGGGCATGGGATGGGTCCGAGGACGCGGCACCGTCGCGCGCTCTCAAGCATCGGGCAAGACGGTTCCGGCCGCCTAATCGCGTGTCGCGCGCCACCATCGCCAGAGGAAGCGCACATGCACCGCGAGCAGCGCGAACGCGACCCATTGCTCCAGCCGCACGGCCCGGAGCCCCGCGGCCAGGCCCGGCGCATCGATCCACCCGCGGTCCCTGAGCAGCAGGAGCAGCGCGCCGGGCGAGACCAGGCACCAGAGCAAGGACAGCATCCGGAAATGCACGTCGGGCGGGACCATCACGGCATCCGTCCCTTCTGCAGACGCAGGATCGGCGGAATCAGGTTGAACTGGCGGGTCGACTTGCAAAGGCTCCCCGACTTTCTGGACGCATGAACACCGACGCAAGCCCGGCCCCCGTGGATTCTCCCGCCCCGCCCCGCAAGCCGCAGGAGAACGTATGGCTCAACCTCGTGTGCAACGCCGTGCTGCCCGGCGTCGTGCTCACGCAGCTCAGCAAGGAGACCCGGCTCGGCCCCGTCTGGGGTCTCGTCGTCGCGCTGAGCATCCCCCTCGCCTACGGCACGTACGACCTCGTGAAGCGCCGCACCTGGAACGTCTTCGCGATCATCGGCCTCGTCGGCACGCTCGTCACCGGCGGCCTCGGCCTGCTGAAGCTCGACAACTTCTGGTTCGCGGTGAAGGCGGCCGCGCTGCCGATGCTCATCGGCCTCGCCATCCCGATGACGCTCCGCACGCGCCAGCCGCTGGTGAAGGCGCTGCTCTACAACGAGCAGGTGCTCGACACTCACCGGATCGGCGCGGCGCTGACGGCTCGCGGCAACCTCCCGGGGTTCGAGGCGCTGCTCCGCTGGGCCTCGTGGGTCCTGGCGGCGACGTTCTTCGTCAGCGGCATCCTGAACTACTTCCTCGCCCGCTGGATCGTCATCGGTGCGCCCGGTTCTTCCGCGCAGACCGAGCAGATCGGGCGCCTGCACTGGATCGAGTGGCCGGTCGTCACCCTCCCGATGATGGCGGTGATGATGTTCGCCCTCTTCCGTCTGTTGAAAGGGCTGGAAGGTCTGACCGGCCTGAAGAGCGACGACCTCTTCCACGCTCCGCCGGCGAAGAAGTGACACCCCCCGGGTGCCGTCCCCGCGCCGGGCACGTCGCTCGGCCAAAAACAGGAAACGCGCGGCGACCGGAGCCGCCGCGCGCTGCTGATATCGGGCACCGGCCCGGACGATCAGATCGCGCCGAGCTGGCGGAGCACCGATTCCGCCGCGAGACGGCCTGTCTCGGCGGCGCCGTTCATGAAGCCGTAGAACTCCGAGCTGGTCTGCTCGCCGATGAAGTAGGCGTTCCCGAAGCGGACCTCTTGCCGCGAAGCCGGATCCGCGGGATCCTCGTACCAGGTGTAGGCCGCGAACCGGGTCGTCTGACCGGGCGCGAAGTTCGCGTAGGCGCCGAGCGTGTTCGGATCGGTGAGCCAACCGCTGCGAAGCGCCTTGCGCGTGTAGCGGGCACGGGCCTCGGGATAGTAGCCGCTGAGCGTCGCGACGTAGGCAGCGGCCTTCTGGCCGACCGACCCGCGGAGAGCGGCGACAGCGCCGTCGCCGCCGGTGAAGAACGTGAGCACGCCGCCGCCCGTCGCCGACGCGCGTTGCGAGGCGTCCCAACCGCTGGCGAACTCTTCGGTCGACCAGAACTCGTTCGCGAACCGGCCTTGGGTCCGCCAGAAACGATCGGTGAAACCCGCGATCACCTTCTCGTTCGCGCCGAGGTCGACCTCGTTGATGAAACGTCCGAACTCGGCGGGAAACGGGATGGATACGTCGAGGCGGCGGAGAACCGGCCACGGCAGCGCGCAGAGGAGGATGTCGGCCGTGACCGTCACGCCGTTGGCGAACACGAGACGATAGCCGTCGTCCGTCTTGGAGATGCTACGGCACGCGAAGCCGGTGCGGAGGGACGCGCCGAGATCGGCGGCCACGGCGTCGGTGATCGCGCCCAAACCACCCTCGACGAGGAACTGTTCGTCGCTGCCGGCGAGCAGCTCGACCTCTTGGCCGTTCACCGTGGGGAGATTGTAGAGGAACACGAGCGACGAAGCGCCTTCGGGCTCGACGCCGTACTCGGTCCGGACGGTCTCCTCGATCAGCTCGCGCACCCAAGGAGCCGGGATCGCATCGGAGTTCTGGTCGAGGTAGGCCTTCGCAGAAAGGTTGTCGAAGACCGGGGTGTAACGGTCGGGCTTGGAGTCGAGCTTCGCGGCATCGCGGCCGATCCGGCGGGCCAGCTCGCGGAACGCGCGGGCGACAACCGCTTCGGCCAGCACGTGGCCGTCGACCAGGTAGGTGGTGGACTGGATCCCGGTGGCGGCGGCGTCCGCGAACCGGTCGAAAAGCCCGATCCCGAAATCCTGCGCCAGGCCGATCATCTCGGCGTGGTTCGAGTTCACCAGCTCCCCGCCGACGTCGGTGACAGAACCGGGGCCGAACACGTCGCGGACCGTGAACATGCGCCCGCCGACGCGGTTGCGGGACTCGTACACCGTGCTGTCGTAGCCGCGCTTCTTGAGCTGGTTGGCGGCGTTCAGGCCGGCCATGCCGCCGCCGATGATGGCGATGCGGGGGTTCCGCGGCAGCTCAGGACTACGAGGGGCCGCGTCGACACCAGCCGGCCAGGCCGCGGCCACGGCCGCCGCGGCGCCGAGCGATTGCAGGAACTGGCGGCGGCTCCAGCCGGGGCTGGGCTCGACGACCGGGGCGGGACGCCCGTCCTCCTCGGCGTTCATGCTCCGGGCAAGGGTGAGCACACGACGGAGGGATCGGCCTTGTGACGAGCGGTTCATAGCGGGCGGATGCAACCCGGCCCCGGCCCATTCTTCAAGCAACGACCTGCCGCACGGGGCTCATCTCGCCAGTGTCCTCGTAACGGTACCATTGGGCGGACGGAGCGCCGGTTTCCAACCGGCCCGGGCAAGAGCTGGCCGGGACACAGGAATCACAGCCCGCCCACATCCACGGCTTTCGCACCGAAGTGCGGCGCGTGGGACGTCCCGATGCCCGGCCGATAGGAGCTCGACGCTCGGGAGGCAGTGGCAGGATGCGGTCGGATCGCGCTTGGCGGCGGAACTCTGTTTGACAACCTGCACAGGCACGCGTAGGAGCAAGGGCACCAAAGACCGCCCGCTCCGGACCACGCCGCTCCACCCAAAGAAACCTCTCCTCCCATGAGCCTTAATCCCCCCACCATA
>JBBRQL010000357.1:0-3270 GCA_038226425.1 Verrucomicrobiota bacterium
GCGCGGCGACCGCTCGCTCATCGAGGTCAGCGAGACCGAGCTGGCGACGCTCGAGGCGCAGTCCAAGCTCATCGAGACCGAGCCCCTGACCCGCGTGATGGAGGTCCTCTCCACCGCCGAGGGACGCCAGCGCGACGCGACCTCGAAGCGGATCTTCCTCGAGGTCACGTTGCTCAAGGCGATCCAAGCCCGCGAAGCGTCCAGCCTCGACGCCGTTCTCAAGCAGCTGCGCGCCCTCCGCGATGCCGCGCCGGTGGCCCGACCGGACGCTCCGGACGCGGTTCCGGCCAACGCGCCACGACCTGCCCCTCCCGCCGCGACACCAGCGACATCCGCAGCGTCCGCACCCGCACCGGCGCCCGTCGCTCCGGCGCTTTACGTCGCTGCCGCCGTGCCGCTCGTCCCGATCATCGCTCCCGGTGACAAGGACGGCCTTTTGACGGCCTTGCTCGCCAAGCTCCCGTTCTCGCAGCGCACCATGCTGTCCGACGGCCAAGCGATCTCGCTCACCGCGAAGCTGCTCACCATCGGCGTCTCGGCGGAGCACTTCAGCTTCCTCGACCCCAAGCGCGACGAACCGATCCTCACGGCGAAGCTCAGCGAGCTCGGTGTCGGCGATGTCTCCGTGAAGCTCGTGCCGTTGGCCACCCCGGCCTCGTCGGAACCCGGCCCCGGCCCTGTGTCTTCCGCGGCGCCCCGGTCCGCTCCGGCCGCGAAACCGCCCGAACCCAGACCCGCCAAGCCTGCTCCGGTGCAGCTGGACAAGGACGCCTTCCGCGACGATCCGCTCATCAAGCAGGCCGTCGAGATCTTCAAGGCCCAGCTCATCGCCGTCCGCGCCCCGGGCATCGAGGCCTGATCCGCTCTTCCTTCGCCGTCCACCCTTCACCCCCTCATCATCAGATATGTCCGGAATAGGCAAACTCATGAAGCAGGCGTCGCGCATGCAGCAGCAGATGGAGCGCGTGCAGCAGGACCTCGCCAACAAGACCGTCGACGGCATCGCCGGCGGCGGCAGCGTCAAGGTCGTCGCCAAGTGCGACCAGACGCTGGTGTCCATCAAGATCTCTCCGGATGCCGTGAACCCGCAGGACGTGCCCTTCCTGG
The DNA here is from genome assembly GCA_038226425.1 of Verrucomicrobiota bacterium. Classification (GTDB taxonomy): domain Bacteria; phylum Verrucomicrobiota; class Verrucomicrobiia; order Limisphaerales; family UBA9464; genus CAIVQB01. The sequence continues at coordinate 1,108 of JBBRQL010000357.1, forward strand.
AAGAGCTGATCCTGACAGCCGTGAACGACGCGATGGCCAAGGCCAAGGACACGGCGGCCAAGGAGATGGGCTCTGTCACGCAGGGCTTCAGCATCCCTGGGCTGATGTGACGTCGCTCCCCGGCCCGGTCACCCAGCTCGTCGCCGCGCTCGGCCGGCTGCCCGGCATCGGCCCACGCTCCGCGGAACGGTTGGCGCTGCACCTCGTCCAGAGCGACGCCGATGCCGTCCGCCAACTGGCCGCCGCGCTGGTGGACGCCCGGGAACGCGTCGCAAGCTGCGAGCGTTGCGGCGCGCTCACCGAGCACCAGCCCTGCCCCGTCTGCGCCGACGACCGGCGCGACGCCTCCCAGCTCTGCGTCGTCGAGCGGGCGCTCGACGTGCTGAGCCTGGAGAAATCCGGCACGTTCAAAGGCCGCTACCACGTGCTCGGCGGCAAGCTCAGCCCGCTCAACGGGATCGGCCCCGAGGACCTCCGCATCGCTGAGCTGGAGAACCGGCTCGCGGACGGCGGCGTGCAGGAAGTGATCCTCGCGCTCGGCAGCGACGTGGAGGGCGACGCGACCTCCCACTACTTGGCGCGCCGACTCGCTTCCCGCGGAGTGCGTGTCAGCCGGCTCGCACAAGGTCTGCCCGCCGGCAGCGGTCTCGAATTCGCCGACGAGCTGACGCTGAGCCGGGCCCTCGAAGGCCGGCGCGAGATGTCATGAAACCCACCGACAACGGACCCACAGCAAGGCCGCCGCGCGCGGTCGTCTTCGACCTCGGCAAAGTCCTCCTGGATTTCGACTACGGTCGCGCCGCGGACACGTTGAGCGTCCATAGCGACGTCTCCGCGACAGAGTTCCGCGCCATCGTGGACCAATCGCCGCTGCTGCACCGTTTCGAGACCGGCCTGATCTCCACCGCCGAGTTCTTCGACGAGATCCGCCGCCTCACCGGGTACCGCGGGCCGGAGGATCTCTTCATCACGGCTTTCGGCGACATCTTCGATGAGATCCACGAGATGGTCGCCCTCCATGGCGGACTCAGCGGACGCGGTGTGCCGACGTTCGTCTTCTCGAACACCAACGAGCTGGCGATCGGCCATATCCGCCGCGCGTTCCCGTTCTTCGGCGGGTTCACCGGCTACATCTACAGCTACGAAGCCCGCAGCATGAAGCCCGCGGGCGGCATCTACGACGCGCTCGAACGGCTCACCGGGCTCGGCGGCGCGGACCTGCTCTACATCGACGACCGCCCCGAGAACATCGACGCCGGCGCGGCGCGCGGTTGGCGGACGATCCTGCACACCGCGCCGGAGGACACGATCCGCCGCGTCGGCGAAGCGTTCGGGCATTGAACCGCGCCCGGGCGCCAAAAACGCTTTTGCCGCCGCGACGCGTTTCCTACTGTGTCCGCCATGTCAAAACCGGCGCTTGGACGAGGATTGGGCGCGTTGCTCTCGGGCGGCGCGGCGCGGCCGGCGTCCCCTGCCCCGGCCAACCCGTTCTCGGGCAAGCTCCCCGCACAGGGAACCAGCCCGACGGCCGCGGTGCCGGTCGAGCCGTCGACCGCCTCCGCGAACGGCGTGAAGCGAGTGCCGCTCGCGCAGATCCAGCCGAGCCCGCTCCAGCCCCGGAAAGATTTCGCGCCGGCCGCGTTGGCCGAGCTCGCCGATTCCATCCGCGAACAAGGCATCGTCCAGCCGCTGATCGTCCGCGTCGTCGGCGGGATGTACGAGCTCATCGCCGGCGAACGCCGTTGGCGCGCGGCGCAGTTGGCAGGGTTGACCGAGGCGCCCATCGTCGAGCGCGCCGCGACCGACCGCGAGGTGCTCGAGCTGGCGCTCATCGAGAACCTCCAGCGCGAGAACCTCAACCCGGTCGAGGAAGCGCTCGGATACGCGCAGCTCGGCGAACAGTTCCAGCTCACCCAGGAGGAGATCGCCAAGAAGGTCGGCCGTTCCCGCGCCGTCGTCGCCAACGCCCTCCGCCTGCTCAAGCTCGCCGCTCCGATCCAGGCTGCTCTCCGCGAAGGCCGCCTCAGCGTCGGACACGCCAAAGTCATCCTCGGTCTCGCCGATCCCGCTCTCCAGAAGACCGCGTCCGACCGCGTGCTCGCCGCCGGCATGACCGTCCGCCAGACCGAGGACCTGGTCGCGGCGTTGCAAAACCCGAAGCCC
>JBBRQL010000358.1:0-3195 GCA_038226425.1 Verrucomicrobiota bacterium
CAGTCACTCAGGAGCGCCGAGGCCAGGACCCGCGAGGAACTCCTCCGCGCCATCGCCTCAGCCTTGGCCTCCGTCACCGCCAAAGACGCCCAAAACTGGTTCGCCTCTTGCGGCTACAGTTTCATTTAAACCGCTCTAGCGTCCGCACCCTGCCATCGGCGTTGGAGCGGGACCGAGGATCTGACGGAGCGCCGGTTTCCAACCGGCTCGGGCACGTGCTGGCCGGGATGCAGGAAATCGGACCCGGACCCGTCCACTGCTTTTGCACGGAGATCGCGCATCGAGGGCCGCCCTACGGCCCAGCCGATCGGAAATCGACGCTCCGGGGGGCGGTGTCGAGGTGTGCCGGGATACGTTCAAACTGCCTTTTCTTGCTTCCTTGCCTTCAGGTCCCTCACTTTTCGTCTCCCGATGCGCTTTCGCAGGAGCGCGTCGGGACACCGTGGCGGCCGGTGGCACCAACGTGCTGCCGTGCGTCTCGCCGGCAGAAAGTGCGGACGGAGTGATGTGGGGAAGATTTCCCGGGCCCGGGCTGCGGCGAGGCCCTGCCAGCAAGATGCTGGCAGCACGCTGGCCAAGCTTCTCGCCATCACGATGCAAGACACGCATCTTTCGCGGCCGCGTCGAAGTCTCCGCGAAGGATTCCGCGACGAGCGGCGTGTGTCCGAGGTGAAAGGCACACTGCATGACACTTCAAAGACATCTACGCTTCGCCGCACTCATCCTCACCACTCTCAGCTTCGGCATCCCGTGCGGGATCGCCCAGAACGTCCCGCCTCCTCCCGGAGTCATCCCTGTGCAGGTGGCTCGGCCGGTGGAGGACCCGGGACCGCGGATGGATTTCCAGTTCTCCGGCGTGCCGTTGGTAGAAGCCATCAAAAGCATCCAAGCCTATTACCACAGGGTCGCCGCTCCGAAGAGCCTCAACGTGGTCGTGGGGGGACATCTGCGCGAACTCGTCGAGACCAACGCCGTCACCTTGGACGTGAAACAAGTCACGGTCGGCGAGGTGTTGAACCTGCTCGGGATGTCGAGCCAACGGGGCGTGAATTGGGTCACGGGACAGCCGGGCCGTCTCGTCTCCCAAGGCCAAGGTAGGGAAGGTTACACTTTCATCCCGGTTGGCTCCAGCGGGGGTAATCCGACCTTCTTGCTCCAGAGCGATTACCCTGTCGGCTACGAACCGCTCAAGCCCTCGCTTGAATCTGGCCACGGACTCCCGGCAAATGTTCGCCCTGGGGAACCCGTCCCCTCGAAATCAGTCGCGTACTACCCGCTCGAACAGCATCTCGAATTTTTCACCGTCGAGGACATCACCACGGCGATCAAGATCGGTTGGGAACTGGGCGGCGTGAAAAATCCTCCAACGATGCGGTTCCATGAAGAGACGAAGTTGTTGGTCGTCGCGGGTGATCCAGAGCAGATGCAGTACGTATCCCAAGTCCTTCAGAGCTTGTCCTTGAAGAGACCGAGCCAGCCAGGCCAACCGAGCGTCCCTGGACGGCCGGCCCAACGCTCGCTTCCCGTTCCCGCCGCCAAGCCGTAGCCTCTCGCCGTGGATCCCGTCGCGCTCACCTTCGTGATGCAGAGCACCGCGGTCCGGGCCAGCACCGCCGAGCCCCCGACGGCGGTGCTCACGCGCGCTCTCCGCGACGGTGACGAGGCCGCTTGGCGCGATTTCCACGCCGCCTATGCCCCGCGGCTTCTGCGCTACCTGCTGGTCGTCTGCCGCGGACAGGAGGACATCGCCCGGGAGGCGCTCCAGCAGACCTTCCTCCGCGCCGTGAGGCACATGCGGACCTTCGCCGCGGAGGACGAGCTCTGGAGCTGGCTGACCGTGCTCGCCCGCTGCGCCGCCGCGGATCTCGGCCGCCGTGAACGCCGCTACCTCGGCTTTCTCGCGCGCTGGTTCCGGCAACAGCCGGAGCCCCAACCCGGACCGCCCGATTCGGAACGGCGCCTCGAAGTCCTGCTCGCCGCCGAGCTCGCCTCGTTGCCTGCACCGGAGCGCGGGCTGCTCGAACGGAAGTATCTCCACGGCGACGCCGTGCGGGATCTCGCCGGAGAACTCGGCACCTCGGAGAAAGCCGTCGAATCCCGGCTCACCCGCGCCCGCCAACACCTCAAGACCGCGATCCTCGCCCGCCTACAAGATGGACCCCTCGATTGATCATCGCCGCCTCTTGGAAGAGGTGCTCGCTGCCCCGGACGCCACGGCGGATCCGGTCGCAACGATCCTGGGCGCCGTCCGCGCGCGCCGTCGACGCCGGCAACTTGCGCCGCTCGCGTGTGCGACGGCGTTCGTCGTCCTCGCCTGCGTGTGGACCGTCGCGCCGTGGTCGTCCCGCGAGGCCGGCCGTGCGTCGCAAGCAGACGTCGCCTTGGTCGTCCCGCTGGCGGTCGCCAAGCCGGCGGTCGAACGGGTCCGCTCCCGGCCGTTGTCCGTGGCCGAGCGGATTGCCACCGACTTCGCGGCCGGTCCGGTCCGCTTTCGTACCCGGCCCGACGACACGCTTCGCGCGTCCGACGACGAGCTGCTCGCGATGGTCGGCGGGCGTGGTGTCGGGTTGTTCCGCGTCAACGGCCGTACGGAACTGCTCTTCGCCGCGGACGCCGCCCGGCCGGTGAACGAGTGAAGAACCGCCGGCCCGGCGCTGCCGATGTCGGGCCGCTCAACGGGCCGCTCAACGGGCCGCGGGACGGGCAGCCAAGACGGGCTTGGCCAGCAAGCGCTTCGCGTCCGCGTCGCCGGAGTTGGCGAGCTGCCGGAGCGCGCGCCGGACTTCCGGGCGGTCCAGACCTTCCATCGGGGTCTCCGCGACGACCGGTGCCGGGGCGGCGATCGTAGCGCTGCCCGTGGCCGCGGTCGTGGTCCCGCCGAGATCGACTCCGCCCGCGGTGAAGAAGGTCCGGGCTTCCTGCCCGGGCGCGGTCATCAACGTGCGGCGGGTGACGGCTCGGATGCCGCGGGTCTGGCCGCCCGCGATCCCGGTCACATTCACCGCGGCCGTCGGTGCGGCGACACCGACTTGGCCGGTCTGCGCCCGGAGCACGGCATCGGCCGAGAGCGACAAGAAGGCGACCAGCGCGATGCGGCTAGAGCACTTCCACTAATCATGTAGCGTAATGAGCGTTTTGAAAGAACCCGAGGCAATCCTCCGGTGAGAGGGATTCGAAGGCGGATTTGGAGGCGTC
>JBBRQL010000359.1:0-3157 GCA_038226425.1 Verrucomicrobiota bacterium
CGCATCTTCCCGCTCCACTCCCCCCGCGTGGACAAGGTCGAGGTCGAGCGCGAAGGCAAGGTCCGCCGCGCCAAGCTCACCTACCTCCGCAAGCGCATCGGCAAGGGCGCCACCTTCGTCAAGGAAGCCGCCTACGACGCCACCGCCGCCAAGGCGGCGAAGGCTGCCGCCGCTGCCGCCAAGCCGGCAAAGGCCGTCGCGGCCGCGAAGTAGACGTCCGTCCGCATCGACAAGGGCGAGGCCTCGGCCTCGCCCTTTCGCGTGCCTCCGCACCGGCAACCCGTCTCCCGGCTCGCATCCCGTCCGGACGTCCCCAAGCTCCCGCCATGCGCTGTTTCGTGACCGCCGGCCCGACCTGGGAACCGCTCGACCGCGTCCGACGTCTCACCAATTTCTCCACCGGCAGCCTCGGCGGCCAGTTGGCGAACCATCTTGCCGCCGCCGGCCACGAGGTCCGGCTGTTCCTCGGAGGATCTGCCGTCTGGCGCGCCCCGCTCGCCGCGGTGACGGTCGAGGAGTTCTCCACCACTGCTTCGCTCGGTGACCGCATCGCCGCCCACGCCGGCCCGGAGCCCGTGGCCTTCTTCCACGCCGCCGCCGTGAGCGATTTCACCGGCGGTGCCGCGCTGGAACGTTCGTCCGATGGGACGCTGACCCCGCTCTCCGCCGGCAAGCTCTCGACCCGGGGCGGCACGTTGCTGGTCGAGCTGGTGCCGACGCCGAAGATCCTCCCCCGCCTCCGCGCGCTGTTCCCGGCCGGATGGATCGTGGGTTGGAAGTTCGAGGCCGACGGCGACCGCGTAGACGTGCTCGCGCGGGTCGCGCGGCAGTTCGCCGAATCGCGCAACGACCTCTGCATCGCCAACGGCCCGGCCTACGGGGACGGCTTCGGTCTGGTGGATCCATCCGGCGCGGTCGCCCACGTGGCCGACCGCCCGGCCCTGTTTGCCGCGCTCACCGAGCGGTTGCGGCGGATCGGCGAGTGAGCGAATGAGCGAATGAGCGAGTAAGCGAGTAAGCGAATGGGGCAGCCACCGAAGATCCTCACCCACCCACTCGCCTACTCGCCTACTCGCCCACTCGCCTGCTCGCCCCTCCTCCTGCTCTTCCTCAAGCAACTTCCCCCTCGTCACGTCCACGCCCTCTTCCTAACGTCCGCCCCTTATGTTCGAAGCCACCCGCGCCGAGCTCGACGCGATCTCCGCAAAACTCGCGCAGCTGCGGAAGTTCCTCGATGTGCCCAGCGCCCAGCGGCGCCTCGCCGAGCTCGATTCGCAGATGGCGACCGACAGCTTCTGGAACAACCAGGAAGCTGCCCGCAAGACCATCGAAGTGGCCAACGGGCTCAAGAAGAAGGTCGATCCCCAGGTCAGTTTCGAGAAACGCATCGAGGACACCAAGGTCCTGCTCGAGCTCGGTGAAGCTGAGCCGCCCGCCGGACAGGACGCCGTACAGAAGGAGGCCGACACCGACCTTGCGGTGCTGGCGAAGGCGGTGGACAAGTTCGAGCTCGAGATCCTCCTGACCGGGCCGCACGACGGGAAGCATTGCATCTTCAGCATCAACGCCGGCGCCGGCGGCACCGAGGCGCAGGACTGGGCGGAGATGATCTCGCGCATGTACGCCCGCTGGTTCGAGGCGCGCGGCTGGGAGGCCGAGATCACCGACCTGTTGCCCGGCGATTCCGCCGGCGTGAAGAGCATCACCTACCGCGTGGTGGGCGACAACGCCTACGGCTTCTGCAAGGCCGAGCGCGGTGTCCACCGGCTCGTCCGCATCTCGCCCTTCGATTCGAACAAGCGCCGCCACACCAGCTTCGCGAGCGTCGATTGCATCGCCGAGATCAGCGACCTCACCGAGGCCGACATCGTGATCCCCAAGAGCGAGCTCCTGCGCGACACCTTCCGCTCCGGCGGCAAAGGCGGGCAGAACGTCAACAAGGTCGAGACCGCCGTCCGCCTCACCCATCTCCCGACCGGCCTCGTCGCCGCGTCGCAGGCGCAGCGCAGCCAGGCCCAGAACGAGATGACCGCGATGGCCATGCTCATCTCCAAGCTCTACGCGCTGAAGCTCGACCAGGCGAAGGGCGAGATGGAGCGCTTCTACGGCGACAAGGGCAGCGTCTCTTGGGGCAACCAGATCCGCAGCTACGTCTTCCAGCCGTACCGCATGGTGAAGGACCTCCGCACCGGCGTGCAGACCAGCAACGTCCAGGCCGTCATGGACGGCGAGCTCGACCCGTACGTGAACGGTTGGCTCCGCGCCGGCTGCCCGCTCAAGCGCATCCCCGGCATCAAGGACGAGGAGGAGTGAACCCTGCGGTCCGCCGCGAGATCTTGGACAGCAGTTCCAAGACATCCGACGTGGGGCCTCGTCGCGCGGTGCACCCTCGGTGGTCTATCGCGTCCGCCGGTCCTTGAAGTGCTCGACATGGCCGTCGAGCATCAGGCGGTTGCGTCCGCCCAGATGCGCCGACCAACCGCGGAGCGCTTCCGGCACCGCCGCGATCGTGCCCGGAAAATATGGGTCCACCACGAGTTCCACCTCGGTCGGCCCCGACGGACGGCCCACGGTCGGGTTGTCGGCCTCGCGCAGTTGGTCGATGGCTTCCGCGACGGTCTTGCCCCAGAAATCATCGAGCGGCACCGGATCGTCGGGCCGGTCGAAGCGCCACATCCAGTAGCTCACCACCGGCGCGGCGTTGGTATCGGCACCGCCGGTCTGATGCGCCTGCGGTGCGGTTGCCAGCGGTCCGGACGCGATGGCCGGGCACGCCCAGACACGGCCTGAAGAAAGCACGTTGCTGAGGACCACCGCGGCCCAACCCGCGCGTGGATCGCTCTTCGGCCAAGTCGTCCACGGCATGTAGCCGCCGGGCAGCGACTGCTTCAGGTCGCGCCGGTCCGGGAAGCGGTCCGCGTGGTCGCCGAGATACATCAGCCACGCGAGCCCGATCTGGTGTTGGTTGGAGACGCAGGCGGATTTCCGCGCGGAGCCCTTTGCCCGGGCCAACGCCGGCAACAGCAGCGAGGCAAGGATGGCGATGATCGCGACGACGACCAACAGCTCGACCAGCGTGAAAGCGGAAGACGCCGGGAGCCTCCCTTCGAGCCGTAGCAGCCGACGTGAGGAGGCTCCATCTTCTTCCCCGCCGCCG
>JBBRQL010000360.1:0-3148 GCA_038226425.1 Verrucomicrobiota bacterium
AGGTACATGCCGGACGAGTAGCGCTTCACCGGCGTGTCGAGGAAGCGCTCGACCTCGGCGAAGGCCACGATGTCGTCGAACTTCCGCCGGATCTCCGCGCGCCGCATGCCGAGGATGGCGCCGTTGAGGAAGATGTTCTCGCGGCCGGTCAGCTCCGGATGGAAGCCGGTGCCGACCTCCAGCAGGCTGGCGACGCGACCGCGGATCCGGGCGCGTCCCGAGGTCGGCTCGACGATGCGGCTGAGGATCTTGAGCAGCGTGGATTTGCCCGCGCCGTTGCGTCCGACGACCGCGACGGCCTCGCCGCGCGGGATCTCGAAGCTGAGGTCGCGCAACGCCCAGAACTCGTCGCGCGTCGTGGATCCGCCCCGACCCGACAGGCGGCGCACGAAGCCCTTCGCCGCGCCGGCCAGCACATCGCGCAGCGCGACGTACTTCTCTCGCGGACGCTGGTCGAGCCAGTAGCGCTTGGAGAGTCCTTCGACTTGGATGACGGAGCCGGACATGCGGTTCAGAGGAGGTCGGCGAGCCCGCGTTCCATCCGGCGGAAGTTCTGCACGCCGCTGAAAAGCAGCAGCGCCGCCGAGGCGCACGAGACGAGGAACGTCGGCCAATGGAAATCCACCGCGCCGACCGACCAGCGGAATCCGTCGATGACGCCGACCATCGGGTTTATCGCGTAGAAGAGCCGCCACTTCTCCGGCGTGAGGCTGCTCAGGTAGAGCACGGGTGAGGCGTAGAGCCCGAGCTGGATGAGGAAGGGCAGGGCGTAGCGGAAGTCGCGGTACTTTGCGTTGAGCGCCGCGAACCACAGGCCGAGGCCGGCCGCCGCGGCGAAGGCCAGCGCCAAGAACAGCGGCATCGCGACGATGCGCCACGTCGGCCAGACGTGGAACCAGGCCATCACCCCGGCGAGGAGGACCATGGAGATCAGGAAATCGACCAGGCTCACGATCACCGCGCTACCGGGCACGATCACGCGGGGGAAGTAGACCTTGGTGAGCAGGTTCGCGTTCTCGACCAGGCTGTTGCCGGCCTCGGCGACGGCGCTGGCGAAGAACTGCCAGGGTAGGATCGCCGCGCAGATCAGAACCGGATAGGGCACGCCGCCTTCCGGGAGCTTCAGCCGGCGCGAGACCAACGTGAAGACCACCATCATCATGAGGGGACGCAGCACCGCCCAGGCGATTCCGATGGCCGCCTGCTTGTAGCGGACGAGGATGTCCCGCCAGGCGAGGAAATAGAACAGTTCACGGTAGCGCCAGAGGTCGCGCCAGTATTGGCGCTCCGTTCGGCCCGCTTCGATGACGAGTTCCGGTTCTAGCATGGATGCGCGTTAGCGCGGCAGGCTTTAGGGGCCGGGGAGGCCGAATTCAAGCCGGAACGCCGCTCAAAGGCGGATCCATCGCCGCGCCTTCAGCTCGGACCGGGGCAGGGAACCGTCCGCGACCGCCGCCACGGGCACCCGCAACGCCAACGCCTGGTGCAGCCGGCGCGCGAGTTCGTCGGCGATCACCGGCGTCGTCTCGGCCTCGACCGCCACCTCGGACATCGCTCCGCGCGTGTCCAGCGTGACGCGATATTCACCGATGCCGTCCAGGCCTCGGACGATCTGCTCCACCGCCGACGGATAGATGTTCACGCCGCGGACCACCACCATGTCGTCCACCCGGCCGAGGATCCCGCCCTTCAGCCAGAGGGTTGCGGGTTGCAGGTTGCAGGTTGCAGGTTGGATGCCGGACGCCGCGGGACCTTCAACCGGCAACCTGCAACCTGCGACCAAGTCTCCCGTCCGGTAGCGGATCAACGGCGACGCGACGCGGCGGAGCGTGGTGAGGACCAGCTCGCCGGCCTCGCCGTCGGGCACGGGCACGCCGGTGGCGGGGTCGACGACTTCGGCGAAGAAGCTGCGGCCGATCACGGCGAGGGTGCCGGGCCGGCCGGGCACTTCATAGGTCACCGGACCGACCTCGGTCATGCCGTGGTGGTCGAAGACCTCCGCGCCGGGCCACGCTTCTTCGAGGCGGGCGCGTGTCGCAGGAAGGCTGCCGCCCGGTTCGCCGGCCACGATGATCCGACGGATCCGGTCGCGGCCGATGTCGAGACCCTCGGCGCGCGAGGTCTCGGCAAGGTGCAGCGCGTACGTCGGCGTGCAGCAGAGCACGGTGCAGCCGTTCTCCAACAGCACACGCGCCCGGAGAGCGGTGCTCATCCCGCCGCCCGGGAAGCACAGGCAACCGAGCTTCTGCGCCGCCTCGAAGGCCAGCCAGAACCCGAGGAACGGCCCGAAGCTGAAAGCGAAGAACACCGGATCCGCCGCCGTCACTCCTGCGGCCCGGAAGACCTCGCACCAATCGTCCTTCATCGCCTCCCACGACTCCGGTGTGTCCAACCAGCGCAACGGCGCGCCGGAGGTGCCGCTTGTCTGGTGGCAACGCGTGTAGCGGGCGAGCGGATAGGTGAGCCCGGTGCCGTACGGCGGATGCGCCGCCTGGTCGGCCACGAGCTCGGCCTTGGTCGTGAACGGGAAGCGTGCCGTGAAATCGGCGATCGACGCCGGCTCCGCCGAGCAGCCTGCCGCGGCGAACTTCCGGCCGTAGAACGCGTTGGTCGTGACGACCTCCGCGAGCAACAATCGCAAGCCGGTCAACGGATACGGTCCGGCAACCGACGGATGGGTGGACGCATCGGACATCAGGTCGCCGGTACGGTCACTTCGCAGCGGAAGCCGCTGCGTGGACCGCGGGCTTCGCCGCGCCGCCGGTGTTCGACGGCGCGTACTTGGCGACCATGAAGGCGCCGCCGGCCGCGAGCACGCAGCCGAGCAGGAACGGTACCGGCAACGCGCGCAGTCCGCCTTGGGGCGGGTGCAACAGCATCGCGACGATCGTGTTGATGATCGGCGCGCCGCCGAAGACGATAGGCATCACCGCCGCCGCGGCCGCGCCCTTGTAGATCGGGGCCGCCGCGCCCAATGCCAACACCAGCGTGAAGGCGCCGACAGCGCCCGCCGTGCCCGCGATCAAGCTCCATTTCACGCCGTCCGACGTGAAGCTCCAGTCCGATCCGCGCACCTGCAACAGGACCGCGGCCGCGCCGCCGATCAGCGCGTAGGCGATGCACACGAAGAGGAAGGCCTTCAAACTCG
>JBBRQL010000361.1:0-3117 GCA_038226425.1 Verrucomicrobiota bacterium
CCGGCGGCCGGAGCTTCCGGATGCGCGGCGAGGTAGGCGTCGACGTCCTTGGTCACGACCAGCGTGCCCCACATGAGGGTCCAGTGGCCCGGGTAGGTGCAGACGAACTCGTAGCTGCCTTCTTCCAAAGGCGCCGTGGATTTCAGGAGCTCCTTCTGGCCGGCCTCGACCAGCTTGGTCGCGCCGATGACGGCGTTGTTCTTCGGCACGTACGGCCGGCGTTGGTTGTCCAGCTCCTCGGGCTTCATGGTCGCCGAGAGGTTGCCGATGAGCTCGCGGGTGCCCGGCTTCACGAACACCAGGTTGTGCGGCATGAAGTCGTCGTTCACGAAGACCAGCTCGAAGGGCTTGCCCGCCTCGACGACCATCCGAGGCACGTCGTAGCGCATCTGCTCGCGCACGGTGCGGATGACGAACACGGCGACGCGGACCTCTTTGAGCTCCTTGCGCAAGGCCGTGGCGCGGTCGGCCGGCATCAGGCCGGCGAGGTCGTCGGCCGTCTGCACGGTCTCGACGTAGTCCTGCGCGGTGCGCGCCGAGGCCGGCACGCCCTTCGCCCACTTGGCGAGCGCGGCGGCGGCGATGCCCGCCTGGTCCTTCGGCCAGCTGGCGCGCGGCAGGATGCGCAGGCCCTGCGCGGCCGCGGTGACCTGGTCGCCGCGGACAATCAGCCCGGTGAGCGCCTTGAAGACGGCCTCGGGCTCGGAGTTCATGCTGACGGCCGCGCGGATGGCGGCGCGGCGGAGCGAGGCGAGCACGTCGCCGCCCACGGCGACCGGTGCGCTGGGAGACGGAGCGGCGATGCCGGTCTTGCGGAAGACCTCGCGGCGGCCGCCGTCGAGCACGATGAGCGTGAAGCCTTCGAGCCGCTTGCCGAGCTCGGCATCGGTGCGGTTCCACACGGTGACGGATTCGACCGAGCGGTCGCCGCCGAGATCGATCTCCCACCACGGGTTGTTCTCGTTCTCCTGGGTGTGCGTCTGGGTGCCGCTGCCGAAGGACCCGTCGGTGCGGCCGTCGATCGCGTTCGAGGCCTCGCCGCCGTTGGAGGTGCTCGACTGCTTGGCCGTGCCCTTCGTGGCGATGTTCTGGCCGCCGCTGAAGACCTGGACCTCGGCGAGCGTGAGCGTGCCGCGGCGCGGCAGCTCGATGCGGACGAAGCGGCCTTCACCGCCGGGGCTCGCCTTGGCGGCGGCGACGAGGGACGCGGGCATCTCGCCGAGCAGCGGCTTCACCTTCGGCATCGCCTTGGCGCGGAAATCGGCGTCGTTCAACACCGGGATGCCGTTGAGCAGGTCGGTGAGGATGGCCGGCGAACGCGAGGCGGCGGTCCAGACGGTGTCGAAAGAACCGTCGGCGACGGCCAGCGCGGCCCACGCGGCCTGCCGGACCTCGGGCGAACCGCCGCCGTTGATGAGCGAAGCCAGCTGCGGGCGGATGGCCTTGAGATCGGACGCGGGCTGCAACGGCAGCTGTCGCGCGAGGTTCGCGGCGACCGCGGGATCGGAGGAAGGCACCGAACCGAGCGCGGTGAGCAGCTCGGTGAGCCGGCTCGTGGAACGGCGCTTCGCCAACCCATCGAGCGCTGCGCTCCGGTCGGCGTCGGTCGCGTCGGCGCGGAACAGGATCGCCTGGGCCACCTCGGCCGAGGCCGGGAGCTTCGTGAGCTCGGCCGTGCTGAGACGGCCGACGAGGAACTTGAGCCCGGCCGGGTTACCCGCGGCGACGGGACGTCCGTCGGCGATCGCCTTGCGCCACTGCGGCTCGAGCTGCCGCAAGGTCTCGCGAAGGCTGTAGTCGAGATAGTAATCGGTCGGCTGCTTCAGCGCGAGCAGGGCGACATCCGCCGCGGCGGACTCACGATAGAAGCTGGCGGCGCGGACGGCCTCCAAGCGGACGCGCGGTGACGCATCCTCGGCGAGCGTGCGGAAGAGTCCGAGCGCGTCGGGCACGCGGTCGCGCCAGTAGCACAGCACGCGTGCGGCCGCGGCACGGGCCTCGGGCGTCGGCGAAGCCAGCATGCGGCGCAAGAACGCGCCGTCGACGACGTTGTGCCATTGCTGGACCCAGAGCGCCTCCATCAGGTGGTGCTGGTAGGCCGGGGCGTTCTTGTCGAGGCCGGCGACCCAGCGGGTGACGGCGGCGAGCACCTTCGGGGTCTCGCGCTCACCGAGCTCGATCTTGGCGAGCTCGCGGGTCTGGTTCTCGGGCTCCTTGAGCAGCTCGAGCAACGCCTCGATCGGCTGGCCGTGGATCTTCGCCGGCTTCATCAGAGGGCGGCCCGGATAGGTGATGCGGTAGATGCGGCCGTGGGTCTTGTCGCGGTTCGGATCGCGCAGATGGTGCTGCATGTGCCCGATGAGCGGCTTGTGCCAGTCGAGGAAGTAGATGGCGCCGTCCGGTCCGGTGCTGATGGCGATGGGGCGGAAGTTTGGGTCGGTGGAGGAGATCAAGTTCTCCTTCGTCTCGCCCTTCAGGCCGGAGCCGTCCTCGGTCACCTTCACGCGATAGATGCCCTGGAAGCTGATCACGTTGATGTTCAGGAAATTGCCCTGGAACTCTTCCGGGAAATGGCGGCTGGTGAGGATCCCGGTGCCGGGGCACGGGCGCGACGGCCGGTTCCAGAACTCCTTCATGCCCGGATGCTTCGCCGGGTAGTCGAGACGGCCGCTGAACGCGGGCCCGAAGTAGTTGGCGTTGCCGGTGGCGTCGGTGACGAAGTCGTTGCCCCAGTAATCGAACACGCGGCCGTGCGGGTTCGCGAAGCCGTACGGGATGTAGGTCTCGAACTTCGACGTGCGCGGCTCGAAGCGGTAGATCGCCGCGTCGTTGTTGCGGACCGGGCCTTCGCCGGTCTCGACCTGCGTGCGGTGGAACACGCCGTCGCTCAGGTAGATCGAGCCGCCCGGATCGAGGCAGATGGCGTTGGCCGTGTGGTGCGAATCCGCGGAATCCATGCCCATGAGCACGCGCTCCTTGGTGTCGGCCTTGCCGTCGCCGTCCGTGTCGCGGATGTACCAGAGGTCCGGCGCCTGCATCACCAGCACGCCGTCCTTGTAGAATTGGAAGCCCGTCGGCGCGTTCAGGTCGTCGATGAAGTGCGTGACCTTGTCCGCC
>JBBRQL010000362.1:0-3101 GCA_038226425.1 Verrucomicrobiota bacterium
CTTGGAAAACATGGGGCTCACCTCTGACCCTGCGTTCCCAGCCCGTCGGGCTTTCACCCCTTCCTCTTGCCCGCCTGCAGCTCGCGGACGAGGTCCTTCGCGCCGTAGACCTTGCCCAGCGCCTCGATGATGGCGCTGCTGTGGACGCTCAGCGCGCGGGCCTGGACGTCGTCGTAGGCGAAGTCGAGCACAAGGCTCTGGATGTTCCCGTCGAAGATGATCCCCACGAACTCGCCCGCCCGGTTCACCACCGGGCTGCCCGAGTTGCCGCCGATGATGTCGGCCGTGCTCACGAAGTTGAACGGCGTGCCCAGGTCGAGCGCGCCCTTCTTCTTCGCCCACGACGGCGGCAGGTCGAAGGGCGGCTTGTCCTTCATCTCCGCGCTGCGCTGGTAGAGGCCGCCGATCGTGGTGATCGCCGGCACCTTGCGACCGTCCTCCTCGTAGCCCTTCACCGGCCCGTACGCGAGCCGCAGCGTGAAGGTCGCGTCCGGATATCGGCCGGTGCCCTCGAGCTTGAAGCGCGCCTTGGCGATGGCGGCCTGCGCCTGCTGCTTGGTCTCATCTTGGGCCTCGATGGCTTTGCGCGCCGCGCGGGCGTCGCCGTCCACGAGCCGGGCCAGCTCGATCATCGGGTCCTTGGCCGCGGACACGGCGGCGGCACCGCCCGCGTACAACTGCTTGCGGAACGCCACGTCACGCACCCTCGTGCCCGCGATGAGTTCTGCCGCGCGGGCCCGTGGCGACTTGCCGGCGAGGACCTGCTGCACCAAAGCGTCTGAGGACCCGAGCTGCTCGACGAGGAAGGCCAGCGAATCGGCCAGCCGCAGCGTCTCGTAATCGGGGTGGATCGGCCTGTCGGAGAACAAACCGAGCTCAAGCGAGTCCTTCTCCGAATCGGTGAACTCCTTGAGGCGCTCGCCGTTGGGTCTGGGCCGTTCGTCGCCCGCGCGCAGCAGGGTGCGGGCGATGCCGAAGCTCTCGCTGGCGAAGCCGTGCTCGCCCTCCATCAGCCGCACCCTCAGCGCATGCTTGCCGATCTCGGCCTGCGCGGCGGCGATCTTGTCGTAGGCGGCGACCGCGTCGGGGAACCCGCCGCTGACCGCCAACCGTGTGCGGAACTGCTGCTCGGCCGCGGCCTTCTTGCCCATCAGCACCGGGTCCTGCAGACCGGCGATGCCGCCTTCGCGGGCTTTGCGCGAGTTCTGCACGCCGAAGAAATCCTCCTTCGCGCGGCGGGCGTTCTCCTCGCTCCGACCGCTCCAAGCGGTGAGCAACGAATCGAGCCGGCGCAACCGCGACAACGTGTAGGGGAACTGCACGTCGCGCTGGTACTCCAGCTCCGCCATCGTGAGCAGGCGGTCGGTGCGGCCGGGATGCCCGGAGACGAAGGTCAGCTCGCCTTCCGCCGCGCCGGCCTTCGACCACTTGAGGAAGTGCCGGACCTTGACCGGCTTGCCGTCCTCGTAGACGCGGAAAAGGCAGATATCGAGGTCGAAGCGCGGGAACTCGAAGTTGTCCGGGTCCCCGCCGTAGAAGGCGATCTGCTGCTCGGGCGCGAAGACGATCCGCACGTCGGTATAGCGCTTGAACCGGTACAGATGGTACGCGCCGCCTTGGTACAAGGTGATGACGTTCGAGCGCAGGCCGGTCTGGTCGAGCGATTCCTTCTCGATCGCGGCCATCACCTTGCGGCGGGCCTTGAAGGCTTCCTCGCCCGACGCCGTCGCGGGCACGCCGGCATCGACCCGGGCGGTGACGTCCTCGATCGACTGGAGGACGTTGAGCTCGAGGTCGGCGCACGGGATCTCCTCGGCGAGGGACTTCGCCTGGAAGCCGTCGCGGAGGTAGTTCTTCTCCTTCGAGCCGACCTTCTGCAACGCGTCGGCGCCGACGTGGTGGTTGGAGATCACCAGGCCGTCCTCGCTCACGAAGCTGCCGGATCCGCCGGAGTTGAAGCGCACGGACGACTTCTGCAGGTGCTCCAGCCAGGCGTCGGTGAGGTCGAAGCCGTGCTTCTCCTTGAGCTGCTGGCGCGGCGGGTTGTTGTAGAGCCACATGCCTTCGTCACCGACCAGAGGGGAGGAGAGCATAAGGGCGAGCGCGGCGACGGACGGGGCGAGGATGCGAAGTTTCATCGATGGGAAGGCGGTTGAAACGGCGGTGACAATCGGCTGGACGGCGGTCAACTTGGCCGCAGTCGCAAGGATTTCAAACGGGAAAGCAGCGGCGCCGCGGCGGGGAGGTGACGGCCGGGAAACGAAACCTCCAGGGGCCGTGGACCAGACCGACGGGGCTCAAAGCCACCGCGTGAGCAGCGGTGCGACGACGAGGGCCGGGAGATAATCTGCCAACGGCACCTTGCGCAGGTCGAGCACCACGAGCGCGACGCACGCCACGATGAGACCGCCGGTCAGGTTGACGCTGTCCACCAGAGCCGGCTGGCCTATCCGCTCGGCGAGGGCGCGCGCCGTCAAGGTGAGCGTTCCTTCCAGCGCGAGCACCGGCACGGCGGCGATCAACGGCGCCCAACGGAACGTCGCCGCGAGACCCATCGCCGCGAGACCGTCCATCGCGGCCTTGAGCGCGAGCGTCCGCCATTCGCCGCCGATGCCGTCCTGGACCGCCCCGAGCAACGCGACCGGGCTGGCGCAGAACAGGATGGTGCACGTCATGAAGCCCGCGCCGCCCGAGACCGCCTCGGTCCCGGGAGCCGCGGCGGAAGCTTTGGCGAAGCGTCCACCCGCTTCGCGGCCGAGCCGGTCCAGAGCCCGCTGGAGCCCGAGCCTCCGGCCGATCAGATTGCCCGCGACCAACGCGAGGACCGCGATGGCCACCTGCTTGGCCGCTGCGCCGATCGGCCCGTGCAACGCCGACCAGACGATCGCGCCGGCGGTGTACACCACCACGCCGGCCAGGCCGGTGCGGAGCCGCTGCTGCGTGCGCGGGTCGAGGTGTTTGGCCACGGTCAGCCCCGCCAGCCCGCCAGCCAGGATCCCCGCCACGTTCAACGCCGTCCCGATCACGCCGCGCAGTCTCCCGCCGGCCGGCGCCGAAGGCAAACCTCCCTCTGTCCGCCCGGGGCGCATCCGGACACTGCC
>JBBRQL010000363.1:0-3089 GCA_038226425.1 Verrucomicrobiota bacterium
ATCTCACGGGTGCTCCTGTTCCGGCCGTAGAGATCGAGAATCTTCTGCCGCAACGCGGCGGGTATGGCTCGCATGTCGCCTTCCACTTCACACCCTTCGGCTTCACTTGGAAAGCTACATGTTTGATGGAAGTGCTCTAGCGCGGGGACCACCCCGGCCGCCTCGACTGCCACCTCGGACCGGATCGGCTGCTGATCCAGACGCTGGCGGCACCAGGGACGCACGTGCTGCCGGAGCGCACCGGCACACACTATGACCTGTCCAGTTGCACCTCATCCGCACGGCGAGGTCCGCCCTTTGCGCCGATGCCGCCCGAGAGCACTTCTCCACGTCAGCCCGGAAGTCTTCAACAGAGGGCGTCGACCTGCTGGTCGTATTCTGCATCTGCAGGCGCACGGCACGAAGCGATAGGGTGGCCAGGTCAACTTGCGAAACGGTGCATTCTTCAGAGCTTCGGACGCGTCGCATCAACTCGCCACGCAGAGTCGCGGAGGTGGTCACGGTGTTGTAGACCGTCGGTCGTCGGTTCAAATCCGACAACTGGCTCCAGTCTGCATCCGGGTCCCACAAGGATCCGGTCGCAGGGAAGGTCCCGTCGGCCTCTTCCGACACGATACTGGCAGCGCATCGGGGCCGCGCTTCGCGCCGTCATCGGGGCGGCATCGGCCCGGCACGCGACGGCCCAGGTTTCCGAGGTTGTCCCGCGTCGCGGATCGCCGTTGGATACGGCCTCCACCCTATGGATCCACGACGTTCCGCCCGCTCCCGCTCCGCCTTCGGGCTCGCCTTGGCCATCGCCTCCGCGTCCGGTCTGTTCCGCGCTTCGGCCGACCGGCTGATCGCCGATTTCGAGGGCTCCGACCATGGCGGTTGGACCGCGACCGGCACCGCCTTCGGCGACGCGCCGGCGAAAGGCATGCTCCCCGGACAGGCACCGGTGGGCGGGTTCCGCGGCAACGGGTTCGTCAACTCGTTCCACGGCGGCGACAAGGCCACGGGCACGCTCACATCGCCCGAGTTCGATCTGTCGCTGCGGTATCTCAGCTTCCTCATCGGCGGCGGCGAAGAGGTCGGCAAGACCTGCGTGGACGTGCTGGTGGACGGGAAGGTCGTGCGCTCGGCGACGGGCCGCGAAGAGGAATCGCTGACGACCGCGACGTTCGACCTGGGCGAGTTCGCGGGGATGAAGGCGCGCATCCGGATCGTGGACGCGGCGACGGGCGGCTGGGGCCACATCAACGCCGACCACTTCGTGCTGAGCGACACCGCGGCCACGCCGCCGTACGTGCAGAACCCCGCACCGGTCGACGACTATTCGGAGGCGTTGCGGCCCCAGTTCCATTTCACGGCGAAGAAAGGCTGGCTCAACGACCCCAACGGGCTGGTCTTCTTCGGCGGCGAATACCATCTCTTCTTCCAGCACAACCCCCAGGGCCGCGAATGGGGCAACATGACCTGGGGCCACGCCGTCAGCGACGAGATGGTGCGCTGGACGCAGCTCGACCACGCGTTGCTGCCCGACAAGCTGGGCACGATGTTCAGCGGTTCCGCCATCGTGGACCGCGATGACACCGCCGGCTTCAAGACCGGTGCCAATCCGGCCTTGGTCGCCATCTACACGGCGGCCGGCGGGACGAGCGACGAATCCAAGGGCCAGCCGTTCACCCAATGCATCGCCTTCTCGAACGACAAGGGTCGCACCTGGACCAAGTACGCCGGCAACCCGGTGCTCAAGAACGTCGGAGAAGGCGACCGCGACCCGAAGGTGTTCTGGCACGCCCCGACGAAGCGGTGGGTCATGCCGCTGTATGTCGGCGAGAAGGACGCGGCCAAGCTCGGCAAGGACGGCAAGACCGCGATCCGGCACGTCTGCCATTTCTACACGTCGCCGGACCTCAAGGCGTGGACGCTGGCGAGCAAGTTCCCGGAAGAACTCTACGAATGCCCCGGCTTCGTGGAGCTACCGCTCGACGGCGACGCGAAACAGCCGCTTTGGGTGCTCTGGGGTGCGAACGGCGAGCACTGGATCGGGCAGTTCGACGGACGCGAGTTCAAGCCCGCGACTGCGAAGCTGAAAGGCGACCTCGGGGCCAACGCCTACGCGGCGCAGGCCTACGACGACCTGCCGGACAAGCGCGTCGTGCTGCTGAACTGGATGAACGGAGGAAAGTATCCGCGGATGCCCTTCAACCAGCAGATGGGGTTTCCGGTCGAGTTGTCGCTCCAGTCGACGCCCGAAGGTCCTCGCTTGGTGAAATGGCCGGTCAAGGAGATCGGGCGTCTGTTCAAGAGCGTCCTGCGCGACGACCTGAAGCGGCCGATGCCCGCCGGGCGCCATGATCTCAAGACCACATCGGACCTGCTCGACATCGAACTCGAATTCGTCCCGGGCGGGGCCAAGAGCGTCGCTCTGGAGTTGCGCGGGGAGAAGCTCACGTGGGACGCAGCGGCGAACGAACTGACCGCGTTCGGCCGCAAGATCCCGCTGGCACCAGCGAAGAAGACGGTCGGCCGCCGTTCGGATTTCGCGAAGCCATGGGGCCCGGACTTCGACCTCTGGGACGGAAGCGTCCGGCTGCGCGTGCTGCTGGACCGCACGTCGGTCGAGATCTTCGGCAACGGCGGCATCGTCGCCGCATCGTACTGCTTCGTGCCGACGACGACGCCTTCGGCGACCTTGGTCGTGGAAGGCGGAGACCTGCCGAAAGCGCGCGTCACGGTCCGCGAGCTCAAGACAGCGTGGCGGCCCTGAGCCTTGCTCCGGTCACGGCAGGCGCATCTGGACACCAAGTCCGAGGACGGAGCAGACCCACGAGATTCCTGCACCGGTCCGAAGAGCGCCCGAATCCACCGGCGCCTTTGCTCCGTCGGGCTCTCGCGACAATTGGCGACCTGAGGGCGGGCCCCGGGGACCACATAGCCAAATCTAGTGGGCTTTCAGGAGAGTGCTGGTCAACGACGATCATTCTTCCCCTTGGCGACAATTAAAATTCCCCAGGTGAGATGAGGGGGAGGAAGAGGGCGCCCTGGGTGGTGGAGCGGAGGAAGGTGAGCCGTAGGCGAAGCTTCCAGAGCGCAACCGCCCAGGG
>JBBRQL010000364.1:0-3053 GCA_038226425.1 Verrucomicrobiota bacterium
GTGAGGCCCGCGGCATCCCAGACGCGAGCATCGGCCGGCGGCGTGACCTCGGGACCGACCGCGACGACCAGGCCGTCGCGGATGACGACCGTGGCGTTGGAGAAGACGGTGCCCGGCTGGGGAAACACGCGCGCCCCGACCAGAGCGTGGGTGCCGAGCGGCAGCGGCCGGAACCCCGGCGGAGCCAGCTCGCCCGCGCGCGACCCGAGGCCGGCGACGAGCAGGACCAAGGAAACAAGAGGCGTCCGGGCGAAAATCTGGGCACCGCGCAACATGCCGGCGACGCTAGCCACGGACCGGAAGATGTCGAGCACCGCGCCGGTACGTGCTCGGCGTTACCGCGAAGCTGCGCCGCTGGAACTTCGCGCTTTATTCGCGGGGCCGATCAGCGCGCAATGGAGCCATGACTTCCCGTTGGACCTCTCTCGTCGCTTCCCTGCTCGTCGTGTCGTCTGCTCGCGCGGCGGAACTCCGTCTCGGCCTCATCGGCCTGGACACATCGCACGTCACCGCCTTCACCGGGATCCTCAACGATCCCGCGGCCAAGGACCATGTCGCCGGCGCGAAGGTGGTGGCGGCGTTCAAGGGCGGGAGCCCGGACATCGAGTCGAGCTGGTCGCGGGTCGAGGAATACACCAAGACCTTGCGCGAGAAGCACGGCGTCACCATCCACACGTCCATCGAGGCCCTGTGCAAGGACGTGGACGCGGTGCTGATCGAGAGCGTCGACGGCCGGCCGCACCTCGAGCAGGCCAAGGCGGTGATCGCCGCCGGCAAACCGTTCTACGTGGACAAACCTTTGGGCGGTTCGCTGAAGGACGCGGTGGAGATCCTCCGGCTGGCGAAGGCGGCGAAGGTCCCGATGTTCAGCGCGTCTTCGCTGCGCTTCGCGAAGGGCACGCTCGCCGTCCGCGCCGGCGCGATCGGCACGGTGACGAACGTCTGGTGCGGCAGCCCGGCCCA
This sequence comes from Verrucomicrobiota bacterium, assembly GCA_038226425.1. Classification (GTDB taxonomy): domain Bacteria; phylum Verrucomicrobiota; class Verrucomicrobiia; order Limisphaerales; family UBA9464; genus CAIVQB01. The sequence continues at coordinate 964 of JBBRQL010000364.1, forward strand.
CTTGGAGAAGACGCATCCCGACCTCTACTGGTACGGCGTCCACGGCTGCGAATCCTTGTTCACCGTGCTCGGGACCGGATGTCTGTCGGTGCACCGCGGCACCACCGCCGACGGAAAGATCGAGGTCGTGGGCCGTTGGAGCGGCGGCCGGACCGGCACTTTCCGCGAAGTCGAAGGCTATCAGGGCGAGGCGTGGGGCACGAAGGGGGCGATGAAGGTCGGCGCCTACGACGGCTACGCGCCGTTGGTCGCCGAGATCGTGAAGTTCTTCCAGACCGGCGTCGCGCCCGTCAGCCCCGCCGAGACCTTGGAGATCATGGCCTTCATGGAAGCCGCGGACGAGAGCAAGCGTCGCGGCGGCGCCGAGGTCACGTTGGACGAAGTGCTGAAGAAGGCGGGTGCCGGGAACTGATTTTCGACCGCGGAGGCCAGCGAAGTCGTCGGCTCCGTAAGTCTTGGCCATCGTTGCCTCCGCGCGAAGACCGGGCGGTCCGCGTTCAGAGCATCGCCGCGCGGACCCAGGCGGCGAAATTGGCCCATGCGTAGGCGAAATGCGCGCACACCAGGACGAGCCAGACCAGGCCGGCGACGCCGGACGACGCCAGGGCGATGCCGAGCACGCGCTCCCACCGGACCGGCTCGACCGCGGCCATCGTGACCCGCCACAACGAGCCTTCGTCGGACACGGCGGCCCGACGGCCCGATGCCCGCGCGACGAACGCACCGCCACGCTTCTTCAAGACATGCGGGCGAGCGGACAGGTCCGTCCACACATCGGCCGTAGCACCGGCAAATACTGTCTTCGGGCTCATGGTCGCATCCATCACGGCGATAGGAACCCGGGCGACACGCGGGAGGTTTCAGGCAATCTTGTCGCGACCACCGCCCGCGCGACGACCGGGGCCGGTGCAAAAAAAGGACGCCCTCCGAGGAGGGCGTCCGTGAAGATCAGGTATGTCCAGCAGGTCCGCTGGCCAGGATCACTGGGCGATGAAGCGGAAGTATCCCGTCGCCTGGATGTCGTCCAGGTCGATGCCGACCGCCCCGGACTCACCGACGGTGACCGGCGACAAGGGCTGCCACTGGGCGCCCTCGCCGAGTTGCACGGACCATTCGACCGAGCCGACGCTGCCGGCCGGAGCTTCGACGAGGAGCCTCGGGACGAGCCGTGCCGTGACCGGAGCGACGGCCTTGCGGACGCCGCCTTGGGCCCCGGCGGATGCCTCGACCCACTGGACCGACAAGCGGACGGCATCCTTGGCCGCAGGTACGACGACGAACACGTTGCCTCCGCCGAAGTTGAGCAGCCCGCTGTTCAGGTTGAAGATGATGCCATCGGTGGACAGGAAGTTGATTATCACCCTCCCGGCGGCACCGTCGGAATAGAAGGACAGGAGATCCTCCGACGTCGTGGTGCCGCGCGGCCTCACGATGATGGTGACCTTGACCACGGCGGAATAGCCGAACCCGTCGAACACCCGGTAGTTGAAGGTGTCGGTGCCTGAGAACCCGGTGTTCGGGGTGTAGCTGCGGTCGGCGCCGGTCGTGCCGCGGAGGACGCCCGCACGGGGCCGGGTGACATTGGTGAACGTCAGCGTGTCGTTGTCGGCATCGGTGGCCACCAGCTTGAAGGAGAACGGCCTGTTGAAGGCCGTCGTGTTGGTCATGGCGAGCGCCACGGGGACACGGTTGAAACGCGTCACGTCGATGTCGACCGTCGCGACCGCCGACTCGAGCTTCCCGTCGCCCACCTTGAAGGTGAAGCTGTCGGCGCCCTTGAACCCGACCTTCGGCACGTAGGCCTGGTCCTTGCCGGTGCCGACCAGCACGCCGTTCTTCGGGGCGCCCACGACGGTGTAGACCAACGCGTCGCCATCCGGATCGGTGCCGGCCAGCGTGACCTTGTTCACCGCGGTGATCTCCATGAAGGCGATCTTGGCGTTGACCGACCCGTCCGCCTCGGAAGGCGCCACTGTAAGGCGTCCGTCCGCCACGGTGACGAGGGCTGTCCCCTCGCGGAAGCGCTCAGCGGTGGTGTTGGGGGCGCCGTTCACGACGAGGACGTCCTCGGCCTTGATGCGCATGGTGGA
>JBBRQL010000365.1:0-3040 GCA_038226425.1 Verrucomicrobiota bacterium
ATGCCGGCGGTTTCCGGCTCCCGGACCAGGATGCCTTCGCGACGGCCCGGGGCGAAGCCTTCGCTGCGACCGCCGACAACCCGTCGGCGGTCTACTACAACCCGGCCGGCATCACGCAGCTCGAAGGCCATCAGGCGCGATTCGGCGTCTACGGGATCGACCTAGGGGTGAGCTACACCTCGCCGGCCGGGAAGAAGTACGACAACAGCAAGGACCTCCACGCCGTCCCGCAGATTTTCTACACCTTCACCCCCGAGAAATCGCCGGTCTCGTTCGGCTTCGGAGCGTATTCGCCCTATGGCCTGAGCTCGGAGTGGCCGGAGGACACGGGGTTCCGCAGCGTGGTGCTGGGGGGCAAGCTGACCTACCTGACGCTCAACCCGGTGATCGCGTGGCAGATCACGCCGACGTTGTCCATCGGCGGCGGCGCGATGATCAACTACGCCGAGGCCGACCTGCGGAGCGGTCTGTCGCCGTTCCCGGGCGTCGGCCAGTCGCGGCTGAACGGCTCCGGTTGGGCGCCAGGTTTCAACGCGGGGATCCTCTGGAAGGCCTGCGAGAAGGTGCAGATCGGCCTGAACTACCGGAGCGAATCGCGGATCCCGTTGGACGGCTATCTGGACATCGCGTCGCCGGTGTTCAGCGCGCATCCGGATGCCAAGGCAGAACTCCCGTTCCCGCAGACGTTCGTCGCCGGCATCTCGTACCGGCCCACGCCGGACTGGAACCTGGAGTTCGACATCGAATGGAACGACTGGAACCGGCTCAACACGATGAGCGTCCACGCGCCGCAGGCGCCGTTCCTGGACTCGAAGGTCGCGTTCAACTGGCAGTCGAGCTTCTACTACGAGTTCGGAGCCACCCGGTACCTCGGCGGCGGCTGGTCCGTCAGCGCCGGCTACATCTTCAACGAGAACTCGGTGCCCGACCACGATTTCACGCCGCTGGTCACGGACCTGGACCGGCACTTCTTGAGCTTGGGCGCGGGCTACAAGCACGGCCGGCTGAGCGTGGACCTCGCCTACCAGTTCGGCTACGGGCCGACGAGGACCGTCACCGGCAACCCGGTGAACTCCTCCGGCCAGTCGGCAAACGGCGAGTACGACTTCCTTAGCCACGCGCTGCTCTTGAGCATGGGCTGGCATTTCTGACACCGTGACCGGGCTGTGGTGCCGAAGTCTGACAGGGGTCGCGGCCTTCCGAAGCACCGTGGCCGACGTGGTCCACACCCGGCCGGACAACTTGCTTTAGACCGATCCGCATGGCGACGAAACTGACAGGCCCCTTGTCGGGCGAGCGAGAGAGCTTCATCAGCTGCCGCAACAGCCAGGGCGCGGAGGTCCGGGCCACGCCGGTGCGCCTGACCCGCTTCACCGTGGTGCTCGAGGTCTACAACCCGTTCAGCATCGTCCAGATCTCCGAGGTGCTGAGCGAGTTCCGGATCACGATGAACGACCGGCTGGTCTATTCCGGCCGCGCCGTCGTGAGCAACATCGTCAACACCGGCATCATGGTGTTGTGCGAGGCCACGCTCGACGATTCGTGGCTCGACGTGGACATGTTCTCGCCGTCCGCCCATCCGGGGCGGCTACGGGACGAGTTCGGCGAGTTCATCCAGGAATGGAAGAAGATCCATAGCGTCACCCCCGGCTTCAAGGTCGTGGTGGCCGACATGCAGACGCTGCTCGCCGACCTGCGCCGGTGGATGGAGCAGGTGGAGCTGGGCATCCGTTCGTCACCCGGAGGGAACCGGTCCTTGCTCGAACGCGAAGTCATCACCGACCTCAGCCAACCGGTGCTCACCGTGATCGACGAGCTGTTCGACCGGTTCGAATCGATCGCCGGCTCGCTCGACCCGGCGCTGCAGCCGATGCACCGGAACTACATCAAGCGGCAGCTGCATCCGCTGGTGCTCTGCGCGCCGTTCGCCTACCGCACCTTCCAGAAGCCGCTCGGGTACGCCGGCGACTACGAGATGGTGAACATGATCCTCCGCGACCCGTTCGAGGGCGGCTCGCTCTTCGCCAAGACCGTCAACCTCTACTTCCTCAACTCCGCCCCGGCGCTCGCCCACCGCAACCGCATCAAGTACCTGGTGCAGGCCCTCTCGGCCGAAGCCTGCCGCACCTCGGCCGAAGGACGCCCCGTCCGCATCCTCAACCTGGGCTGCGGCCCCGCCGGCGAGATCCAGCAGCTGTTGGCGACCGATCCGGTCGTGGACCAGATGGATTTCACGTTGATGGATTTCAACGACGAGACGCTCGACTTCACGCGGCACCGCCTGGACGCCCTGAAGGTCCAGCACGGTCGCCGGACGCCGCTCCAGTTCGTCAAGAAATCCGTCCACCAGGTCCTCAAGGAAGGTTCCCGGCCCGAGCCCGGCCAGCCCCGCTACGACCTCATCTACTGCGCCGGCCTGTTCGACTACCTCTCCGACCGCATCTGCCAGCGGCTGATGACCATCTTCTACGAGATGCTCGCGCCCGGAGGCCTGCTGGTCGCCACCAACGTCGACCCGAGCAACCCTTCGCGGAACGGCATGGAGTTCATCCTCGACTGGCATCTCGTCTACCGTGACCGCGAGCAGCTGAAGCTGCTCCATCCGTCGGGCGTGCCCGACGAGAACATCGTCACCCGCGCCGATGAGACGGGCGTCAACATCTACCTTGAAGTCCGCCGTCCCATCGACCGTTGACGGCGGACCGGCGGCCGATGCGGCGTTCCAAGATGCCTTCCACGCGGAGGACCTCCGGGAACGCCTCCGCATCGGGAAGCTCGGTTGCGCGCTGGTCATCGTGCTGATGCCCCTCGGGGCCTCGTTGGACTACGTCGTCTACAAGGACGCCGCCGGCGTGTTCCAGGTCTTCCTCGGTCTCCGGCTCCTGTGCTCGCTGGTCACGGGCGCGTTGCTGGCCGTCCACTACACCGGGTGGGGCGAGCGGAACGTGCGGATGCTCGGGCCGCTCATCGCGCTCCTGCCCGCCTTGTGCATCGCTGGCATGATCGGCCACAAGGAGCAGTGGGGGTCCCACTACTACGC
>JBBRQL010000366.1:0-2926 GCA_038226425.1 Verrucomicrobiota bacterium
GTTGCCCTGGGCTGGCATGGGTCGGGCCGTTGGCCCGCATCGCACGGCGTCGATCTTCCCCGTGCCAGCCACATGCCCAAGCTGTCGACCGGCTGCTGGCACCCTTCCAGGGCGCGATCTCTCGGGGCGCGTTTTCGGCGGTGTCGCTGCGCTCACCCCCGGCTGATCGCTGTCAGCCCTCCGGGTTGAGACCCGCACCGCGCGCAACTGCTCCTTCCAAGACCCGGATATGCATCAGCTTCCTCAGAAGGACCACGTTCGGGGACAGGCCGCCGAGCCGTGAAGTCATCGAGCGTTGTCCGCCCAACGCAAGCCAGCGCCAGTTTTTGGCAAGATTCCGGGAGCGCGGTCCGATGTCACGCGCTAGGCTTCGGCCGACATGGGTTCGACAGGACAACGTCCGTATCGCCGCCGCGGGTTCACGCTCTTGGAGCTGCTCGTCGTGGTCGCGATCATCGCGGTGCTGGCAGGATTGCTCCTGCCCGCGTTCGGCCGCGCCAAGATGCAGGCGAAGAAGGCCAACGAGATCAACTCCGCCCGCCAGCTCATGCTCGCGTGGCAGCTCTACGCCACCGACCACTCGGACCGCGTCCTGCCCGGCTACCGCTACGGCTACTCGGCCCGGGATTTCTCCGGAGTCGAGGTCGGGCACCCGATCAACGCCCGCTATCCGTGGCGGCTGGCGCCGTATCTCGGGAACAGCTTCGGCGTCATCTACGCCAACGAGAACCGCACGCTGCTCGAGCAGTTCCAACGGATGCCCGATAAACACCTCGGGATCTACGCGGCCAGCGTCTTCCCCTCGCTCGGCGTCAACGGCGTGTTCGTGGGCGGCGACGACCTGGAGCTGCCGCCAGAGGGCAAGGCCCGCGAACAGTTCGGAGAGTTCTGCCTGCTCAAGGTCGCCCAGGCCCACCGGCCGAGCGAGCTCATGGCCTTCGTCTCCGCCCGCGGCCCGTTCGAGAGCAAGATCGTGGACGGCTTCTACAAGGTCACGCCGCCGTACCTCATGGCCCGCCGTTGGGCGGTGGATTGGAACCCGTTGGACGGCCCCGAAGCCTGGGGCAACGTGCATCCGCGGTTCGGCAACCGCGCCGTGTCGGCCCAGGTGGACGGCCATGCGGAGACGCTGCGCACCGGTGACCTGCAGGACATGCGCCGCTGGTCCGACCTCGCCGACCGCCCCGATTGGGCGCTCACGCGTAAGTGACCTGCGGTCCTGGGAGAACGGATTTTCCGGTCCGCGGTCACACTTCGGGAGACCCGCGGAGTCCGACGGATCCGCCGAGCGGCGATCGCCGCGTCACTCGACGACCACGATCCGAAAAAAAGCCGCACCGCGCTGCCGCGGACCGGCGGCCAGGTTCTGCTCCGACCATTCGGCGACGCCCGGTTCGGGGTACGACAGAAGGCCGCCCGCGTCGTTCCACGCGGCGAGGCCTTCGCTGACTTCGACACGGTAGCGGCGGCTCGGGGCGATGGTGAAACGCAGGACCGCCTTGCCGTCCGCATCGAACGTCGACGAAAGCACCCGCAGCGCGCTCGTCGCGTCACCTGGATCGGTGCCGGCGACGAATTCGTCGCGGTTGGTCCGGCCGTCGCCGTCCGGATCTCCTTCGGCTGTCGCGGAAAGGTCGCCGAACCAGAAGCGTTCCCAGTCATCGGGCAATCCGTCCTGGTCGGTGTCGACGTCGGTGACGATGGCGCCCTCGATCTCAAGCCGGGGCGCGTCGTAGAGCAGGTTCTTGCGTGTGGACCATTGCGGATAGTTGCCGACCCCGCCGCCGCCGGTGCCGCCCGGAGTGATCTGCACGGCGGGCGAGAGCGAGTTCACGACCAAGGGCAGCCAACCGCCGTCGAGCGCCCGCTGCACGTACCCGGCGACGAGCGGGTCCGCGAGGTCGAGGTCGAAGGTGAACTTGCTGTCCTCCGGCACGAGATCGCCGGCGGCCGCGTTGGTGGTCCGACCGACGGCCCAAGGCCGCGCCTCGAACGGCGCGTTGGTCCAGGTCTCGTTGTGCTGGCCGACGTTGTTGCTCACGTCGAGCGGCTCGCCGTCGGCTCCGAACATCACCGGATACACGTTGCGCGTGCCGATGGAGATGTTGCCGCCGGCGATCGGGCCGAGCGGACCGTACGAGCTGTTCTCGGTGAAGGTCGGTCCGGTGAAGCCTTTGCGGAACGCCGCGCCGTACAGCTCGACCGGCCGGCCGGGATCGGCGTCGGGCAGGTAGCCGGGCTGGTTCGTGAGATAGGTGCGGAAGCTGTCGTAGGTCGGGTCGTACACGAACGCCATGTCGGCGGTGATGGTCAGGGTGAGGCGCGCGCGGCGGAGCAGATAGTTGCGCGGACCGAGGTGGGCGGAGACCAGCGCCGTCGTGTCCCAGCCGAGCAGGAACTGCGCGTCGCGCGTGTCGAAGCGCGGGTCGAACGACGCGAAGGTCGGCGCGACCGGTCGCGTCGCCGGCTCGAAATTGAAGGGATACATCCACCGGTCCATCGACGGTGACGGCACGTCCAGCGTGAAGCCGGCCGCGAAGGCCCGGAACGCGAGCAGCGTGCAGACGAACGCGAGCAAAGCCGGCCAACGGGATACCCGAGCTCCGGCCCGAACAGTGGAAAAAACGGTCACGACGACGGGGCCTCAGCGACGGCGATTGCCGAGGAACCAGAGACCGGCCAAGCCGACGCCGACCAGCACGACGGTCGTCGGCTCCGGCACGGAGGCGATGTCCAGCGTGGCGGAATCGAAGCTCAGGCTGTCGGCCGCGGCGTCGAAGTTGAGCTTGAAGGTCGTCGCGCCGCTGCCGGAAAGGTCCCATTCCCACTTCGAGGAGACGATCGCGCCGCTGCCCGGCGTGCCCGGCTCGCCGACGAGCAAACGATCAAGCTCGATGCGCGCCGCGGAGAGCGAGACCGCGCCGTA
>JBBRQL010000367.1:0-2897 GCA_038226425.1 Verrucomicrobiota bacterium
GTGCCCGGCATGCTTGAGGTGGACGCGGATCTGGTGCGTCCGCCCGGTGTGCGGCCGGCAAGCGACCAGCGTGCAGCCCGAGAACCGCTCCAGCACCTTGAAGGTCGTGAGCGAGCGCTTGCCGTCGCGGCCCACGCGCATCACGCCGGGCTTGAAGCGGTCGGCGGCGATCGATGCGTCCACGGTGAACTCGTCCTGCGCAGGCGAGCCGTGGACCAGCGCCACGTAGGTCTTCTTGGGGACCTCGGAGCCGAAATGGTTCGCCAACGTGACGAGGGCCGGACGGTCCTTGGAGAGCAGCAGGATCCCGGTGGTCTCGAAATCGAGCCGGTGCGCGTTCGCGATGTAGGTGAGGCCGCGTTCCTTCGCCCAGGGCTTGCCGGCGGCCACCGCGTCGAGCAGCAGCCGCATCAGGTTCGGCCGCGACGGGTCGTAGCGGTCGGGCGAGGTGAGCAACCGGGCCGGCTTGTCGATCGCCAGCAGGTGGGCGTCCTCGAAGAGGACCGGGATCTCCCAGTACTCCTGCGTCGCCGGCGACGACAGCTTGATGATCGGCGCGACCGCGCTCATCAAAGCTGTTCGTCCCGGTTCTTCAGCAGCGCGGCGAGGCCGGACTTCTGGAACTCTTGGCGGAACCACTCTTGGAAGGCCTCGTCCTGCTTCTGGCGGCGCTGGGTATCGAGATAACCGGTGAGGCCGGCCTTGACCGTCGCCTCATCCACCGGGCGGCGCTCCTTCAGGAAGATCACGAACCCGCCGTCGCCCGAGGCCACGAACCGGCTCGCGGCTCCGGGCTTCAGATTGAATGCGGTGTCCTTCACCAAGGATGCGGCGACCCGCGCGTCGAGGCCGGGCAGCGAGGTCGACACGAGCGAGAACGGCGGGATCTCCACGGCGGCCGATTTTTGCTCGGCCGCGACGGCGGCGAACGACTTGCCCTGCGCGATGGCGGAGGTTGCCGCGGTGGCGAAGGCCTCGCCGGACGCACGGGCTGCCTCGATGGACTTCGAGCGGCGGAAATCCTCGGTCACCTTGGCCCGGACGGTCTCGAACGACGGGACCTCGCTGGCCAGCTTACGGCGCAACGCGGCGATGTGGATGGCCTTCGCGCCTTGGACAGGCTTGGTGAAGGGCTGCTCGGCGGTGAGCTTGGCGGCCTCGCGGACCATCTCCGGGGCCTCCTCGAACTCGGCGGCACGGCCGAAATCGCTGAACGGCTGGCTCTCGGTCGCGACAAGGCCTCGCTTGGTGGCGAGCGCGGCGAGGTTCTCGGCCTTGGCCGGCTCCATCGCGTAGAGCTCGTTGGCGAAATCGCGCGCCGCGCGGGCGGCGATCTCGAGGGCCTTGGAATCGGTGGCCAGCTGGCGGATCTCGGCGAGCGCGGCCTCCTTGGTCATCTGGGCGCCGGTCTTGTCGCGGACGCTCTCGGCACCGCGCTGGTTGTAGACCTCCTCGACGCAGGAGGCGAAGTCGACCTGCTTCTTGATCTCGGCCTCGGCCTCGGCGGCGTGGGGCGCGGCGTCCCAGCGGACGGAGGTGACGACGGTGCGCTCCGGGATGCGGTAGGCGGCGATGCGGTTGGTGAAGAACTGGCTCAGGGCGGCGGGGTCGACGACGACCGACGCGAGATGGTTGGACGCGGAGAAGAAGACCGCGCTGGCGACCGCCAGTTCGTTCTCCTTGCGGAATGCCGCTTCGGCGTCACGCGGCGTGAGCAACTGGCCCGACACGCCGACCACCTCGCGGAGATGCTCGACGCCGAGCTCATGGCGGACGTAGCTCTGGAACTCCGCCTCGGTGAAGTTGAAGCGCTTGCCGAACCGCTCGATGAAGCCGTCGTAGTCGACCGCACCGGTCTTCGGGTCCTTGAGGTTCTGGCGGATCCAGTTCGCGACCGCCTGGTCGCTCACGTGGACGCCGAACTCCTTCACCTTGGAGTCCAAGAAGAGCCGCTGGTACATCTCGCGGTTCAGGTCGAAGCCCATCTGGCGCACCTGCGGCGAATCCATCTGGTCGCCGAAACGGAGACGGCCGGCGAGCTGCGCCTGGCGGGCGAACCCGCCCAGCGTCTCGCGCGAGAGCGGCTTGCCGTTGAGCGTGCCGAAGCTCTCGCGCCCCCCCGTGAGGCCGCTCAAGGAGGGCTGGGCCGGCCCGAAGAAGATGACGAAGCTGACGATCACCCCGGCGATGATGAGGACCCACAGCCACTGTTGATGCTTACGAATGGTGCCGAACATAGCGGAAAAAACCCGTTCTACTTTTGGAGCGGCGGAAGCTATCGGTCCGCGGAAAAGGCGGTCAAACACCAATTCCCGGTGCCGACGCTGCCCGAGGCCGGGTCCGAAGCCGTCCGGGGCGCCTCATTCCACCCGCGCCACGTCCCCGGGCAGGGGTTCGCCGCTGACGATATCGGCCGCCGTGGTGGACCCGCGGGCCGGCCCGGTGACCTTCAGCTCCGCCACCTTCCGACCGTCGCGGACGACCTCCAAACGCTGGCCGAACCCGGGCATCGGGCTCAGCGAATAATCGAGCACCACGAACCGGAGACGCGCGTTCACCGAGAGCAGTTTCGCGGTCGTGCCGTCCAACGGCCGCACCAGATCCCGGGACACCAGGCCGCCCGGTTTCGTTTTGGCGGGACCTTCCTTCGTGGCCGAACATCCCGCGGCCACGGCGAGGACCATGGAAAGCAGGAGCAAGCTCGAAGGTCTCGGCACCCGACGAATAGACCGGGCCGACCCGCGCCACGTCAACCGCCATGGCGAAGAGGCGAAGAGGGGTGCGATTAGAAGTGGCGGTCAGAAGAGGAAGGTGGATGGGTGAGATAGAGGTGGATCCGGGTAGAGGGATGTGGTAGTGGAAGGGTCTTATGGACAAGACGATGAGGGTTGGAGGAA
>JBBRQL010000368.1:0-2877 GCA_038226425.1 Verrucomicrobiota bacterium
CTTTGGTATTCTGCTGAAGAAGAGCGGGCCGGCAAAATTGTTGTCCGAGCCGCACTCGACAAGGCCCGCTATCAGCTCGGTGAACCGGTCCATCTCTTCCTCTATTATCTGCACCATTCCGCAGAGATCACCGCCATGCCCAAGCTGGGAAAGTGGCTGATCATACGGCCTGCCGTTGTCGATCGTCAGAACCGACCGGTCCGGTTGACCTCACCTGGCGAGTGGCACGCCACGTTTTCCGATCTGTCGGTTGCAGGTACATGGGCCTTCCCAAGCAACCAGATCCAAATGGTACACGTCGACCTTGCAGAACTATTCCGGCTCACGGAGCCCGGCCAATATCTGGCCTTCCCGCGCATCCGGCTCTTTCCGGAATCTAGTGATCCGGACCTGCCGGTTTCGATGGAATTACGGGCAATCCCGTTCGAGGTGACCACCACCCCCTTCGAGCGCCCCACCAATGCGCCGCCCAGCGTCTTGGCGGTGATGTATCAGCAGCACATAAACGAGCAGGCGGGGCGTAGACTCCCGCTCACCGACCTCGAGAAAGAACTATCCACTCAGAGCGAGCAGATGATGAAGGAAGGCTTGGAGCGACACCGGCTCTTCATGGAAGAGGTCGCCCGCAAAGCAGCGGCCACCAATCCCCCGGTGGTGCCCGCGAGAGTCGCCGTGCCCGAGGCGCGACCGGAATCCGCCGGCTCGTCACGTCGATGGTCCGGGTTGCCGCTGCTCGGGGGCGGCGTTGCGCTGCTCTTTGGACTCTGGTTGCTCCGGCGGCGACGGGGCGACTGACCGCGCCTGGCTGAAAACCGGCGAAGGGCGGCTCGGTCTCCCTCGGCTCCTGACCGGATGGCACAGACCTTCCCAAGTCGGCATCCGACATTCAACCGCCCGCGGCTAGCCGCCGCGCACGATGGCCACGACGGCGGATTCCGGGCGAAGGTAGCGCGCGGCGACCGTCTTGACGTCTTCCAGCGTCACGGCTTCGTAGCGGGCGTCCTCGCCTTCATGGTTCTGGAAGCCGAGGCCGTAGAGCTCATCGAGCGCGCAGGCCAGCGCGAACCCGCCGAGGTCCTGCCGCGCGATCTTGCGCTGGCCGATGACCTTGGCCTTCGCCCGGGCGAGTTCTTCCACGGTGAGGCCGTCCTGGCAGAGCGCCGCCGCCTGGGCGCGGAGCTCGGTCTCGACCAGGTCGACCTTGTCCGGCGCCGTGCCGCAGTAGAACGCGAAGTACCCCGGCGTGCGGCCGAGGAAATTGGTCGCGCCGACGTAGTAGGCGAGCCCGAGCTCGTCGCGGATGCGCATGAACAGCCGCGATCCCATGTCGCTGCACGCTTCCTGCACCAACTCGAGCGCGTAGCGGTCGGCGGCGGTGAAAGTGGTGCCGGGGAACCCGAGTGCGAGCACCGCCTGCTCCTTGTCGCGGGTCTCGACGGTCCGCGGCGTGGTCTCGCGCGGCTGGCTCGTCTGCGGCCCGAAGGCGCGGCCGGGCTTCCAGTCCTCCAGCGCGGCTTCGATCGCGCCACGGACGGCATCTGCATGGACGTCGCCGAACACGGCGAGCACGCCGTTGTCGGGCACCGCCAAGGTCGCGTGGAACTCGCGCAGGCCGGCCGCCGTGAGCTTGCCCACGACGTCCTCGGTCCCGAGCGCGTCGAGCCCGTATCCGTTGTCGCCGAACAGGCCGCGGCGCATCGCCTTGAAGGCGCACTGGAGCAGCTGGTCGCGCTGGCCCTTGAGCCCGGCGAGCTGCACCTGCCGCTCGCGCTCCAGCGGTCCGGCCGGGAACGACGGGCGGAGCAGGACGTCGGCGAAGAGCTGGATCCCGGTCTCGAGGTCCTCGCGCAGCACCTCGGCGGAGAGGCCGAAGGTGTGGTTGCCGGCGTAGGGGTCGAGGCTGCCGGCGACGGATTCGATCTCGGTGGCGATCTGCTCGGCGGTGCGCGTCGTGGTGCCTTTGACGAGCATCCGCGACATCAGCGAGGTGATGCCGGTGTCGGCCGGCGTCTCCGCCAGCAGGCCGCCGGAGAAGGCGAGGCGGAACTGCACGAACGGCAGGCGATGGTCCTCTTTCACGAGCAGCCGCAGACCGTTCGCGAGCGTGAACTTCTGGATCGGATGGTCCGCGTTGGTCTCGACGGCCAAGTCCGACTTCGGCGCGGTGCCTTCGGGCAGCAGGCCGAAGATCGTGCGGTTGGTCTCGGTGAGATACGTGTCGGCGACGCGGCGGAGATCTTCCGGCGTGAGCTTGCGGACCGCGGCGAGATAGCGCTCGCTGAAGCTGAGGTCGTTGGCCGCGATCCAGTTCCCGCCGAGGTCCTGTGCCTGGCCTTCCATGGTCTTGCGCGTGGCGAGCGCTCCGGCGGTGAACTGCTTCACGGCCTTCGCCAGCTCGGCGGAGGAGACGAGGTCCTCCTTCATCCGGTCCACCTCGGCGAGGATGGCGTCGCGGGCCGCCGCGAACTTGCCGCCGTCGGTGACGCCGCTGGCGCCGAACAGGCCGGCGAGGCCGGGCGTGTAGATCCAGGCGCTGACGGAATGGGCCAATCCGGCCCGTTCGCGCACCGCCTGGTAAAGGCGCGAGCTGCGGCCGCTGCCGAGCAGCGTGGACAGCACGTCGAGCGCGGGGATGTCGGCGTGCCGCACGTCGGGGATGTGCCAGGCGATGTGGAGATGCGCGAGCTCGACCGGTGCTTCTTCGACGGCTTCGCGCGGCGAGGTCTGGCGTGGCTCGGAGGGCAGGACCGCTTGCGGCACCGGACGCGCCTTCGTCCCGGCGAAGGCGGCCTTCACCTGGGCGACGATGTCGTCCGCCGCGAAGTCGCCGACGACGACGAGGAAGCAGTTGTTCGGCGCGTACTTCTCCGCGTAGTA
>JBBRQL010000369.1:0-2870 GCA_038226425.1 Verrucomicrobiota bacterium
CACACGGTAGAGGTCGACCGCGTGCGCGAGCGGGAGAAGAGCTACATCCTGACCAGCGGCGATCCTGGGCGCCCCGAGAAGGACCACGAAGCGCGGCCGGGCTGGCCGTTCGCCCAGGGCGCGCCGGACCTGCGCGAAGGCCGCGTCGAGGCGTTCGCCGACTGGCTCACCGCGCCGGAGAACCCGTTGTTCGCTCGCGTCGCTGTGAACCGTCTTTGGCGATGGCATTTCGGCGAAGGCCTGCACCGGCAGCCGAGCGATTTCGGCAAGCAGGGTGGAAAACCATCGGATCCGTTGCTGCTGGATTGGCTGGCGTCCGAGTTCGTGCGCCAAGGCCACAGCATGAAAGCGATGCACCGCCTCATGGTGACATCGCAGACCTACCGCATGGCGTCCGGGACCGGGCCCGATACCGCCGGCGACCCGCAGGCCGATCCGGACGACAGCACGCTCTGGCACTTCCGGCTCCGCCGGCTGGAGGCGGAGCCGGTATGGGATTCAATCCAAGCGGCGGCCGGGCAGCTCGACCTGCGCGTCGGCGGCCCTTCCTTCGACCTGCCGCGGCCCGGCGCGAAGCCGCGCCGCGGAGACGCTGCCGTTCCCGCGAAGGACGCGGCGAAAAATCCGGCGAAAGATCCGGCGAAGAAACGGCGCGGCATGTACATCGTGCGGGGTTTCTCCACGAGCCGCGACGTGACGCCGGGATTCCTCCAGACGTTCGACGTGGACGACGGCCGCGCGCCGTGCCCGATGCGGCTCCAGACGGTCACGGCCCCGCAGGCGTTGTTCCTGATGAACAGCCCGGAGATCGACGACGCGTCCGCCCGGTTGGCCGAGCGCGTCCGGACCGAAGCCGGCGGCGACCTGGACCGGGCCGTCGACCTCGCTTATCGCCTCACGCTCTCGCGCCCTGCGACCCAGCCGGAACGCGACCGGGCAGCCGCTTATCTCGAAGGCGATGCCGGCCGGCTCAAACCGTTCTGCTGGCTGCTCTTCAATCTCGACGAATCCATCTATGTCAGGTGATCCCGGAGATCTTCCCGGCGGCCGGATCCCGCGGCGCGGCTGCTTGTTCCGTGCCGGCGGCGGATTCTTGGGGACGGCCTTGGGCGGTCTCTTCGCCGAGGCCGGCGAGATCAAGGACGCGATCCGCGGGCCGCATCTGCGGCCGCGGGCGAAGTCGGTGATCTTCCTCTTCATGTGCGGAGGGGTCAGCCATCTCGACACGTTCGACCCGAAGGACAACCGGCATGCCGGCAAGTTCATCGACGCGATCGGCTTCGGCGACAACCTCGCCGCGATGAGGCGCCCGGTGATCCCGTGCCTCCGCACGTTCACGCGGCACGGACGCTCCGGGATCCCGGTCTCCGACTGGTTCCCGCACGTCGGCAGCGTGGTCGACGACATCGCGGTGGTGCGGTCGATGTGGTGCCACGAGGGGAACCATTTCCCGGCGGTGATCGAGACCTGCACCGGGCATCGCGGAAGGCAGTTCGATCATCCGAGCTTCGGCAGCTGGGTGTCCTACGCGCTCGGTTCGTCGAACAAGAACCTGCCGACCTTCGTGAACATCGGCCGCCCGTCGTCGCCCGTGCAGCTCACCGGCGGCTACCTCGGCGCGACGGTCTCCGCGACGCCGTTCCAGGCCGGCGAGACGCCCATCCCGGACCTCCGGCCGCCCGCCGGTGGATCCCCTGCGGAGCGCGAACGGCAGATGCGCTCGCTCCACGCGATGAACGAGGAGTTCCGCGCCCGGTACGCCGCGGACCTGGACATCCAGGCCCGGACCAAGGCCTATGAACTCGCCGCGCGCATGCAGATGTCCGCGCCCGAGGCGGTAGATTTCTCGTCCGAACCGGCGCATGTGAGATCGCTCTACGGCATCGACGAGAGCCACACCGAGGAGTTCGGCAAACAGCTCCTGCTGGCGCGTCGTCTGGCAGAGCGGGGCGTGCGCTTCATCCAGGTCTGCCACGCCGGCGGCGGCAACGGCGGGTGGGATTCGCACGGCGACATGAAGACCCATGCGCCGCTCTGCCGCGCCACGGACAAGCCGATCGCCGGGCTGATCAAGGACCTGAAGCAGCGCGGTATGCTCGACGACACATTGGTGGTCTGGAGCAGCGAGTTCGGCCGCACCCCGTGGTCGCAGAACACCACCGGCCGCGACCACAACCCGAAGGGCTACACCGCGTGGATGGCCGGTGGAGGCATCCGCGGCGGCATCGTCCATGGAGCGACCGACGAGGTGGGCTACAAGGCCGAGGTGGACCCGCATTACTACAGCGACCTCAACGCCACGATCCTGCACCAGCTCGGCATCGACCACACCAAGATGGAGCTCCCGGCCCTCGGCCCCGTGTCCCGGCTCGTCGAGAAGGGCGGCCCGATCATGGACATCATCGGATAGCCTCTGGTGCCGCGCGCGGCAGGCCGACCAGATGGCGGCATGAAAAAACCGGAAGCCGGTCTCCCGGCTTCCGGCTTCCGGTGGTCTCACAAAACGGCGCGATCAGCGGCCCTTGGGCAGCGCGCTGACGCCGGCGTACACGGCGTTGCGGCCGAGCAGCTGCTCGATGCGGAGCAGCTGGTTGTACTTGGCGGTGCGGTCGGTCCGGCTGAGCGAACCGGTCTTGATCTGGCCGCAGTTCGTCGCGACGGCGATGTCGGCGATGGTGGCGTCCTCGGTCTCGCCGGAACGGTGCGAGAGCACGGCGGTGTACTTGTTGGTCTGCGCGAGGCGGACCGCGTCGAGCGTCTCGGTGAGCGTGCCGATCTGGTTGACCTTCACGAGGATCGAGTTGGCGGTGCCGGTGTCGATGCCCTTCTGGAGGAACTTGGTGTTGGTGACGAACAGATCGTCGCCGACC
>JBBRQL010000370.1:0-2829 GCA_038226425.1 Verrucomicrobiota bacterium
AGCACCTCGCGGATCCCGTGGCCGTCGTCGAACGCGATGCCGCGCAGCTCGGTCGCCTTGCCGGCTTTCAACATCGTTCCCGTCGGCAGGTTGGTGATGAAGGACCGGACGTTGAACCGGGTGATGGGCACCGTGCGCTTGGGCGCGGTGCCGGGCTCGATCGCCCCGCAGGGCTCGTCGGGGATGCGGTACCCGGGATCCATCCAGAACCCTTTGAACGGCTCGTCCAGCACGGTGATCTCGTGGAGGTGCTTCACCCAGTAGGTGCCGTAATGGCCGGGCACGACCAGACGGAGCGGGAATCCGTTGAGCCATGGCAACGGCTCGCCGTTCATCTCGAAGGCGAGCAGGACCTCGGGGTCCAGGGCCTGGTCGACCGCGATGGTCTTGAGGAAATCCGGCGTCTGCGGGACGAGCGGTGTGTCGAGCCCGTTGAAGACGACCTGCTTCGCTCCGGCGTCAGGATTGGCGGCCTTCAGCACGTCGGCCAACCGGACCCCGCGCCAACGGGCGCAGCCCATCGCGCCGTGACCGAGCTGCCCGCCCTGGACCCGCGGCTGGAAGAACCCGCGGCTGTTGCCGGCGCATTGGTTCACCGCCGTGACCTCGGCGTTCTCGAAGCGCGTCTTGAGCTCATCGACCGACAGCGTGAGCGGAGTCGCGACCTTGCCCTTCACCGCGAGGCGGAACTTGTCCGGCTGGAGCAGGTCGGCACGCGGCGGCGAGTTCGTGAGATGATAGCGGACGAAGAACGCGTCGTTCGGCGTGAGCAGGCTCTCGTCGAAGACCTCGAACGGCGTCTCCAGCTGCGGCGGCCGCGTGGTCAGCCGGATCAGCGGGCGCTTCTGCGGATATCTCACGAGCGGCCGGGCTCCGTTGAGGAAGGGCAGGACGGCGGCCTCTTCGGCGAGCATCCGCGCCGCGGGCAACGAAGCGGCCAACAGCGTTCCGGCGCGGAGGAATCCGCGGCGTGAAAAGGCGGGGGCGGGAAGTTCCATGGGATTCACCAAGGCAGACAACGGAGGCCCGGCACGAGCGGGAAATGTTTGTCGCGGAACGCCAGCGGCAAGCCGTGCTGGATGCAGAGCGCGGCGATCCCGATGTCGTTCTCCGCGTTCGGGGTCCCCGCCCGGCGCAAGGCGACCTTCACTTCCGCATAACTGCCCGCGGTCGCCGCGTCGGCGCCGATCAACCGGCAGACACCGGCCAACTTACGCACCTTCAACGTCTCGACCTCGGGACGCCCGGAAAGGCGGGCACCGACGAGGAGCTCGCCCAAGACCGGGACCGGCAGCACCGGTCCGGTGACGCGTCCGACCTTTTCGACCACGTCGGCGTCGCCGCGGAGGTGACGGACCAGCACGCTGCTATCGAGGCAAAGGGGCCCAGTCATGAGGATTCACCTGTTCACAGAACGCTTCGATAGCGGCTTCCATCTCGTCCGCTGTGTGAGGATCCACCGAGCCGGCGAACTGGGCCAGCGGCCCGGTCGCCTCAGCGTCGGCCGGTCGGTCCAACGACCGGAGCATGTCGATGAGCGCGGGCTCCGGAAGTGCCCTGACCCTTTCCATGATGCGTTCGATGGTCTTCGCGCTCATTTCCGGAAGCTAGGGAGGTGTCCCCGGCAGACAAGCCCGCATGTGCCGACGACGTCTTCGCGCCATCGGGTCTTTGTCGTGGCGACCCGGTTCACGCCCACACCTCCGACGCGCGCAATTGTTTGAGCAGCAGGTCGCCGAGGTCGGTCGCGCTGCTGACGCTGAAGAACCGGATGCCCCGGCCGGCGCAGTGCTCGCGGAGGCGCTGGACGTAGTTGGCCACGCTCTGCTGATAGGCCTTCAGCCGGTACTTGCCGAAGGTCACCTCGGTCTCGCTGCCGTTCTCGGAATCGATGAGGCGCAGGTCGCCGAAGGTCGTCGGGTCGAGCTCCTCCGGCGCGAGGATCTGGACGCAGTTGATCTGGAAGCCTCGGCCGACCAGAGCGTTCAGCCCGGCCTCGTAGCCCGCCGGGTCGAGGAAATCGCTCAGCACGATGGCGACGCCCGATTGCCGGGCCTCCATCGCGCCGCGCTTGAGCGACGCGTTGAGATCGGCGGCGCCGGATGCCGTGAGCGCCGAGAGGTCGCGGAAGAACTGCATCGACGACTTCTTGCCGCGCACGGACCGGAGGGCGTTGCGATGGGCGAGCTCCGGGTCGCCGCCGACCGCCGCGCGGTCCGGGAAGGGCGCCACCGCCACGCGGTCGAAGCCGCACAGCGCCACGTAGCCGATCGCCGCGGCGACCTGGCGCGCGAAGTCGAACTTGGTCGGCGTGCCGAAGTTCATGCTCTCGCTGGCGTCGAGGAAGATCCGGACCGGCAGCTCGCGCTCTTCCTCGTAGAGCTTGAGGAACAGGCGGTCGAGCCGGCCGAAGAGGTTCCAGTCGAGGTAGCGCAGGTCGTCGCCGAGGACGTAGTTGCGGTGGTCCGCGAACTCCACGCTCAGGCCGCGCGCGCGGCTGCGGCGTTCCCCTTTGAGCGAGCTCTTGGCGCGCCGCGCCGCGAGCATCTGCACCTGCTCCAACCGGCGGAGCAGTTCAGGGGTGATGAGGGCGTTCACTCGGGGAAGATGGCTGGCGGAAGCTTGGCGAAGGACCGCGCGCGGACAAGTGATACTTCACGCGCGGTCCACCTTGCGCCGCGACATGCTCGAAAGCAGCGCGGCAGGAACGTGCCTCCCTGAACCGTCTCAGCCCGCGATCGAGGTCGCGACCTCCCCGGGCACGACCACTTTCTCTTCCCGCGTCTTCAGGTCCTTGATCTTCGCGACGACGGTTCCATCGGCGCCGCG
>JBBRQL010000371.1:0-2790 GCA_038226425.1 Verrucomicrobiota bacterium
GAGCAATCGCTCGCCGCGCTCAAGGCCGGCAAGCACGTCGTCTGCGAGAAGCCGCTGGGCATGACCGCGAAGGAGACGGCCAAAGTCGTCGCGGCGGTGCGCAAGGCCGGCCCGCGCGGCCCGGTGTTCGCGGTGAACTACATGTGCCGTTTCTTCCCCGCGGTGCTCCAGATGCGCGCGCTGGTCCAGCGCGGCGACCTCGGCCGGATCATCCACGTGCAGGGCCACTTCTTCCAGGACTGGCTGCTCAAGGACACCGACTACAATTGGCGCCTGCTCGCCAGCGAGGGCGGCAAGCTCCGCGCGGTCGGCGACATCGGCACCCATTGGATCGACACGGTGTCGTTCATCCTCGGCGCCAAGACGGAGAGCGTGTTCGCGCACCTCGGCACCTTCCACAAGACGCGGTACCGTCCGACGGGCGAGGTGAAGACCTTCGCGAAGGGCGATCCGGCGACGATGGTGCCGTACACGGTGGACACCGAGGATTTCGGGAGCCTGCTGCTGCGCTTCGGCGACGCGCCGCATGGTTTCGCGGAAGGCGTCCACGCCAACGCCTCGATCTCGCAGGTGGCCGCCGGATGGAAGTGCGACCTCGCCGTGGGCATCTACGGCACCAAGGGCAGCGTGCGGTGGAACCTGCAGGACCCGAACGAGGTCATCCTCGGGCGCCGCGACGAGCCGAACCAGGTGCTGCAACGCGGGACCGCGGGGTTCAGCGAGGACGTCGCCGGTTTCACCGATTATCCGGGCGGCCATCCGGAGGGCTTCCCCGACAGCCATAAGATGCAGTACCGCGCCGTCTACGAGCACATCGCGAGCGGGCGCGGGACGCCGGTGCTGTTCGCCACCGCCGAAGACGGCCACCACGAGGTGCGGCTGTGCGAGGCGATCCTGAAGAGCAGCCAGGCGAAGAAGTGGGTGAAAGTGTGAGCCTTGGCCGCGCGCCGGGATCATCGGTCGGCCTCCCGGAAACGGGCGGACGGGATAGGAGGCTTTGGTTCACGGCGGAACCGTACGGTCTGTTCCGGGTGGAACGGCCAACCTGGCCGTTCTCGGCGGCAACTTGCCGCCGAGTTTCGGTACGAAAACGCACCCACCGAAGGTTGCTTGCCTGGCGCACCCAACACGGCGGGCTGGTAGCCCGCCCAAACGGGCCGGTGGCCCGTTCCTCGCAGCCTTTGAGTGCATGGTTCCGGCTCAGGCCCGGTTCTCTTGATCCGTCGAAAACACCGAGGCGGTATGACCAGCAGACGTCCACGGGCGGTCATCCGCAGCCGCCGTGGGGAGGAGCGCCACGCTCTGCGCATGGAAATGCCGACCGGTCCTTCCATCTCTTCCGCTTGCGAAAGATTTTTGCCGGGCATCACGGCGGAAGGCAGGCCGATCCCCGCGTGAATACATCGTGTCTCGGGGCGTCCGCCTACCGCAAAGCCGGGCATTCCACGCTTCCAGAGCGCGGGCCGGCCCCATAGTCTCCCACCACCACATGCGTCCCCTCCCAAAGATCCTCGGGCTCGTCGCCGCTCTCGCGGCGTTCGTGGCCAACGCCGAACCGCCCTCGAAACTTGTCCTCCGGCCCGGCGACCACATCGCCCTGGTCGGCAACGCGCTGCCCGACCGGATGCAGCATGACGGTCATTTCGAGACGCTCGTGCAGACGAAGTTCGCCGAGCACCAGCTCGTCTTCCGCAATCTCGCCGCCGCGGGCGACGAGGTCGTGCTCCGGCATCGCTCGGAGAACTTCGGCACGCCGGACGAGTGGCTGAAGAAGGTGCAGGCGGACGTGGTGCTCGCGTTCTTCGGCTACAACGAATCGTTCAACGGCCCGACGGGCGTCGCGAAGTTCAAGGCCGACCTCGAAGGGTACCTGAAGCATCTGCGCTCGCAGGATTTTTCGGGCAAGGGCGCGCCCCGCGTCGTGCTCTTCTCGCCGGTCGCCAACGAGAAGCATCAAGACCCCAACTTCCAGGACCCGGCCGCGAACAACGCCAACCTGGCGATCTACGCCGCGGCCATCGCCGAGGTGGCGCAGGCGAACGACGTGCAGTTCGTGGACCTCTTCGCGCCGTCCCGCTCGCTGTATCTGGACGCCGCGAAGCAGGGGCATTCCCTGACGGTGAACGGCTATCTGCTGACCGATGCCGGGAACAAGGCGCTCGCGCCGTTCCTGTTCAAGGGGCTCTTCGGCGAGGCCGCGCCGTCCAAGGACTACGAGAAGCTCCGCGCTTCGATCAACGAGAAGAACACGGTGTGGCATTCGCGCTACCGGACCATCGACGGCTACAACGTGTACGGCGGCCGTTCGGCGCTCGCGTACCAGCCGGACAAGGGCGGGTTCGTCTCCGACCGGAACGCGCCGGCGCCTTACGTCTCCAACTTCAAGACGATGCAGCAGGAGATGGCGGTGCGCGACACGATGACGGCGAACCGCGACAAGCGCGTGTGGGCCGTGGCCAAGGGCGGCGACATCGAGGTCGACGACAGCAACCTCCCGGCGGTCGAGCCGGTCGTGACGAACAAGCGGGGCGAGAACGCGGACGGTTCGTACAAGTTCATCGGCGGCGAGGAGGCCATCTCGAAGATGACGGTCCACTCCGGCATGAAGGTCTCGCTCTTCGCGAGCGAGGAGCAGTTCCCCGAGCTGGCCAACCCGTTGCAGATGGCGTGGGACACCAAGGGCCGGCTCTGGGTGGCCGTCTGGCCGAACTATCCTGAGCGCACGCCCGACAGCAAGGTGGGCGACAGCCTGCTGATCTTCGAGGACACCGACGGCGACGGGAAGGCGGA
>JBBRQL010000372.1:0-2772 GCA_038226425.1 Verrucomicrobiota bacterium
CGCGGCGACGTTCCTGCGGGAGGTGCCGCTGGAGTTCCGCCGGCTGCTGGCGCAGGTGAAGGGCGGCAAGTCCAAGGTCACCTTCCGCCACGAAGGCCTCGAACCGCTCGACGCCACGCTGGACCGCGCGAGCAACCGGCTCTCGTTCGCGCTGGTGCTGGCGGCACTGATCATCGCGTCGTCGGTGGTGATCCACGCGCGCGTGCCGCCGGTCTGGCACGGGATCTCCGCGCTCGGTCTGGTGGGCTACCTCTTCGCGGGCGTGATGGGCTTCGGGCTGCTCATCTCCATCCTGCGGCACGGCCGGATGTGACCGCGACCCACCGGCTGCTTTGCACGCCCTTCGAGGTGAATCGCCGTCCTGCTTGTCCCGTCACCAGCCGGACAAGAGGACGCTTCTCCACGATCCGGTCGGCCGGGCGCATCTTGACACTGCCCCCGGGAGCGCCGGTTTCCAACCGGCTGGTCGCAGCCTGGCCCGCCACCGGCCGCTTAAAAAGCGGCGCTCCGAACGCCACCCGCTCCGTCGCCGGGGCAGTGTCAAGATGCGCCCCGATCGGCCGATCCGAGGAAATCGCCGTTGACCGGCGTGTGTGTGGCTGTCATCAAACACCCGTAAACTGATCTATCATGGCTCCCAAACTGCATCTCCAGATCGACGACCGTTCCGGCGTGCCGGTCTACCGGCAGATGATGGACCAGTTCATCTACTACGTCGCCGGCGGCACCTTGCGTCCGGGCGACCAGATCCCATCCATCCGCGAGCTGGCCGCCGCCTTGGGCGTGAACCCCACCACCGTGGTGAAGGCCTACACCGAGCTGGAGCGCGCCGGCTTCGTCGAGAAACGCCACGGCAAGGGCGCCTTCATAGCGGCCAACGCCCAGGCGCTCACGACCGCCGAGCAGGAGGACGCGTTGCGCCGGGCCGCCAAGCAGCTCGCCGTCGAGGCCACCCAACTGCACATGTCCACGCCCAAGGTCATCGACGTCGTGCGCGAGGAGCTCGGAGCGCTCTCCACCGACCGCGCGGCCGACGAGGCGCCGGTGAAGTTCGCGGTGATGAACGGCGGACGGTGACGCCCGGGAAGAGCCTATGGAACCGGCCATCCATGCCCGTCGGCTCCGGAAGACGTTCCGGACCGGTGCGGTGGCGGTGAACGGATTCGACCTGCAGGTGCTGCCCGGCGAGGTGTACGGGCTCATCGGCCGCAACGGCGCCGGCAAGACGACCGCGCTCAAACTGCTCACGGGCCTGCTCCGGCCCGATGCCGGCGAGGTCCGCGTGCTCGGCCGATCCCTCTGGGACGCTCCCCGCGAGCATCGCCAACGCGTCGCCTACGTCTCGCAGGGACAGCAGGTGCCCGATTGGATGAGCCTCGCCGACCTCGGCCGCTACACCGGCCATTTCTACGAGTCCTGGGACTCCGCCTTGCTCAAGGAGCACGCCCTCCGCTGGGAACTCCCGATGGACGTCCCCATCGCCCGGCTCTCCGGGGGCAACCAACGTCTCGCGGCGCTCGCCCTGGCGATGGCGTCGCGCCCGGAGGTCCTGTTGCTCGACGAACCGGCTGCCGGTCTCGACCCCATCGCCCGCCGCGAGCTGAACTCCTGCCTCATCGACGTCCTGCTCCGCGGCGACGGCTGCACGATCCTTCTCTCGACCCACCTGCTCGGCGACCTGGAACGCCTCGCGACGCAGGTGGGCATCATGGACCACGGCCGGATCGTCGCCGAGGGCGCGGTCGAGGACTGGCAGCGCACGATGCGCCGCGTCCAGGTGGTCTTCGCGGAGGACGCGGCACCGCGGGACTTCACCATCCCCGGAGCGCTCAAATCGCAGACCCTCGGCCCCGTGGTGACCGCGCTCGCGCGGATCGCGGACGACGCGCAGCTCGCCGGCGTGCGGGCACTGCCCGGGGTCCGGGTGAACGTCTTCTCCCTGACGCTCGAAGAGTTGTTCGTGGACTGGTTCCGCGAGCCCTCGGCCGAACGGCCGGAGGACCGTCAGACAGATCTAAGCCAGCCCGGATTCCCTGCCCGAGCCGTCTCCTGAGAAGTGTGGGCAAAGGAGCGGCGCGGGCCGTCGGCACCCGTTCCACGGGCGTCCGATGGGTAAGGAACCGGGCTGGCTTGCCCCCCGCCGAGAACGCGGAGCGGGGAACGCGGATTGCGGATTGCGAAGCGCGAGATGCAGGAGGGGTTGCCCAAGCATCCCGCTGCCCCAGCCGGGCGCTCAGTTCTCGCAGCCGCAACCGGAGCCGCACGAGCCGGCGAAGTCGGACGCCTTCGGCACGCGGCCGAGCTCGAAGGTCTTGCCGACGTGGTCGTTGATGGTGTCGCGCAGACCCTGCATCTCTTCCTGCGCGGCGAGGAACGCCTGGGCGACCGGGTTGGCGGTGAAGCCTTCGCGGAGCTTCTCGAAGCCCGCGATCTCCGCGTCGTCGAGCGCCATGCCCATCTGCTGCTTCTGCTGGAGCAGACCGGCCTGCTCGTTCAGCGCGGCGAGCTGCGTACGGGCGGCCTCGTCGCGACCGAAGGTCTCGATGCGGTCGCGGATGGAGATGAACTCGGGCTGCGCGACCAGCGCGGCGCAGAGTTCGTGGAGCTTCGGCAGGAACGAGCTGCCGGTGCGGGCGGTGCCGAGGTCGATCGTGGTTTCCATGAGAGGGGGAGCATCGCGGGGCGTCCAGGTCATCCGGACGAACCGCAGGTCGGCGGACAGTGGCGGACCGCGGTGCGTTGGCAAAACCTACTTCAGGGAAACTGCGCGGA
>JBBRQL010000373.1:0-2733 GCA_038226425.1 Verrucomicrobiota bacterium
CATCAGGTACGGCGCCGCGCCGAGGAAGACGCCGCCGTAGCCGTACTCGATGCCCGAGACGAGGTTCAGCCCTTCGAGCACCACGGTGCGCTTGTCGAACTTGTGGTCGCCGTCGGTGTCCTCGAACACGACCAGGCGGTCCTTGCCGCCGAGGATATCCTTCATCTTGTCGGCGTCGGTGCCATCCTTCGGCGGCGTGCCGACGCGCTTCGGATAGGTATAGCCCTCGACGACCCAGAGGCGACCGCGGTCGTCGTCGCAGAAGGCGATCGGCTGCTTCACGTCGGGCTCGCCGGCGAAGAGGTGCATCTTGAAGCCCGCGGGGAGCGTGGCCTTGGCGACGGCCTCCTCGGGCGAAAGACCGGCGAAGAGCACGGAATCGGCGGGCGGCGGGACGCTCTTCTGCGCCTCGGCGAGCGTGTACTCGTCGGGGAACGTCGGCCGCGCCGCGTGGAGCTGGAAGTCGTCGAAGTTCACGTGGCCCCAGTGGCCGGACCGGTCGTCGACAAGGCGGATGAAGATCTCTTTGCCGACGCGGTCCCGCAGTTCCGCGACGACCGGCCGGAGCGTCTCGCTCTCCACCCCGCTCATCTTGAGGAACACATCGCCCGTCGCGGCATCCACGAGTTCGACCCGCGTCTCGGGCCAAGTGCCGGCCGCGAAGCGGAAGCTCGCCCACGGCCGGGTCACCTTGAAGGGCGCCGACGTGAGCGTGCCTTTTGGATCGTCGCCCACCTTCTCGTAGCCGCCGATCCAATATCCACCGATGTGGTGCGAGCTCATGTCGGCACGGCGCGCCTTGGGCAGGTCGCCTTTCACCGGTTGTCCGGCGAAGGCCGTCCCGGTCGCGGTCCAGTCACGGAGGTCGCCGGTCTCGAAACCGAGGTTCAGCGGATGCCCGTCCTTGCCGAGCGGCACCTCGGCGGAAAGACACGACGCGGCGAACACGGCGATGGCGAACGGGATGGCGGAGAAGAGGCGGTGCTTCATGGCGACGTTTGGATGAAGCGCGCCGGGCCGACGAGATTCAAACGGAATTGCCGCCGCGGCAAGGGACCCGCGGCGACGCGATTCCGGTTGGCGAGAACGCGGCCGGGAGGTTGATTGCGCCGGTCGTCATGGCCCGCCGCTCCGTCTTCCCGCTCCTTCTCCTGCTCGCCGGCATCGGCGCGGGATGCGCTCCCGGCCGCTTCATCGCGCGCCAGCTGGTCAAGGCGCCGAACTCGTTCCCCGACGTCTACACACCGGCCGCGAAGGTCGTGCTCAGCTACACCCACCATCCGGTGCAGTCCCTGCCCGAGCTTTTCGTCCCGCTCGGGGATCCGGCCGTGCCGATCCATTGCCGCTTCGTCGAGCCCGGCGACTACGGATTCCGCACGACGGACCAATGGGTGACCGACCACGGGCGACCAGTGCTGAAGTTCGGCATGGACGCGGTGGTGCCGGCGAAGCAGCTCCGCTCCGCCGCGCCGCGCGGCACCGTCGTCATCCTGCACGGCTACGCGCTTAACAAGACCGTGATGGCCCCGTGGGGGTTCTTCCTCGCCGAACAGGGCTATCGCTGCGTGCTCGTCGACCTGCGCGGGCACGGCCGTTCGGGCGGACGCCAGATCCATTTCGGCCCGCTCGAGTCGCGGGACATGACGGAGCTTTTGACCGGGCTCGCTCGCCTCGGGCACATCAGCGGCCCGGTCGGCGTGCTAGGCGATTCCTACGGCGCGGCGATCGCGCTGCGCTGGGCCGCGGCCGATCCGCGGGTCAAGACGGTCGTAGCCATGGCACCGTACGCGCGGCTCTCGACGGCGATGGAAGGCATCCGCCGGACCTATGCGAAATGGGTGCCGGCCACGTGGGTGCAGGCCGCCGCGAAGGACCTGCCGGGGCTGCTCGCGGAATCCGGCGACGCGTTGGACACCACGAGCATCGCCGGTCGCATCAGCGTGCCGGTGCTCTTCGTCGCCGGCGGACGCGACGTGGTCGCGCCGGTCGATGATGTGCGCGAGCTGCAACGGGCGGTCGTCGCGGACAGCAAGATGGTCGTGCTCGACGAAGCGATCCACGAATCCTTGCCGTACGATTTCCAGCGCCTCGGACCGGTCGTGCGCGATTGGTTCGAGCAGCGGTTGCGCTGAGCACGGATCAGAGCACGCGGACGCGATAGAACCGCGCCGCTTCCGCCGGCACCGGCAGCTCCACGTCCTCCGAATCGGCGGCGAGCGTCCGGAGATCGACCAGCTCCCAATCCGAAGCAGCCAAGCCCGGACGCTGCTCGGTCGCGATCTTCTGTCCGGACTTGGCGGTCACACGCAGCACGAGCCCGCCGGGTAGAGCCCGGAGAACGACCTGCGGACCGGTCACATCCCCGCCGCTACCGGCGACATCGCTCAGGTCGGGGATCCCGTCCTGGTCGGTGTCGTTGCCGTCGCGGATGTCGAAATGCCAGAGGTCGTACTCGTCGGGGAACGGCGTCGCGGGATTTCCGTCCGCAAAATAGACGAGGCCGAAGTAGTTCGTGAAGAGCCCGCCGCGGAGCGCGGTGAAGCCGCCTCCCAGCGGATCATCGGTGCCGAGCACATCGAAACGCAGCCCGCCGGGACCGGTCCACGCGGCGGCGCCGTAGGTGAGCTCGTCGCGGTCCACGATGCCGAGCTTGAGCGGGCCGCTGAACGCGCCGTCCGCGCCCTGTCGCTTCAGCGCGAGGGTCGCGTCCACGTTGGTGCCTCGGTTCGTGTA
>JBBRQL010000374.1:0-2639 GCA_038226425.1 Verrucomicrobiota bacterium
CGGTCGAATTCGACGGCGATTGTCGCTCCGATCCTGGCGACACCGAGATCCTCCGGCTCGCCCATGAGAGCCGAGCGGTGCTGGTCACGCGGGACAAGGACTTCGGGACGCTGGCCGTGCTCCGCGGGCATCCGCACCATGGGATCGTCCGGTTGGTCGAACTCCCGCCCGATCAAGAACGGGAGATCTGCCTCGCCGTGCTCGCGGCGCATTCCGGAGTGTTGATGGACGGGGCCTTGGTCACCGTGACCGAGGACCGTATCCGGATCCGCGGCGGCTGACCGATGTTTGCGGTTCGTCCTCCCGGCTCCCCGCCGCTATGCTCGGCCCACTGTGAGCACCGCCACGAACGCCCCCGCCGCCGCGCCGAAGCACACCAACCGCCTTGCGCAGGAGAAGTCGCCCTACCTGCTCCAGCACGCGCACAACCCGGTCGATTGGTTCCCATGGGGCGACGACGCCTTCGCCAAAGCCAAGGCCGCCGACAAGCCGGTCTTCCTCAGCATCGGCTACTCCACCTGCCACTGGTGCCACGTGATGGAGCGCGAATCCTTCGAGGACGAGAAGATCGCCGCCTATCTCAAGGAGCATTTCATCAGCATCAAGGTCGACCGCGAGGAACGGCCCGACGTGGACAAGATCTACATGAGCTTCGTCCAGGCCACCACCGGTGGCGGCGGCTGGCCGCTCAACGTCTTCCTCACGCCCGACCTCAAACCGTTCTACGGCGGCACCTACTGGCCGCCCGAGGCGAAGCACGACCGTCCCGGCCTGCCCGAGGTGCTGGCACGCATCGTCGAGCTCTGGAAGACCCGCCGCGCCGATATCGCCGGATCCGCCGACGAGCTGACGGCCAAGCTCCGCTCCATGTCGGGGCACGAGGCGCACAACGCCTTCCCCGCCGGCGAACGCGAGCTGCACGGCGCCGGCCAGAGCTTCCTCCACGAGTACGACCACCGGCACGGCGGCTTCGGCGGCGCGCCGAAGTTCCCGCGGCCCAGCCAACCGCTGCTCCTCCTCCGCTTCGCCCACCGCTTCGGCGAGAAGGACGCGCTCGAAGCCGTGCTGCACACCTGCGACGCCATGGCCGCCGGCGGCATCCACGACCAGCTCGGCGGCGGCTTCGCGCGCTACTCGGTGGACGAGCAGTGGCTCGTGCCGCACTTCGAGAAGATGCTCTACGACCAGGCCCAGCTCGTTCAGCTCTACATCGACGCGCACCTCGCCGGCGGACACGCCCGTCACGCCGAGGTCGCCCGCGGCATCCTCCGCTACGTGATGCGCGACATGACCCATCCCGAAGGAGGGTTCTTCTCCGCCGAGGACGCGGACAGCGAGGGCAAGGAGGGCAAGTTCTACTGCTGGACCCACGAGGAGCTGTCGAAGCTGCTCACCGTCGAGGAGTTCAACGTGGCCACCCGCCACTTCGGCACCACCAAGGCCGGCAACTTCACCGACCACAGCGACCCGCATCCGCTGCCCGGCCAGAACGTGCTCAGCATCGTCCATCCCGTGAAGAGCGACGGCGACAAGGCGCTGCTGGCGTCGGCCGTCGCCAAGATGTCCGCCGCGCGCAGCACGCGCGTCCGTCCGCATCGCGACGACAAGGTGCTCGCGTCGTGGAACGGGATGATGCTCGGCGCCTTCGCCCGCGGCTTCGCCGTGCTCCACGACGAGGAGTTCAAGCAGGCCGCCGAACGGAACGTCGCCTTCATCCAGGCCCATCTCTGGGACGCCACGACCAAGACGCTCTACCACCGCTGGCGCGACGGGCACCGCGATTCCGTCCAGCTGCTCGACAGCTACGCGAACCTGCTCGCCGGCGTGGTGGACCTCTACGAAGCGACCGTGGATCCGCGCCATCTCGGGTTCGCCGTCGCGCTCGCGGAGAGCATGGTCGCGCGCTTCCACGACCCGGCGGACGGCGGCTTCTGGCAGACCGTCGCCGACGCCCCGCACCTGCTGCTCCGCAACAAGGAGGACTACGACGGCGCCGAGCCCGGCGGCAACAGCGTGGCCGCGCTCGCGCTGCTCAAGCTCGCCGCGATCTGCGACCGCAAGGACTGGCGCAACGCCGCCGAGAAGACCATCCGCCTCTTCGCCCAGCGCCTGCACCAGATGCCGCAAGCGGTGCCCCACCTGATGCTCGCGCTCGACTTCTCGGTGCAAGAACCGCGCCGCATCGCGCTCGTGGGCGATTGGACCTGCGGCAGCACCGAAGCCCTGCTCCGGGCCGCGCACGGCGCGTTCCAGCCGCACAAGGTCGTGCTCGGCAACCACGGCCCGGTCGATGCCTTCACGAAGGGCCTGCCGGTCAACGAGGAGTTCACCCAGGCCTTCTGCTGCACCGGCAACGCGTGCCGTCCGCCGACGCGCGACCGCAAGGTGGTCGCCGCGTTCCTGGCAGAGAAATGAACGCGAGCAGGCCGTTCGCTTGAGCCGCCGACCGATAATCCCCCATGGACATCGACCCCAACGAGATCGTCGACACCGCCGCGCACGCGGGACGGAAGGAAGGACCCTCGTGGCTCAACCCGGCCGTCGCTATCACCGTGGCATTGCTCGCCACGTTCATGGGCCTCTGCCAGGTGAAGGACGACCACATCGTCCAGGCGATGCAGCAGGCGCAGGCCGACAAG
>JBBRQL010000375.1:0-2601 GCA_038226425.1 Verrucomicrobiota bacterium
GTCCGGTCGCGCTCGTGTGCGGCACCTCGGCGATCCTGCCGGTGCTCGGACCGCTCATCTTCCTTGTCCTGCCGCGCCATACTGTCGAAGCTCAGGAGAGCGCCACCGAGACCGCAGTGCACCAGACCCATCTCGGCGTGCCCGTGGGCGGGGCGGTTCCCGCGACCGGCGGGGGCGTCGCCTCTGCGCTCGGTGTCGCCAAGGGCGGCGGCAGCGCCACGCAGCAGGAAGGCCTGCCCAAGATCTTCAAGCGCGGCGACATCACGTTCAACCGCCGCTTCTTCGAGACGCAGTTCCCGACCTTCTTCCGCGTCGTTTCCAGCGAGGCCGACAAGGACCTCGTCATCGAGATCGCCGCGGGCAAGCACAGCGTCGTCGCCGTCCGCATCAGCCGCATCTCGGCCAACGAGGTCTTCATCAAGACCGCGACCAACCAAGAGGTTCAGGTGCCGTTCGCGGAGATGGTCGAGGTGAAGCTCCGATCCAAGGAAGCCGCCTGATCCGGCCCGTACCGGCGCGGCCCGACAGCCCCCAACGCCTCCCATGAGATATCGCGCCATCCTACTTTTCGGGGCACCCGGAGCCGGCAAAGGCACCCAGGGCAAGATCCTGGGCCAGGTCCCGAACTTCATCCACTTCTCCTGCGGAGACGCCTTCCGCAACCTGCGCGTCGATTCGCCCCTCGGCCGCGTGTTCGTCGAGTACGCCTCCAAGGGCCAGCTCGTCCCCGACGAGCCCACCATCGAGCTCTGGCACAACTCGATCAGCGGCTTCATCGCCGCCGGCCGCTTCAACCCCGAGGCGGACACCCTGTTGCTCGACGGCATCCCGCGGAACCCGAACCAGGCCCGCATCATGGCCGAGCTGATCGAGGTGAAGGCTGTCTTCAACTTGTTCTGTCCGGCGATGGACAAGCTGATCAACCGCCTCCAGCGACGCGCCCTTCGCGACAACCGTCTCGACGACGCCAACGTCGAGACCATCCGCGCCCGCCTCGAGACCTATAAGCGCGAGACCCGCGCCGTGCTCGAGTGCTACCCGGAGGAGCTGATCCACCAGATCGATTCCACCCAGGAACCGCTCCACGTCCTGCTCGACATCCTCAAGATCGTGGCCCGGGTCCCCAAGCCCGCGGTGAGCGACGGCAACACCACCTTCGCGGCCAAGCCGAACGCCTGACCGCACCACGGTCCTCGCTGGGCGTCGCGGCTCCTCCGGCGCCCGTGCCGGCCCCATCGGACCAGCAGCCATCGACATGCCCCAATGACTCCGCTCCGGATCATCTTCATGGGCACGCCCGACCTGGCCCGCGATGTCCTGGCAACTTTGGCGGACGACCCGCGGTTCCCGGTCGTCGCGGTCGTCGTCCAACCGGACCGCCCGAAAGGCCGCGACCTCCAGCTCCAGCCGCCGCCGGTGAAGATCGAGGCGCTCGCACGCGGCTTGCCGGTGCTGCAACCGGAGAAGGCCCGCGACCCGGCGTTCCTCGACCAGCTCCGCGCGCTCGCGCCCGACCTCATCGTGGTCGCCGCCTACGGCCAGATCCTGCCGCAGGCCTTGCTCGACATCCCGCGCCACGGCTGCCTGAACGTCCACACCTCGATCCTGCCGCGCTGGCGCGGCGCGGCGCCGATCCAGTGGGCCATCGCGGACGGCGATGCGGAGACCGGAGTCACCTTGATGCGGATGGAGGCCGGACTCGACACCGGTCCGGTCGTCTCGACCGCGCGCACGCCGATCAGCGACGCCGACACCGGCCAGACTTTGCACGACCGTTTGGCCGTGCTCGGCGGCGAGCTGCTCGTCAGCACCTTGCCCGCCTATCTCGCGGGCGAGATCGTCCCGCAGCCCCAGCCCGCGGACGGCGTCACCCACGCGCGCAAGGTGACCAAGGAAGATGGACGCCTCGACTGGACACGGTCGGCGCGGACCTTGTCGGCGCGCCTCCGCGCGTTCACGCCGTGGCCGGGAGCGTTCTGCTACCTCCCGTCCGGGCCCAAGGCCAAGCTGCTCAAGGTCCACGCGGCGCAGGCCGTCGCCGGATCCGGAGCGCCCGGGACGCTCCTTGCGGCGGACAAGACCGGACTGGTGGTCGCATGCGGCGAAGGCGCGCTGCGCATGACCGAGGTCCAGCCCGAGGGCGGCCGCCGCATGACCGCCGAGCAGTTCCTCGCCGGCCACAAGATCGACCGGCTGTCGTGAGCCCGTGCCGGCCATCGGGGGCCGGACTTCCATCCCCTCGCGCCGGATCGCGCTCCTCGCCAACTCGCGCTCGCCAACTCGCGGCTTGCCAACTCGCGGCTTGCCGCAACATCGGGCAACGCGGCTAAATGGATGCGTCCCCGCGCTCGCCAGTGCGTTCGCGCCGTCACGCATCCAGAACCACGCATCACGCCATGAAACTCCGTCTCCTCACCGCAGCGCTCGTCGCCGTCGGATCGATCGCCGCCGAAGCCGCGCCCAAGAAGGTCCTTGTCGTCACCGCCACGAAAGGTTTCCGCCACAGCTCCATCGCCACCGCCGAGAACGTCATCGCCACCCTCGGCGAGACCAGCGGCGCGTTCACGGTCGTGGACTACGTGCGGGGCGGCGGCGATGCCA
>JBBRQL010000376.1:0-2590 GCA_038226425.1 Verrucomicrobiota bacterium
CCTTCGCCGCGGGCAACCGCAACCTCGGTCTCACGGTCGCGGGCCTTCTGGCGGGCATCTGCCTCGTGGATTGGCTCGCCGTCGCGCCGTCCATCGGGACCGGCCTGGTGTTCCTCGGCCTCTTCGGCGCGTCCTTGGCCGGCCAGCGGTTCGTGCCGGCGACGTGACCGCGGCGAAGTTCGGCGTTCAAAATCCGGACGTCCCGGTCCAGGCTGCGCGCGTGCCGCCGCAACGCCAGTTCCACAACATCGCCCTCGTCGGGTTCATGGGCGTGGGCAAGTCCACGGTGGGCCATCTGCTGGCGGAGCTGATGCAGTTCGACCTCATCGACACCGACAAGGTGATCGAGCAGCGCACGGGACGGCGCATCGCGGAGATCTTCGCGACGGACGGCGAGCCGGCCTTCCGCGCGCTCGAGGCGGGCCTGGTGAAGGAGTTGGAGACGCTCCGCCGGACGGTGGTCTCCACCGGCGGCGGGCTGGTCGTCGCGCCGGCGAACATGGGGAGCCTGAAGGCGCATTCGCTCGTCGCCTGCCTCTGGGCCTCGCCCGAGGTGATCTTCGAGCGCGTGCGGCACCAATCGCACCGGCCGTTGCTCCAAGCGCCGGACCCGCTGGCGAGGATCCGCGAGATGCTCGGCGCGCGCGCGCCGGCCTACAAACAGGCGGACGTGATGGTCGGCGTCGATTTCCGCGCGCCGATCGAGACGGCCCGCCACATCGCGAACTCGTTCCGGCGGGCCGTCGCGGAGCGCGGGTGAACCGGCGCGCATGAAGGAAGCCGTCCAACGCCGGGCCGCCGAGCTGGGGTTCGACGCGTGCCAAGTCACTTCCGCCGCGCCGCCGGAGAGCGCGCCGCGGTTGATCGAGGCCATCGCGGAAGGGCGCCACGGCGAGATGGCCTGGATCGCCCGGAACGCCGAGAAACGCGTCGCGCCCGACAAGGTCTTGCCGGGGATCCGGAGCGTGGTCGTGCTCGCGGCGAGCTACCACGGCAGCTCGGCCGCGGCCACTGGAAGCGACGGGGACCCGACGGAGACCGGCAAGACCGGGACCGTCGCGCGCTATGCGCGACACGCGGATTACCATGACGTGCTCGCCGCGCCTTTGCGGCAGTTGAGCGGCTTCATCGACACCCTCGGCGGGCCGGGAACGCGGTCGCTGTGGTACGTGGACACGGGCCCCGTGCTGGAGCGCGACTTGGCGCAACGCGCCGGGATCGGTTTCGTCGGGAAGCACACCAACCTGGTCTCTCGCCCGCTCGGCAACTGGTTCTTCCTCGCGGAGATCCTCACGACGCTGGAGCTGGAACCGGATCCGCCGGCCCGCAACCGTTGCGGCTCGTGCTCGCGATGTCTCGAAGCATGCCCGACCGGGGCGTTGCCGGAGCCGTTCCGCCTCGATGCCCGACGCTGCATCTCGTATCTCACGATCGAGCTGAAGGGGAGCATCCCGGTCGAGCTGCGTCCGCTCGTCGGCGACCGGATCTACGGATGCGACGATTGCTTGGCGGCGTGCCCCTGGAACCGCTTCGCCCGCGAAGGCCGGTTGATGATGGCCCACGCGCGGGCCGACCTGGACAGGCCGGAACTCCTCGGGCTTCTCTCGCTCGACGCCGCGGCCTTCAAGGCGCGGTTCGCCGGCACGCCCGTCCTGCGCACCAAACGACGCGGCTTGCTGCGCAACGTGTGCGTCGCTCTCGGCAACGTCGGCGGACCGGAGGCGCTGCCGGCCTTGAGGATCGCCGCACAGGATCCCGAGCCGCTCATCGCGGAGCACGCCGCGTGGGCGATCACTGAGATCCAGCGAAGAGTGATGGGTGATGGGTGAAAGCTGAGAGCTGAAGGCTAATGGCTGATGGCTGATGGCTGATGGCTGATGGCTGATGGCTGATGGCTGATGGCTGATGGCTGACGGCTGACGGCTGACGGCTGACGGCTGATGGCTGATGTCGAGGCCCTTCCACGTCGCTCGCGATTTCTGTGTCGGCGGCATCCGGCCACCATTTATCCTTTGGGCCTCACGAGCTCGGCCGCCGCCGTTTCTGCTGATCGCCGTGGGCCGGCTGCCTTCCCGAGGAGTCCGGCCCGGGATCGCCAGGTACGCGCGCCGGTCCGTCCGGATGTCCATATCCTGAAGCAAGACCCATGAAATACGGCCTGAATCTCCGTCCGGAAGGCGCGTTGGACCTCGTGTCCCTCGGCGCTCTCGTCCACCGCCTCGACACCGGCATCGTCCCGTTCCGCAAGGCGACGCAGTGCCAGATCCACGTCAGCGGCGGCGAGTTCAACGTCGCCGCCAACTTGTCGGATTGCTTCCGGCGTCGCACCGGCATCGTGTCCGCCATGGTGGACTACCCGATCGGCGACCTGATCTCGGAGCGGGTGCGGGCGATGGGCGTGCGGCCGTTCTACCGGCGCTTCGAGCACGACGGCGTGACGGGGCCGAACATGGCCACCGTCTATAGCGACCAAGGAAAGGGCGTGCGCGCGCCGGTCGTCTTCTACAACCGCTGCAACGAGGCGGCGGCGCAGCTGAAGCCGGGGGATTTCGATTGGCCGGCCATCTTCGCGGGCGGCGTGCGGTGGTTC
>JBBRQL010000377.1:0-2588 GCA_038226425.1 Verrucomicrobiota bacterium
CCAGCTGCACGGCAAGCAGCCGCTCGCGCCGCGCTCCGGGTGGTTCGGTCTCCAGGCGGCGGGCGACCAAGTCGGCCTCACCGCAACGATCCAGCTTCGCTCGGGGTCTTCCCATCCACAGACACTGCTCCATCCCATCAACTTCTACCAGTCTATTCACGGAGTCGGTATAACTCGTGAGGTTGGAAGCAGCCTTGGCTTGTGCGCGCCAACGTCATGGTGCGTGTGGCTTGCCACCGCTTTTGCCGCCCTCGCCGAAACGCCTCTCCCGTCGGACGTGATAACTCCGCTCTCGCCTCAGTTCTTGAACGCTGCTGCGTCGGGCTTGCCGTTGGCCAAGAGATAGGCGAGCAGGTCGAGGATCTCGTCCTGGCTGAAGTTGTTCAGCAATCCTTCGGGCATGGGCGAGACCTTCGACGCTTGCCGCGAGGCGACGTCGGATTTCTTGAGCTCGGTCAGGCCGTTGTGCAGCGGGTCGGTGACGACGATGAGCTTGTCGGCGGCGTCCTCGACGAGGCGGCCGGTCACTTCGTCGCCGTTCTTCAGGGTGAACGTGAGCGCCTGGTATTGCTCGGAGATGACCGCGCTCGGCTCGGTGAGCGACTTGAGCATGTCCGCCGGCGCGTACCGCGTGCCGACGCCGGTGAGATCCGGGCCGACCGCTCCGCCCTGGCCGTTGAACTGGTGGCAGAGGACGCATTGAGCCGCTGTGTAGACCTCTTGGGCGCGGGCGAAGCTGCGTCCGCTCGCGGTCTTTGGTAGCGAGGCGGAGAGGTCGTCCGTCTTCCAGTCCTTGATGAAGGCGCGTTGCTTGGCCGCGGGCTTCACGACTGCGGGCGTTTGGCCGGTGATGAGGGCGGCAAGCTCGCCCTTCTCGTTGTCGGGCAGCGAGGCGACGACCTCTTTGCGCAGGTTCTTGAGGAAGTTCTCCAAGCTGGCGCCGTTGCCGGCTTCGAGGCCCACGTCCTTGAACCATTTCACGAAGAAATCCGGATGCCGGATGCTGCGGCTGGTGAAGTAGTTGCCGCCGGCGGGGTAGGTCGCGCCGCCGTCCTGCTGCTGCGGGCGGTTGAACCACGCGAAATAGCGGCGGCGGTCGTCGAGCGTCCAACCGGACTTCGCCTTGCGCAGCGTGGCCTGGTAGTGGAGCTGCTCTTCCTGCGTGGCGGAGGTGTCGCGGAGCGTGAGCACTTTCTGGACGATCCCCGGAGCGTCGAGCGCGATGAGGATCTGCGACAGCTCGCGGTCCAGCGGCCAGGAGCCGGACGGGAACTGCTTGCCGAGCTTATCGATGGCGAGCGGGCGGACCTCATCCGGGATGCCGTGGCGGGCGAAGCTGACCTCGATCAAGCGGAGCTTGTTGAGCTTCCATTCCTCGTCGAGCGAATCGAGCGGCCACCGCCCGATGGCCTTGAGCAAGGGCACCTGGTCGGCGGTCGTCCCGAGGCGGGCGAGCGCGAGCAGCGCGGTGAGGCCGGCCTTGGCATCGGTCTCGGCGATTGCCTTGTCCTTCCAGCTGCCGACCGGCTGCGATTCGAGCGCGATGCGAGCGGCGAAGCGGACGTGGCGGTCGGGCGAGGCGAGGCCGGCCCAGATCTTGGGCAGCGCGGTCTCGTCCTCGACGGAGTGGTAGCGCTCGAGGTCGCGGCGTTGTTTGCGCGCGGCCTGCTCCTTGGTGAACTGCGCGGTGCGCATCGTCGCGGGCTCGGTGCGCTCGCCGCCGATGTAGCTCACGCGGTAAAGGCCGGCCTGCGTGCCGCGTCCGCCGGTGGTGAAGTAGAGAGCGCCGTCCGGACCGACCTCGAGGTCGGTGACGTTGAGCGGCTTGCCTTTGACGAAGGTCTCGAAGCTGCCGAGGTAGCTCGCGCCCGATTCCTTGAGGTGGACGGCGACGATGCGGCCGTAGCTCCAATCCATCATGAACAGCGCGTGCTGGTACTTGGCCGGGAACTTCGCGCCGGTGCCGAAGCGGACGCCGGTGGGCGAGCCGATGCCGATCTCGACCACGGGCGGCAACGAATCCGCATAGTAGACGGGATACTTGGCGCTGCCTTCGCGGAAGCCTTGGTCGCCGCCGCTGACGATGTGGTAGGCGCGCGTCGGGCGGTACCAGGGGGCGCCCCAATCCCATTCCATGTCGGAATCGAACCCGAAGAGCTCGCCGTCCGTGTTGAACGCGATGTCGTAGGTGTTGCGCTGGCCGGCGGCGAAGACCTCGGCGTTGCCGCCGTCCTTGTCGAGGCGCACGACGTAGCCGCCGGGCGGCTTGCGGCCGGCGCCGAAGCCGTTGCCGTCCTCCATGCGCGGCAGCACGAGATCGTCGGCGTATTGCTTCACGCGGGTCGTCGCGACTTGGTCCGCCGGGACGTCGACGAAGTTGCCGCAGACGACGTAGAGATGGTCATCGGGACCCTTGAGGATGCCGTGGGCGCCGTGTTCGCCGGGCCCGCCCTGCCATTTGCGGACGAGCTCGACCTTGTCGTAGCGGTCGTCGCCGTCGGTGTCGCGCAGGCGGTACAGGGCCTTGGAATTATTGGCGTTCGCATACAGGCTGTCGTACGCGTACAACAGCCCGCGGCATTCCAGTA
>JBBRQL010000378.1:0-2533 GCA_038226425.1 Verrucomicrobiota bacterium
CTACGTGAAGGTGCCGTACTGCTTCTCGATCGTCTGCGGTCCGCTCGGCGCCACCGGCCCCGACAGCATCACCGACCACTCGTTCAGCAACATCAAGGCGATCGCCGACAGCCTCGCCAACGCCCAGTCCACCGCCGGCATCGATCCCGTCGGCCTGCAGAACTATCCCGGTCTGCGCGACCTCGTCCGCGAGAACGACGCGACCGCCGCCACCAGCCCGCAGCCGGTCGATTTCTACAGCCCCGACACGTTCAACTACAGCGTGCTCGACGTCACCGCCGACGGGAAGACCCTCACCGTCAGCAGCGTGGGCATGAACGCCACGGCGCAGAACGCCGGCACGGAATACGCCAGCGGCCCGCAGGCCCGGACCGTGTTCAGCTTCAAGGTGGACGCGGCCACGGTCGCGCCGCAGGTCACCCGCAGCGGGTTCCTGCTCAACCGCCGCACCAACCGGCTCGTCCAAGCGGTCGTCGTGAAGAACATCGACACCGTCCCGATCACCGGACCGGTCCGCATCGCCTTGGACAGCCTCTCGTCCAACACCACGCTGGCGAACTCCACCGGCACGACCGTCAACAACGCGCCCACCGGCAGCCCGTACATCACCGTCTCCGCGGGCGACCTCGCCCCCGGCGCCTCCGCGACGGTCGAGTTCCAGTTCACCAAGCCCGCCACCGGCGGCGTCACCTACACCGCGCGGACCGTCACCGGTTCGCTGGTGCCCTGAACCCCGCCCGGCACAAGCAAACTTCCAAGACCAAAGATCTATCCCAAGAACATCATGAAATCGAACTCCACACCCATGGCGGCCCTCGCCATCACCGCGGCCCTGGGCGGGCTCCTGCTCGCGCCTGCGCTCCACGCGGCGACCGCTGAATACGACGTCTCGGTCGACACCTCGGCGCTCATCGGCAATGGGGCGGGCCCGTTCTCGCTGGACTTCCAGTTCAACGACGGTGCCGGCACCGGCGACGGCAACAACACCGTCAACGTCTCCGGCTTCGTCTTCACCGGCGGACTTGCGACCGGCACGCCGACGTTGTCCGGCGGCGCCACCGGCAGCCTCGCGGCCGGGCTCAGCTTCAACGATTCCTCGGCGCTCAACGAGGCCTACCAAGGATTCAACCCGGGCTCGACGCTGACGTTCCACGTCTCGCTCACGCTCAACGTGGCTCCGGGTTCCGCGCCGGACTTGTTCAGCTTCGGTGTGCTGGACAGCTCGTTCGCCAACATCCCCACGACGGGGTTCGGCGACTCGCTTTTCACCGTCGAGATCGGCGCGTCGGGCGCCACCTTCGCGACCGGCGCCAGCAGCTCGCCCGCCGGCGTCTCCGTGAACGTCACCGCCGTGCCCGAGCCCGGCGTCTGGGCGACCGCCACCGGCGCATTGCTGATCGGCTTCGGCGCCTGGCGCCGCCGCCGTTGACTGGCAAGGTCCCATCGTCCGCGAAGTCCGCGCCTCGGCGCGGACTTTTTGCTGTTGCAGACTTCGCTGCTGATTTCCTTGGTTCCAGTTCGCCTCGGACTCATCAACGTGCCGCTAAAGGGATCGGCAACCCACTCTCCACGCTTCTGCATCCGCGCCGGCTTCGCGTCATCCGCGGACCACGTCCCCGCCCGTCACCAGGCCGCGAACGCGCCGTCCTCCCCGAACAAGCGCGAGCCGCGATAGGTCTTCATCTGCCGGATGGGCTTCCAGCTGGACGAACCGTCGAGCAGCCCGACATTGCCGCCGGCGGCTCCGATCTCCGACGACGGCACACCGGTGCCGCGGTTGCGCGAATCGCCGCGCTTCATCACCGGGCCGCGCGCCGCGTGCGGCGCGAAGGTGATGCGCTCGGACGGCGACCAGACGTTGAGGTCCGCGAGCAGAGGCATCCTCGGGTCGTCCGAGAAACGCTGCGGCGAGGTCCAGAGATCGGACGTGCTGCGGATCGCCTCCCATGGCGTGCCCCCATGGCCGCCCAGATACGAGTATCCGATGACGACGCCGTAATCTTTGTAGAAATCGAACCCTTGCCGCGTGTTGAACGGCGCGCCCTATCCCGGGCAGACGAGGAAGCGGTGCTCGCCGCCGGCGATGCGCACCAGGTTCGTCCGCGTGCTGTGCGCCAAAAGCACCACATGTTCATCGAGCCCCGGCGGAAGATCCGCGGTCTCCGACGGCCCCTTGAACATCGGATCGCGCAACTGGTGTTCGCCCACGCTGGAGTAGCCCGGCGCCAAGCGGTCCTGCTGGTCATGCCCGTAGAGCGCCAGCGTGAGGTAGAACTGGTGCTGGTTGCCCAGGCACACGGCACGCCGTCCCCGCTCCTTGGCGCCGATCAAGGACGGCAGCAGCAGCGCCGCGAGTACGGCGATGACGGCGACCACCACCAGCATCTCCACGAGCGTGAACGCTCCGTCCCGGCGGACGGAGCGGGGGCGCTGGAGGATCGGGATGCGCATGGCTGGCAGACGGCAGGTATGCGAAGTAGTGCCCGCTCACCGGCCCGCCGCAAGACAAAGGGCCGTGCCCGACTTTTCCCGC
>JBBRQL010000379.1:0-2123 GCA_038226425.1 Verrucomicrobiota bacterium
TCGGCGGGCTCGGGCGGCTGGGGACGGCGGCGACACGACCGCAGGCTGCGGAGCGGGGATGGCGGGGTCAAGCAGGCCGCCCCTTCGCGCAAGATTCTCCGCAGGCGATAGGCAGCGCACTTGCTAAGGCGACGGCATGCTCATCGGAACCCCGCCGTCCCGCTCCGTCCGGAAGTTTTTAGTTCCCCGTCCCGGAGCCCTTTGCCAAGGTCGCTCCATCATGTCTTCGGTCCGTCAAGTCCTCGCCTTGCTGTCGTGCGCCATGGTGGCCTTGATGGTGCAGGCCGCCGAATTCCGTCTGGTCACCGGTGACGTCTTCAATGGCGAGCTCTCGGCAGCCGACAAGGACGGCCTCGTCATCCGGCTCGACAGGGGTGATTTCTCCCCGCGCATCGACTGGGCGAAGCTGAGCGACGAGACCCTGAAGGACCTGGCCGACAACCCCAAGGCCCGCCGCTTCGTCGAGCCGTTCATCGAGCCGCCGTCCGAGACGATCGCCCTTCAGCAGGCCAAGGAGATCCCCGTCAAGCAGCCTGCCCGCGTCGAGCTGCCCGACGTGAAGAAGGGCCTCGCCGCCGCGCTGACCTCGCCCAACGGCCTGATCCTCCTCGGTGTCCTCTTCTTCGCGAACCTCTACGCAGCCTACGAGATCGCCCGCTTCAAGTGGCGTCCGGTCGCGCTCGTGTGCGGCACCTCGGCGATCCTTCCGGTGCTCGGACCGCTCATCTTCCTCGTCCTGCCGCGCCACACCGTCGAGGCGCAGGAGAACGCCACCGAGACCGCGGTGCACCAGACCCATCTCGGCGTCCCGGTGGGCGGAGCGGCTCCCGTGACCGGCGGCGGAGTCGCGTCCGCACTCGGTGTCGCCAAGGGCGGCGGCACCGCCACCCAGCAGGAAGGCCTGCCAAAGATCTTCAAGCGCGGCGACATCACCTTCAACCGCCGGTTCTTCGAGACGCAGTTCCCGACCTTCTTCCGCGTCGTCTCCAGCGAGGCCGACAAGGACTTGGTCATCGAGATCGCCGCGGGCAAGCACAGCGTCGTCGCCGTCCGCATCAGCCGCATCTCGGCCAATGAGGTCTTCGTCAAGACCGCGAACAACCAAGAGTTGCAGGTGCCGTTCGCGGAGATGGTCGAGGTGAAGCTCCGCACCAAGGACGCCGCCTGATCCGGTCCGTCCCGGCGCGGCCCGACGGCTACCAACGCCTTCCATGAGATATCGCGCCATCCTTCTCTTCGGGGCACCCGGAGCCGGCAAAGGCACCCAAGGCAAGATCCTGGGCCAGGTCCCGAACTTCATCCACTTCTCCTGCGGCGACGCCTTCCGCAACCTGCGCGTCGATTCGCCCCTCGGCCGCGTCTTCGTCGAGTACGCGTCCAAGGGCCAACTGGTGCCCGACGAGCCGACCATCGAGCTCTGGCACAACTCGATCAGCGGTTTCATCGCCGCCGGCCGCTTCAACCCCGAGGCGGACACCCTGCTGCTCGACGGCATCCCGCGGAACCCGAACCAGGTGCGTATCATGGCCGAGCTGATCGAGGTGAAGGCCGTCTTCAACTTGTTCTGCCCGGCGATGGACAAGCTGATCAACCGCCTCCAGCGCCGCGCGCTGCGCGACAACCGCCTCGACGACGCCAACGTCGAGACCATCCGCGCCCGTCTCGAGACCTACAAGCGCGAGACCCGCGCCGTGCTCGAGTGCTATCCGGAGCAGCTCATCCACCAGATCGATTCCACCCAGGAACCGCTCCACGTCCTGCTCGACATCCTCAAGATCGTGGCCCGCGTCCCCAAGCCCGCGGTGAGCGACGGCAACACCACCTTCGCGGCCAAGCCGGGCGCCTGACCGCACACCGGTCTCCGCTGGGCGTCGCGCGCATTTTCCCCCGCGCCCGCACCGTCCGATCAGCAGCCATCGTTACGCCCTCATGACTCCGCTCCGGATCATCTTCATGGGCACGCCTGATTTGGCGCGCACCGTCTTGGCCGCGTTGGCGGACGCCCCCCGGTTCCCCGTCGTCGCGGTCGTCGCCCAGCCGGACCGCCCGAAAGGTCGCGACCTCCAGCTCCAACCGCCGCCGGTGAAGATCGAGGCGCTCGCCCGCGGCCTGCCGGTGCTGCA
>JBBRQL010000380.1:0-2092 GCA_038226425.1 Verrucomicrobiota bacterium
GGATGATGTTCGTGCGCTGGGCGACGATGACGGAGACGTTCGCCGTCATGCCCGGGCGCAGCTTCAGGTCGCGGTTGTCCACCTCGACCACGGTCGTGTAGGTGACGACGTTCTG
The DNA here is from genome assembly GCA_038226425.1 of Verrucomicrobiota bacterium. Lineage (GTDB taxonomy): Bacteria > Verrucomicrobiota > Verrucomicrobiia > Limisphaerales > UBA9464 > CAIVQB01. The sequence continues at coordinate 116 of JBBRQL010000380.1, forward strand.
GTTGGTGATCGCGGCGAAGCGCACCTGCCGGACGCGCCCGTTGAACTTGCGCCCCGGGAAGGCATCGACGGTGAAGTTGGCCTTCTGGCCTTCCTCGACGCCGCCGACGTCGGCCTCGCTGACAGCCGCCTCGATCTGCATCTTCGCGAGGTCGTTCGCGATGGTGAACATCTCGGGCGTGTTGAAGCTGGCGGCGACCGTCTGCCCGGCGTCCACCTTGCGGGAGATCACGATGCCGCTGATCGGCGCGGAGATGGTGGTGCGGTCAAGGTCGACCTTGGCGGAATCGACCGACGCCTGGCGGATCTTGACGTTGGCCTCGGCCTGATGGAGCGCGACGAGGTTCTGCTGGTACTCGGACTCGGAGACGAGCTTCGAGGTGAACAGCTCCTGGCTGCGCTTGAAGTTGAACTGCGCGAGCTCTAGCCCGGCCTGCGCGCTGGCGAGGTCGGCCACGGCGCGGGCCAGCGAACGCTCGTAGGTCGCTGAGTCGATCTTGGCGAGCACGTCGCCCTCCTTGACCCGCGAATTGAAGTCCACGTTCAGCTCGGTGATGATGCCGGAGATCTGGCTGCCGACGGTGACGATGCGGACCGGATTGAGCGCACCGTTGGCCGTCACGGCCTGGACGATCTCGCCGCGGGTGACCGCGTTGGTCCGGAACTCGGGCGGCGCGGCGGCTGCTTGCCGTTGGGATTGCCAACGCCAAGCCGCGTAGCCGCCGCCACCGAGCACCGCGAGGACGACCAGCCACTTCAGCCAGCCGGATTGGGAGGGGTTCGCCATGTGAAAATATCTATCGGTCGTTGCTCTGGATCCCGCGGACGCCCCGAAGGCCCGGGAACTTGTTCCTCGGGAGCCGCGCTGGATCCGCGGGTCTCTACTTCGTCGCCGCGAGCTTCTGCTTCGCTTCGGCCGGGGCCTCGACCTTGGTGGTGCCGATGTCCTTCACGCGCACGGTCGTGGTCGGGCTCATGGTCATCTCGCCCATCGGGGTCTGCATCGTCATGTCGGTCGCGAGCTCGTACCGCTGCAGCTCACCGTCCTTCAGCCAGACGCGCAAGGTGGCCTTGATCTTCGGGGTGCCGCCGCCGGGCCGTCCGCGGCCGAACGGCATCAGCGCGAGCGCGCCCTCCTCCGTGAGATCGCCTTCGAGACGGCCTTTGACGAGCTTCAACTCTTTGACCTTGTCCACGAGGTCCACGAGTTCGTTCGCGGGCACCTTCGCGCTGAGCAGACGCCGTCCCATCATCGCGCTGAAATCGGGCGGTCCGCCGCTGCCGAAACCGGGCTCCGGCAGCTCGGCCACTGTCTTCCAACCAGCGCTGAGCTTGACCGCGCCGTTGGTGCCCTTGAGCACGGCGGTCAGCAAGTCGCCGTTCATGTCCTGGCTGACGATGGCGAAGCCGTCCTTCTCCGTCTTGCCCTCGAGCGGGCTCATCGGGAACGGCAACCCCTCGGTCTCGCTGGTCCAAGTGTAGTTCGCCTTCCCGGCCAAGGATTTCGCAGCGGCCTTGATGTCGTCCTTGGGCTCGCCGGCGAAAGCGTCCCCGACGACGGCGACGGCACCGATAGCCATGAGGACCCGGATAGTGCGCAGCACGGAAGAGCGGCGCGGCAGATGCGTCGGATTGGTCACGGCGCTGGAGACTGCGGTGCCCGGGGCCGGTTACAGAAGTATTTTCTCCGGAGGAGACGGACGCGAAGACCATCCGTTCCGGCGCAGGACATGTTGTCCGCCATAGGCCGAAACGGATCGGGCCCGACCGCGGTGGTCAAACCGTGCCGGGCCCGATGTTCGTCGGCTCTAACGTCCGCGCGACGGCGGATATCGGGTCAATACTTCGGCACGCTGTGGTCGATCTCGTCGCTCCACGCGCTGATGCCGCCTTTGACGCTCTTCACGTATTTGAAGCCCTGCTGGCGAAGGAACTCGAGGGCCTTCATCGAGCGTTTGCCCGATTTGCAGTGGAGATA
>JBBRQL010000381.1:0-2025 GCA_038226425.1 Verrucomicrobiota bacterium
CTGATCCACCGCGGTCGCGAGGCGCTCAAAGCCCGGCTCAAACCCTACCTCCGGACCGGCGAGTGGAGCTGACAGCGCGGCCCGGCGGACGGCGAAGCCGCGGGCTCAGGCGAGGGGCACCTCGTGGTAATCCAGCGCCCATTCCTTCATGTAGCGGACGCGCGAGGGCACGACGCGATAGACGATCAGCATCGGGTTGTCCAACGAACCGAGATACCGGCGGAGGAGCGGGTTGCTCTCCCAGATCTCCTCGAGCACGGGCCGGTCGGCCAGCACCTCGGCGATCCCCGTGATGCGGACCTGGTCGTGGTGGTCGTCCACGTAGCACAGCTCCACCTTGGGATTGGCGGCGATCTCGGCGGTCTTGCCGTAGCTGCGCAGGTTGGCCACGTAGATCGTGAAGCCGTCGGTCTTCACGGGCGACACCGGCCGCAGCCTCGGTTGGTCGCCGTCGATGGTGGCGAGCTGCGGGAACTTGGCGGACCGAATCACGTCGAGCGCGAGCGCGACGAGCTCCGCGGGCGGGATCGGTTTCATCTCGGGCTTGGACATGGGGCGAGGATGCCGGCTCGCGAGAAAAAAGACAGGGCCGGCGTGATGCCGGCCCTGTCGCGCGAAGATCCCGGACGCCGGTTCAGAGCTGGGCCATCGCCTTGTCGAGCACCGCGATGAGCGCGGCGATGGTCTCGGGGGTCTCGTCGCCCATGTTCGAGATGCGGAAGGTCGTGCCCTTGATCTTGCCGTAGCCGCCGTCGATGAGGATGCCTTGGTCCTTGACGAGCTTCTGGAGCTTCGCGGCATCCACCACGCGGCTGCCGGGCCGGGCTCCGTTGTTCACGCAGACGAGGGTCTTGGAGGAGAACTCCGGTTCCGGGAACAACGTGAAGCCGTGCTTGGCGACCCAGTCGCGGAGCATCTGGTTGGTCGTGGTGTGGCGGGCGTAGCGGGCCTCGAGGCCTTCGGTGAAGAACTCGTCGAGCTTGGAGCCGAGCGCGTAGATGTGCGGGATGCTCGGCGTGCTGGGCGTCATGTTCTCCTTGGCGTTCTTCTCGAACTCCACGAAATCGAAGTAGTATCCGCGGTCCTTGAGGGTCGCAGCCTTGGCGAGGGCGGCGGGCGAGGCGACGAACACCGCAAGGCCGGGCGGCAAGGCGAAGGCCTTCTGAGTGCCGGCGAGCAGCACGTCGATGCCGAGCGCATCGAATCCGAGCGGCACCGCCGTCATCGAGCTCACCGCGTCGACGATGAACATCACGTCGGGATACTTCGCCTTGAGCGCGGCGATCTCCGCGAGCGGCGACATCGTGCCCGTGCTGGTCTCGTTGTGGATCAGCGTGAGCGTGTCGAACTGCCCGGTGGCCAGTTTCGCGTCGATCTGCTCGGCACGGATCGGAGAACCCCACGGCACCTGGAGCGCCTCGGCCTGTTTGCCGCACTTCTGCGCCACGTCGAACCACTTGTCGGAGAACGCGCCCTTCATGCAGTTCAGCACCCGCTTGCTGGTGAGGTTCCGCAACGCGCCCTCCATGACGCCCCACGCGCTGGAGGTGCTGAGGTAGACCAGCTGCTTCGTGCCCAGGAGGGTCTGCAGCTGCGGCTGCATCTTGCCGTACAGGTCTTTGAACCCTTGGCCGCGGTGGCCGATCATCGGTCGGCAGAGGGCCTCGAAGGTCTTCGGGCTGACCTCGACGGGGCCCGGGATGTGCAGTTTGACGTGAGCCATAAATCGGCGCGCAAGCTGTCATCGCTCCCGGAGAGTGGCAAGAGCGGCCGAAGTCGCGGGTGCGATCGGAAGCGGCGGTCAGTAGAGGCGAGAAAGTGCGTGGGGGAACGGGGGATGCAGCGGTGAAGCCGGTCGCGGACCTTCTTCCTGTCGCGTGGTAGGGCGAAGCTCCTGCTGAGCCCCTGCGAGTTGGCGGGCCGCCCTTTGCTCAACGGCTCGGCAGGAGCCTCGCCCTACCAGCGTCTTCGTTCCTCCTCGGTTTTCGACCCTATAGGCATGACTCTCCATCACTGCTTCCTGAC
>JBBRQL010000382.1:0-1887 GCA_038226425.1 Verrucomicrobiota bacterium
GAGATCGTCCAAGTCCTGGCCTCGGCTTCGGACGCGCCGATGGTGATGAAAGGTCCGAGGGCGCAGGACGCGCGGTAGACCTTCGCCTGCGGCAGGTAGAGCAGGTTCTCGCCCTCGATGTCGCGCGAGCTCATGTCGTTCCCGATGGTGTGGCCGACGATCTCCCCGCGGGAGTTGAGCACCAGGGCGAGCTCGGGCTCGGGGACGTTCCATTTCGCGTCGGAACGGATGCCGACCTCCCCGCCAGGGGCGACGACCTTCTCGGCGACCGATTTGAAGAAGATCTCCGGGCGGGCCGCGTCGTAGACCCGGTCGTAGGCCGTGGCGCTGAAATCCGATTCCTCCATGCGCGCCTTCTTGCTGCGGAGGTAGGTCACGCCGGCGGCCCAGACCTCCTGGCGGTCGACCGGTGCGAGCAGCGTCGCCGCGGCGAGCGGCACGCGGCGGAGGCTCCGTTTCGAGAGGGCGGCGATCCGCTCCGGAAGATCGGCGGCATCGAGCAGTTCCGAGAGACTTACGACGCCGGCGTCGGTGAGGTCGAGCAACGTGGAGTCGTCCACGAGCAGTCCCACGGAGGGCCACGGCGTGGCAGGAGAACGGAAGCGGCAGAGTTTCATGTGCGGCGAGGTTGGCGGGCGCGGGAGCCGACCTCAAGCCGGGAAGCGATCGGCGAAGGTCCGGCGGAATCCCGGCCGGTCGTCGTGATGCTTCAAGTGGGAACTGCCCGGGGGGGCAGCCGGGACAGGGCACAAAAAAGCGGAAGCAGGCGAACCTGCTTCCGCTCCGAAATCCTGGGCCGAAGCTCAGTAACGGCTGCCGCCGCCGCTGTAGCCGCCGCCGCCGCCGCCACGACCACCACGGTCGCCGCCGCCGCCGCCGCCGCCGCCACCACGGTAGCCGCCGCCGCCGCCGCCGCCGTAGCCGCCGCCGCCACCGGAGCGGGGACGCTCTTCCTTCGGTTTGGCCTCGTTGACGGTCAACGAACGGCCGTCGAGCTGCGCGCCGCTCATGGCCTGGATGGCCGCCTGGGCGGACTCAACGGTGTCCATGGTGACGAAAGCGAACCCGCGGGAACGACCGGTCTCGCGGTCGAGCATGAGGGCCACTTCGACCACGACGCCGTGCTGCGAGAACGCGTCCTGAAGCTGGTTCTGAGTGGTGTTGAACGATAGATTACCGACGAACAATTTTGTTCCCATATGTGATGTTTGCTGCCGACCTAGCTGCGAGTCTCGAACTGTTCCCGATTGTCGGGTTTCAAATCATCACTGAAACGTGTTCAACTGAAGATCCACCAAGTGCCGAAGAGCAAGCCGTCTGACGGATAGCGGCGGCACAATGCCTTTCTTCGGGCGGAGCACAAGGCGAATCTCAGCACGCGACTTCGGACGCTCCTCGACAAGAAGGGTCGGGAGAAGGCCGCCGATCTGGATAGTTGGACACTTCGCGGACTGGACACCCAGGCCGCCAGCTTCCTTCCGAGACCGACGGAACAGGTGAAATCGGAGGGATACCCCAGTCCCCCTATCCTTGCCGTCGGCGTGATATCCAAGCCCGGCAATCGCGCAGCCGGATAGGGCGGCAGCGACGGCGCTCGCGGCACGGCTGACGCGTCAAAACTGTCAACAAATCCAACGAATCCACAGATTTATTCCAAGGAGACCGTCGGTTCAACTACGGCAGTTGCTTTGGGATGAATCGAATCCGGTCCAAAATCCACGCGAAATCAACGTGCGTCGGCCTAGCAGCCGGCCGCGCAATTTTCTTTCTGTAATTTCTGCGGGGATCAAGTCGTGGGTGGGTTGGAGGAGACTATGTTGAGGTAGATTGTTCCGGTCTCCCAATCTTGGGAGGTCTCGGACAAGAGAGCGGAGACGAGGCGCAGGA
>JBBRQL010000383.1:0-1855 GCA_038226425.1 Verrucomicrobiota bacterium
GACCGCCTGGTCGTGTTCGAGGACACCGACGGCGACCACAAGTTCGACAAGCGCACCGTGGTGCTCGAAGGGCTGAACCTCGTCTCGGGCATCGAGTACGGCTACGGCGGCGTCTTCCTCGGCGCGGCGCCGTACCTGATGTTCCTGCCGATCATCGACGGCGACGCGCCGCGACCGGCCGGTCCGCCGCAGGTGCTGCTCGACGGCTGGAACTTCTCCGCCGATACGCACGAGACCTTGAACACCTTCACCTGGGGGCCGGACGGCTGGCTCTATGGTTGCCACGGCGTCTTCTGCCCCTCGCACGTCGGCAAGCCGGGCGCGCCGGAGTCCGAGCGCCAGTGGATGGACGCCGGCGTGTGGCGCTACCATCCGACCAAGCGCCAGTTCGAGGTCTTCGCCGAGGGCACGAGCAACCCGTGGGGCGTGGATTTCGACGCGGACGGACAATGCTGGATCGAGGCCTGCGTCATCCCGCACCTCTTCCACATGATCCAGGGCGGACGCTACGAGCGGCAAGGCGGCGAGCACTTCGCCGTCGGCGCCGAGGAGACCGTGCGGAACGCCAAGCACCGCCAATCCGGCAGCCGCAAACCTGTTTTCCCCTATGTCTACGAGGACATCAAGACGGTGGCCGACCACCGCCACTACGCGGGCAACCAAGGTCCGCACGCCGGCAACGGCCGCAGCGACGCCGCCGGTGGCGGCCACGCCCACGCGGGCATGATGGTCTATCTCGGCACGAGCTGGCCCGAGCAGTATCGCGGCGGGCTTTTCATGGGGAACATCCACGGACAACGCATGAACATGGACGTGCCCGTGCGGTCCGGGTCCGGCTACATCGGCAAGCACGGAGCGGATTTCCTGAACTTCAACGACACCTGGAGCCAGACGTTGAACCAGCGCTACGACCCCGACGGCTCGGTCTACGTCATCGACTGGTACGACAAGAACCAGTGCCACCACGGCCGCGATGACGGCCACGACCGCAGCAACGGCCGCATCTACAAGATCGTCCACGGCGACCAGCCCAAGACCAAAGTCGACCTCGCCGCGCTCGACGATCCAGCGTTGGTGAAGCTCGTGCCGTCCAAGAACGAATGGATGAGCCGACACGCGCGACGGCTGCTCGCCGAACGCGCCGCGGCCGGCAAGCTGTCCTCAACGGCCCGCGAAGAGATCCGCGACCTGATGCTCGCGGGTCGCGACACCTGGTCGACGCTTCGCGGCATCTGGGCGATGCACGTCACCGGCGGCATCGCGTTCGAGGACATCGGCCAGCTCGTCCAGAGCAGCGACGAACAGGCCCGAGGCTGGGCGATCCAAGCGGCGACCGAGGCCGCGCCCTACCGGCCGGTGGAGCACTGGGCCGAGGAGAACGTCCGTGGAGCCATCGATGCGTTGGCGGGCATCGCCGCCGCGGAAGTCTCTCCGGTCGTCCGCCGCCAGATCGCCTCGGCCGCGCAACGCCTGCCCGCGGCCAGCCGCAAGGCCCTCCTCACCGCGCTCGTGTCGCACGCCGAGGACATCGGCGACCACAACCTGCCGTTGCTCTACTGGTACGCTGCGGAGGGCGCCGTCGCGACGGACCCGGCTTTCGGCCTGGACCTGCTGCGTTCCTGCAAGATCCCCAAGGTCCGCGAGTTCATCGCCCGCCGCCTTGCCACCGCCAGCCTCGCTTCAGCGCAGTGATACCAAGTGAATTTACACCTCGCCGAAACGGCCCCGGAGGGTAGTCTTTTCGTGTGAAAGAAGACCGTGAAAAACGGGTCCAGGAGTTGAAGGCATGGCGCTTGAATCAGCCCTACATGACCTCCGAGGAGGCCCGGGAGCAGTTCGAGCGGGTGCGGAGGAA
>JBBRQL010000384.1:0-1828 GCA_038226425.1 Verrucomicrobiota bacterium
AGAAGACACCGGCCGGAGAGAGGGTCTGGAAAACAGGAAAGCAGGAAAAACGAGGCTTTGCCCGCTCCGTTCCTGTTTTCCTGCTTTCCAGATCGATCTCTTCCCGTCTCCACCCCTTCTGACCGCCACTTCGGATCGCACCCGTTCTGCACTCGCTGCTTGCGGCGGACGCTATCGCCCGGCAAACAGCCGCCGCAATGCTCGACCTCCGTTGGCGCCAGACCGTCGCGCGCTCCCCGCACGCGTGGGCGTTGCGCGACGTGGCGGCCGGCCGCGTCTGGACCTTCGCCGGACTGGAAGCCGAGGCGGATTCCGTGCAGATGGACGACGGCCCCGGTCTCGTCTTCCCGAGCGGCCAATCGGTCGGGTTCATCCTCGCGCTGCTCCGGGCGTGGAGGGCAGGGCGTCCGGTCTGCCCGCTCGAGCCCGGCCAGCCTCCGCCCGTCGTCCTGCCTCCGCCTGACGGCATCGCGCATCTCAAGCTCACCTCCGGCACGACCGGCACGTCGCGGTGCGTCGCGTTCACCGCCGGGCAGCTGGCGGCGGATGCCGATGCCATCGTGGCGACGATGGGTTTGTCGCGGGAGCAGCCGGACCTCGGCGTGATCTCGCTCGCGCACAGCTACGGGTTCTCCAACCTCGTGCTGCCGCTGCTGCTGCACGGCATCCCGCTGGTGCTGGTGCCGTCGCCGTTGCCCGCCGCGGTGGCGGAGGCCGCGCGGAGCGTGGGCGATGTCCCGCTCACCTTGCCCGCGGTGCCGGCGATGTGGCGCGCATGGCACGAGGCCGGCGCGATACCTCGCAACGTGCGTCTCGCCATCTCGGCCGGCGCACCCTTGCCGCTCGCGCTGGAGCACGCCGTCCACGCCGATCGCGGGTTGAAGCTGCACAACTTCCTGGGCGCCTCCGAATGCGGCGGCATCGCCTACGACGCCGGCGAAGCGCCGCGCACCGATGCGGCGGCCGCAGGCCATCCGATGCGCGGCGTGGAGCTGGGACGCGACGCGGACGGTTGTCTGACCGTGCGCGGTCCGGCGGTCGGCGACGGCTACTGGCCGCGTTCCGATGAGCGACTTGCCGACGGGGTCTATCGCACGCAGGACCTTGTCGAGTTCGACGCGACCGGCGGCGTGCTCCTGCGCGGACGTGTCGGCGACCTGGTCAACGTCGCCGGCCGCAAGGTCGCGCCCGAAGCCGTCGAGGCCGAGTTGCGGGGGCATCCGGCCGTGCGCGAATGCCTCGTCTTCGGCGTGCCCGAGGAAGGGGACCGCGGCGAATCGGTGGTCGCGGTCGTCGAGCTGAGGACGCCCGCGACGGAACAGGAGCTGCGCGCGCATCTGCTCGGACGCCTGCCGGCATGGCAGACGCCGCGCGCGTGGCGGTTCGTGACGTCTTTGGCGCCGAGCCAGCGCGGCAAGCTCTCCCGCGCCGAGTGGCGCCGGCGATGGCACGAACCGTCGTGAACCAGTCGAGCGTCACCAGAGCTGGGCAAATTTGGGCGGTTGACAGGGTGGTGGATAAAATTCACGTTGCTCCACCGTTCAAGTGCAAGCCCAGTCGAACATGCTCGCCGCAAAATCCGACAAGAATTGGGCTGAAGGTAGAGAGTGCCTGCGGGCGGGAAGCACGAATACCGCGGCTAACCGTCTTTATTACGCCTTGTTTCAGGCAATCAAGAGCTATGCTGTGATGGCAGGGCGGATGCAGGTGAACGAACAAGGGCAAGGAAGCGTACACGCAGCAGCGCGTAAGATTGTCGAAGATAGGCCCATGGGCAGGAGTTACCGAGGCTTATTGGGTCGGCTCGTATCTTTCCGGATAACCGCGG